>JBKJIA010000636.1:0-12400 GCA_046598735.1 Polyangiales bacterium
CTACGAAGGGGATACGACGGGGGCGTTGGAGGTCCGCTGCTGCTTGCGGGCTCCGTTGAACTCTGTTAAATGAATGAGCATTCATTTCTGCCAGTAGCCGCACGGGACTGAGCCAAGAGGAGCCCTACGTCATGCCGAAGAGCCACTTCACCGAAGAACACGAGCTATTTCGCAAGCAGGTGCGCGCGTTCGCCGAGAAGGAGCTCGCTCCGCATGTCGACGAATGGGAGGAGAAGGGCCTCTTTCCGCGCGAGATCTTCAAGCGCGCGGGCGAGCTCGGCATTCTGGGCGCGCACTACCCCGAGGACGTGGGCGGCGGCGGCGGCGACTTCTGGTTCTCGATGGTCAAGGCCGAGGAGCTCAACCGCTGCAACTCCGCGGGCGTCGTGCTCTCGTTGCTCGTGCAGTCGGACATGTGCACGCCGATCATCAACAAGCTCGGCACCCAGTGGCACAAGGACAACTTCCTGATCCCCGCGATCAAGGGCGAGAAGATCGGCGCCATCGGCGTGAGCGAGCCCAACGCGGGCTCCGACGTGGCCGCGATTCGCACGACCGCCAAGAAGGTCGGCGACGAGTACGTGGTCAACGGCTCAAAGACGTACATCACGAACGGCACGCGCTGCGACTTCATCACGTTGCTCGCGCGCACGAGCGATGCGCCTGGCTACAACGGCATCTCCATGTTCGTGTTTCCCACGGACGTAAAGGGCTACCAGGTTTCGAAGAAGCTCAAGAAGCTCGGCAATCTCGCCAGCGACACGGCGGAGATCTTCTTCGAGGATTGCCACATTCCCGCCAAGTGTTTGCTCGGCGTCGAGGGCATGGGCTTCATCTACCTGATGCAGAACTTCCAGTCTGAGCGTCTGATCGGCGCGGCGGCGGCGCTTGCGGAGGGTCGTCGCTCACTCGATAAGTCGATCCAATACGGTAAGGAGCGCCAGGCGTTTGGTAAGCCGCTGATCAAGCGCGAGGTGTGGCAGCATAAGTTCGTGGACTTGTACACGCGGCTCGAGGCGGCCCAGGCGCTGTGTTATAAGGCGGCCGAAGCTTATAACGAAGACGTGTACATCAACAACGGCACGCCGTCGATGGAGACGGGCAAGCTTGTCAGCATGGTCAAGCTGCTTGCTGGTGACGTGGTGACGGACATCGTGGATACCTGCATGCAGTTCCATGGTGGCATGGGGTATCTTGAAGAGCTTTGGGTCGCGCGTACTTATCGGGACCAGCGGCTGTTGCGGATTGGTGGGGGGACGAGCGAGGTCATGAAGTATATGATCGCGAAGGCGATGGGGTGGTAAGGGGTTCTCTGGGCTACCTTCAACGTTACAGGCGTGCGATTCGCAGTGCTGGGAAGTAGTCCCTAAGTTTGAGCATGTCCGCTGCGTCCGAGGTCACGATGTGATCAGCACGACGCGCGGCGGAGGCTGCCACGATCGCGTCAATGGTCGTGGCCCCTTTGACGTTGGCTTGCGCTTCACCCGCCGTGCGCGCGAGCTGTTCGTCTAAGTGCTCGACAATAGAAACCTCGAACAGCTCAGCCAGCCGACGCTTGTTGTCTCCGCGGTACGCTTCTGCGATCACCACCGTGGGAATCGTGATCGTCTTCACGTCTTGAGCGGCAGCTTTGAGCAGCGCCATCATACGGCGCTCACGCCGCTCGAACGCAATGACCGCCCCAGTGTCTAGCGTCAGCCCTGCCATTTGCGCCGCGCTTCCTGGACTTCGGCCTCTGATAGCGTGCCGTGCTCAGCCTCATAGTTTTCGATCAAGCGCGCGAGCTTCTCCCGCCGCAGATCTCTCTGCAAGGCCTCGGAGATCGTGGCACTCAATGAGCTGCCCCGCTGCCTTTTCATGCGGCCCCTAATTTCCAATAGGACCCGTTCGTCGAGTGTGATCGAGATCTTTTTCGCCCGCGTTCCCGCCGTAGACGGGCGCTTCTGGGAAGGAGAGGTCATGCCGCCTATCCTACCCTCAGTAGGATACTGGGGCAAGTGCACGTGCAGTGGCTTGAACAAGGCAGACAGCGCATCCTGCCCCCACTAACCTTCCCAGGTACGTCCCGCCAAACGCGTCACGGCTCGCGGCTCTTCCCGCCCGGAACCTCTGGGTCAGTCGACCCTTCGAGCGCCGCGATGACTTTGAGTGCCGACTCGAGCGCCGGGAGCACCGCGCTGTCCTTCATGCGACCGGCAGCCCGCTTGCTTGCTATGACTCGCGCAAGGGGCAACACCCTCACGTCGACGTCATCGATCCGCATCGGTTTGGACGAGGCGTACTCATCGTCGAAACTCGGGAGGCCGGACATGGTCGTCACGATATCCCAGCGATCACCGGCTTTGCCGCCAAGAAGAGGTGGCTGAGTTCGCGTCACCCAGACGCCCCCGACAGTGCGCGCGGCCTGCCCGATTCGGGCGTCGCTGAGGCTCTCGAACCATAGGTCGATGTCCTCCGTTGCGCCGCGAGCGCCTTGCAGCAACGCAGCGCTCATTCCCACAATCAGGTAGCGAACCCCCAGGTCGTTCAGTGCTCGAAGCAGCGCACGCTCAGCGCTCGTCAGCGATCCGCCGTCGAAGTCGTCTATCGGCTAAGCCTAGTCGAAGTCTCTCACTCGGCGTTCGACGAAGCTGCTTGAGCTGGTGGTAGACGTCCCCTTCGTCAAGGTCGAGCGTCGCGGCCAGCTTGCCTGCGGCCGACCGTAAGGCCAGATCGGCCAGTACCCAGGCGCGCTGTTCGGGAGAAAGCAGCGCCAGTTCTTCGTCGAGCGTCGCGGGGGGGCCCATGCGTCGAAAAGTAGCACAGCGGGAGCCGGAACCGTCCGCGGTCGTCAGACTCGTTGGGCGCCGAACACTTGCCGCTTCACTGCTCCGCGTCGAGTGGCTCCCAACCGTGGGATGCTACGACGCCTAGACCGTGGAGAAAAAAGGCAGCTCCGTAGCGCGTCCGAATGCCGGCATGAACTGCGGTGGCGGCGCACATTGCCCACACAGCAAGTGGCCGAAGCCTCCGCGAGAATGTGGATGTGACTTGTCAAGTATGCAGAACCGTCCCCAACAGCCAACAGCAACATGCGCAACATGCGGGACGAAGTATGCAGAACCGTCCACGACATGCGAGGTACTACGGCGCTGTCCGACTCGTCCCGCTCGTTCATCATCGGATCGCGTCCTTAGACTTCCCGACACGCCCTGGGAACCTTACCCCAGGCGAGCATGACGTCTCCCGGCTTCCGCACATGGTGTGTTCGTACGTGCTCAGTAGGTGGATCGCTACTTCTTTCTCGTAGAGCGCTTTAATCTCTTACACCATGCCGGATTTTGCCGGCGCTTTCGAACCGTCCGTTGAACCCCTTGAACCCTGTTTGAACCACGATGGGATGGCGAGGTTACTCCTTAGCATTTGCGTGATCACCCGCTTCTGGCGCTCTGCGCCCAAATGGACCACGCCGCCAAGAGCGTCAGAAAGTAGACTACTCCGCCGAGCACGATGGCTCGCGATAGCTTCTGTTCGGGCCCCGCCTGCCAGACGGCCATCACGATGCCGAGCTGCGATACGGACCTGCCTTTTGCCTGGGCATTCATCACGATGCGCATCAAGTGCGGAAGCACCCAGAGCAACGGCGATGCGAGCACCAGCTGCGCCAACACGACCACCACAAGCAGGGGCTGCCCGAACGGTGCATGACCCAGGAGTGCCTGATTCACTGATTGCACTTTGGGATTGAGGTTCGTGGCCAGGACGATTCCGAGCATGAGCAAGGCGATGAGTCGACCCGCCACTTCGGGCGACGTAGAAGACTTAGTGGCTGGCTGCCGGGAGCGCCGAAACCGGCGCACACGCACTTGAGCCCAGATTGCAGCGCCTGCGAAGAAGCTGAAGAAGGCGCCCAACCCGATGTAATCCGCAGGGTGGCTCAACTCCGCCTCAAGCAGCGCCGCTGTGTACGCCGAAACTGGACGGCTTAGGCTGGGATCCTCGGGTAGGTAAGTAATCGGGAATGTCCGTGCAGGCACCTTGTCTTGCATGACGTCCCAAGTGTAAATGACTCCGTTGACTTGATACTCGTAGTCGACGAATCCGTCGGTCGTGCCTGACACGGTCGTAACGGTGGTTTGGCCATGGTCAACGAGCGCGCGCAAACGCAGCTCTTGCCGTCGGAACAGTCCGAACAGGGTGGCAGGAACTAAGAATGCAATCGTAGCAAAGACGAAGCGCGAGCGACTGTCCGACGCGAGCAAGCGCTTTCGAGTGGCCTCGCGTCGTGCGGCGTCTTTGTCGTCATCGTGTGTCACGCGCTATGCTCGGTTTGCACTGTTTACGTTGCTTTAACGGTAACGTCACGCGGGCAGCGCTGCTCGTCAACGTACGCAGCGGACGCCGAGCGCCTCAGTTGTCTTGCTCCTAGGATCTGAGCCGGAGTTATTGCCATCTCTGCCAAACCGCACAGCCCAGGCGTTGTCGGCAGGTTGTGCGGCATAGGCCGAGGCACTCCAGAGCCAGATCCATTCCGAAGTCGCTTTCGCAAACGGCTCGACCGAGTCACCAGTGAAGGGATCGACGATGGTCGCGAGCTCTTTCACCGCGGGTAGGTGAAATGCATCCTGGTCGCCAAGGACCAGAGCCTCGCAGTACTTCGCAGCATCCGCCCATCCGAGTGGCGCGGGGGCAAGCGCAGCCTGCCATACTAGGCCGGTTTGCCTATCGAGCACGACTTGAGCGGAACTAGTGTCATATCGGTGGGGAGTCGAACCTACCAGGTGGCCGCCACGCACGCAGCGCGCTTTACCTTCGTTGCCGCGATAACTGGCGGTTGTATTGCCGGTTTCGAAGTACACAACGTATATGTTTATGTCGACAGAGACCGGTGAGCTTGTCCAAACGGGGTAGTTATATCCCCATATCTCGCGCGTTTGGAACATGGCGCTGGCAATCGCGGGCTTGAAGCGCGTCTCGTCGATGATCGACTCAAGCTCGATCTTCGACGGCAAACGCCAATCCGACAGGGCACGGACCGTAAGGTTCTCGCAATAGGCCTGCGCTTCGACATAGAACATGGGCTCCGATTCGAATTGCTGCCATTCGAGGCCCGTGATCTCGTCGGTGACCGTAACATTCAGATTTGAGGTATAGCGCGCAGGGTAAGGTGATCCCGGTGCGTGCCCGGGCATGGGCCAATCCGCATAGCGACCGCGACACACATACGAAGTCAGCGTGTCGATGCATGGGTAGTACTCATCGAGTCCGGTGGCTGCGCACACGTCGTTGCCGCTGCAGTGGGCGGTTTCCTCAGCGCAGGTAGGTCCCTCGTAGCCGCTTGCCGGAATGCATGCACAATGGACGCCTCCTCCATCCTGCGAACAAATGCTGTCGTGCTCGCACACGTCGCAGGCGTATGGATCGACGCAACTCGCGAAATCTGTCCATTGTCCGTTTGCGCAAGTGCGCTCTTGGTGACCGCGTCCGTTGGTGCCGCAAGCGCGCTCCTCGGTCGCCTCGTCTACGCACTTGTCGGCGTCCCGGCAGGTCGACCATGAACTCCAGGCGCCGCCTACGCAGCTCCTGTCGCGCGTGCCGCGCGCGTTCAACCCGCACGTCTCTGAGTTAAGCGCACCGTCGCGGCAAACGTCGGGGTCGACGCACTGTGTCCACTCGCCGAACTGCCCGTTGGCGCAGGTGCGCGCCTGTTCGCCGCGTGTGTTGAAACCGCAGGCTCGCTGCTCGACCGACGCATTGACGCACTTGCTGTCGTCTACGCACTCCGACCAGGGGGTCAGTCGGCCGTTGACGCAGACTCGGTCGCGTGTGCCCGTCCCGTTGAGGCCGCAGGAGTCGGTCTGTTGCGCTCCGTCCTTGCACTGATCGGAATCGACACAGGTGCCGAACTCACCCCAACTGCCGCTGGTACAGGCCCGCGACTGGATGCCACGGCCGTTCAGGCCGCAAGCACGTGATTCCACATCGGCATCGCGACACATGTCGTCATCGCTGCAGCGCGACCAATCGCTCCAGGCTCCGCTGACGCACATTCGCTCGCGCGTGCCGCGCCCGTTGATCCCGCAAGCTTCGAGGGCGCTCACGCCATCTCGGCACACGTCTGGGTCCTCACACTTTGACCAGGCGCCGAATTGGCCGTGCACGCAGCTACGATCCTGGGAGCCCCGCACGTTGAAGCCGCAATCGCGCCGCTCGATGGAGGTGTTGACGCATACGCTGGCGTCGACACACGACGACCAATCCGTGAAACGACCATTCACGCACGCACGGTCACGCGTGCCCGTGCCGTTGAGCCCGCACGCGCCGGCTTCGTCGTCGCCATCGAGGCACTCGTCAGCATCGTCACACGCGGACCAATCACCAAACTTCCCCAACCCGCATACGCGCTGCTGTGAGCCGCGGCCGTTCAAGCCGCAGGTGCGGACATCCACGCTGGTGTCCTCGCACACATCGGGATCGACGCACCTGCGAGGAGCACCACACCCGCCGACAAAGTGGCCACGGCCATTCAGGCCACACGCCACGTCTTGCAGATCTTCGGAACATGGCAGCGAGGCATCCAGCCCGGCATCACCATGGTCGCTCGCATCACCATTAAGGCTAGCGTCACCAAGCTCCCCCGCATCCTCGAAGCCGCCCCCATCGCCCACCTTGCCAGCATCGTTGGGAGGCGCGTCAGGCTCGTGCCGACTGGCATCGGTACCATTCGCAGGGGTTGTAAGTGTGCACCCCGAGACGAGCAGAGCCGTCAGGAGCGCGCCGCATGAGGGGGACGGACGCATGCGCAGAGCGTAACAGTCTTTCGTCCTGTCGTCACGAGGGGTGTGTTGCCTTAACCCCGGGCGAATACTACGCACCCTCCATTCTGTGAGGAATTCCGGCCGAATTGAGCCCGCCGAGCCTTGCGATGCACGCGGCCAGCGGGCTATGGAATCAGTCGCAAACCTTAGGAGATCACCATGGGTACCGCCTACATTCTCGACTCCGTCCGCACGCCCCGCGGCCGCGGCAAAAAAGACGCCGGCGCGCTGTCTTCCGTGCACCCGAATCAGCTGCTCGCGCAGACGTTGCAGCAGATCGGGCAGCGCATCGGCGTGGACGTGGCCGAGATCGAAGATGTCGTGATCGGCTGCGTCTCCCAGGTTGGCGAGCAGAGCGGCGTGATCGCGCGCAACGCCGTGCTGGCAGCGGGCTGGCCCGACCACATCACCGGCGTGACACTCAACCGTTACTGCGGCTCGGGCGCCCAAGCGGTCAACTTCGCAACCTTCGGCGTGATGAGCGGCCAGCAGCAGCTCGTGATCGCAGGCGGCGTGGAGAGCATGTCGCGGGTGCCCATGGGCACAGGCTCCGATGGCAGCCTCGACGGCGGCGATGCCACCTTACGCAACACGGTTTTTCAGGTGCCCCAGGGCATCAGCGCAGATTTGATCGCCACGCGCGAAGGCTTCACGCGTGAAGACGTCGACAAGTTCGCGGCTGAGTCGCAGCGTCGCGCCGAAATCGCGCAAAAGAACGGCTATTTCTCGAAGAGCTTGTTCGGCGTCAAACACTCAGAGACCGGCGCCGTGCTGCTCGACAAAGATGAGTATCCCCGCGCAGGCACCACCTTAGAAGTGCTCGCAGCGCTCAAGCCCGCCTTCGAAAAGATGGGTGCATTCGCCATGGGTCCCGGCGGTGCCACGCTCGATCAGATGGCGCTCAAGCGTTATCCCGACGTGAAAGCGATCAACCACGTGCATACGCCCGGCAACTCCAGCGGCATCGTGGATGGTGCGGGCGTAGTCGCTATCGCCAGCGAAGCTTTCGTGAAGGCGCATGGACTCAAGCCGCGCGCCAAGATCATCGCCACCGCGACTTACGGCGACGAGCCCGTGATCATGCTGACGGCTCCCGCACCTGCTTCGCAAAGGGCACTCAAGCTGGCGGGTATGACAGTCAAGGACATTGACCTGTGGGAAATCAACGAAGCCTTCGCCACCGTGCCGCTTCAGACCATGCGTAAGCTCGAAATCGACCACGAGAAGGTGAACGTAAACGGGGGCGCCATCGCGCTCGGTCATCCGCTCGGTGCCACGGGCGCCATGTTGATCGGCAGCATCGTCGACGAGCTGGAGCGTCGTAACCTTACGACTGGCCTCGTCACACTGTGCATCGGTGGCGGCATGGGCATCGCCACCATCATTCAGCGCGTGTAAGACGCCTCGTGAACGACCTGTTCGCGGGAGCGCCGTTGTCTGCAGCGCTGGGGCTTGCCGCTCTGGCGCTGTTGCCGCTCTTGCTGATGTCGATCACGAGCTTTGCAAAAATCGCGGTCGTGCTTTCGATCTTGAAGAACGCGCTCGGCGCCTCGGACATCCCGTCCACGGCGATCGTGACGGCCCTGGCGCTGGCCCTGAGTGTGTTCGTGATGGCGCCGGTCGCCACCGACATTCAGGCGCGTCTGCTGGCCGCTGGGGGCTCGAGCAAGCTCAGCGCAGAGGGCGTGCTCGCAGCAACCAGCGAGCCTGTGCGCAGCTTTCTCGTCAAAAACGCCGGCGATCGCGAGACCCAGCTGTTCGTGGACATCGCCAAAGAGAAGAAGCTAACGATGGCCAAAACCGATTTACCCGTGCTGTGGCCAAGCTTTGCGATCACTGAGCTCAAGCGCGCCTTTCAGATCGGCTTTTTGGTGTTCTTACCGTTCCTGGTGGTCGATCTGATCGTGGCAAGCGTATTGTTGGCGATGGGGCTGAATGGGCTGACGCCGACTGCGGTCGCCTTACCGTTCAAGATCTTACTGTTCGTCTCGGTCGATGGCTTCATGCTGCTGAGTCGCGCGCTGATCCTCGGCTACGCGTGAGTCGCGACAGACTAGAGGGAGTGGCCCTGCTTCGCGAGCACCGCCTCACTTATCGCGCTATAAACGCAGCCATCTCGTGAAACGACTCTTCCGTAGAACCGCGTACGCGCCCCACTCCTCTGACAACCGCGTCCGTTGGCTGCACGACGGTAGTGTGGCGCTGCCGGCCATGCTGGCTGCGATTCGTTCAGCACAACGCGAAGTCTTGGTGGAGATGTACTGGTTCGCTTCCGATCGCACAGGCCGCACCTTTGCGCAGGCCTTGATCGAACGCGCCAAAGCAGGCGTATGCGTGCGCGTGATCTACGATTCCGTAGGCAGCCTCTCCGCAGACGACAGCATGTTCGATGAGATGCGAGGCGCCGGCTGCAAAGTCGAAGAGTTCAATCCGATTGCCCCCTGGCGCGCACGCTTCAGCTTTGGGCGCATCAATCGCCGCGATCACCGTAAGCTCGTGGTGGTCGATGGAAGTTTAGCCATTACGGGCGGCATTAACCTCGGCGATCAGTGGGCACCCAAGCACGAGGGCGGGGGCGGCTTCCGGGATGATGCGGTCGAAGTGGTAGGTGGCGCGGCCCGCGAATTACGCGGCCTATTCTATCGAACGTTTCGCGAAAGTCCGATCTTGTTACCTGCTCACGAGCCTGCCGATGGCAACTGCGAAGTGGTGGTATTAGCCAGCGACTTACTCGCCGAGCGCCGCGACATCTACAGCGGCTACCTCAAGGCGATCGCACGGGCGACCCAGGACATCCTGATCACCAATAGTTACTTCATCCCCACCAATCGCGTGCGACGCGCTTTGATCCACGCGGTGGAGCGCGGCGTACGCGTACGGGTGCTCGTGCCGCGCAACAACGACGTGAAGGTGGCGCAGTACGCAAGCCGCGCCTGCTACGAAAAGCTGCTCAAGGGCGGCGTGGAAATCCATGAATGGATGGGCGGGATCTTGCACGGTAAGACTGCCGCCGTGGACGACCTATGGTGCACCGCGGGCAGCTTCAATTTCGACGCACTATCGCTGCACAATAACCTCGAGCTCAACGTCGCCATCCTAAACCACGACATCACAGCACACCTGCGCCGTAAGGTGGAGGAAGACTTGCTCGACGCCGAACGGGTAGATCTCGAAATCTTTCGTCGGCGCAGCCTGGTCACGAAACTCCTCGAACGCTTCTTTCACCTCTTTCGTTGGCTTTTGTAAGCGCGACGCTTGCCGATAGCCGTGCAACCTTAGTTCGCCCCTCGCGGCCCGGAGCCCCATGTCCTTTGCCTTAGAAGCTACTCGCGCATTGACCGCACGCGCCCAAACTAAGGTTACCTTGCGCAGGGTCACAGCGAGCGACGATGGACCTTACCTTACCCTCTACTCACCGAACGACCCAGCACTGGAAGCGGGCTTTGTCGAAGTCTTCGTGGGCGATGGCAGCCATGCCGTGGATCGGGTGCTCCACATTTGGCTGGGCGGTAAAGGCGCGCGGGTGGACACCAATTTGTTCTGGCTGTTTGCCAAGAGCGACTCGGCTCTGCCGCATTACCACGCCCAAGCCGTGCAAATGCCGGGGGATCTATTCGTATACAACTTCGATCTGATGCCGCGCGTGGATTTGGCGGTCAACGAGCCTTACTGGAAGCAAGTGTTCGCACCGCTCGACGAGGCACACAGTAAGTTCGTACGAGACCCGGCTAAAGCCGCTACGCGTTTGCCAATGCCACCGAGCACCGGCATTTACATGTCGCCTTGGGGAATCGCGGCGATGCGCGCACCGCAAAGCGAGCTCGAAGCTGCGATCCCGCTTTGGACGCAGTACCTCGATCGCTGTCTCGACCTCGCCCACGTCAAGCTCGACACGGATGCCGACGCGGCGAGCTTAGTGCGTCGCGATCGCGCGCTCGTGGCTGCGCACACCAACGAAGACATCGACCCGCGCGGTTGGGCCGGCGTGACGCGCGCAGTAGGCGCAGCCGCGACCCAGCGCATCAAAGAGCTGATGCGCGGACCGCTTGCAGACGTGCTCTAAAGCGTAAGGCGCAAAGGCCGCCCAAGCGCGTTATTCAGCCGCTGCGCTCTCGCTGACACTCGCCTCGAGACCGACGGAATCCGCGAGGATCTCGGCGATATCGCGTTGGGCGATCGTGTCCTCTTTGTCTTCGGCCTTGAGTCCGTCTGTAATCATCGTCATGCAGAACGGACAGCCGGTGGCCAGTGTGGTAGCGCCCGTATCGAGCAACTGCAGCGTGCGCTTCTTGTTCACGCGCTCGGTGCCGTGCTGCTCTTCCATGAACATCTGCGCACCGCCTGCGCCGCAACACAGACCCTTACTCTTGTTCCAGTAGGCCACCTCGCGCAGCTCTACGCCGGGGATGGACTGTAAGATCTGACGCGGGGAGTCGTAGACGTCGTTGTAGCGACCGAGATAGCAGCTGTCGTGGTAGGCCACGGTCTGCTTGACGGTCTTCTCTGGCTTGAGCTTTCCTTCGCGAATCAGCTCCATCAGGAAGTCCGTATGGTGGACGACGTCGTATTGACCGCCGAAATCCGGATACTCGTTCTTGAGTGTGTTGAAGCAATGCGGACAGGCCGTCACCACCCGCTTCTTCTCGACGTTGTGGCTCTTCAACGTTTCCACGTTGGCTTCGGCCACCATCTGAAACAGATACTCATTACCCGCACGACGCGCCGGGTCGCCCGTGCACTGCTCGTCCGTGCCGAGGATCGCGAAATCCACGCCGGCATGCTTGAGCAACTTCGCGAACGAGCGTGCGACTTTCTTGGCGCGATCGTCGAAGCTCGCCGCGCAGCCTATCCAATACAGCACCGGCGCATCCGCTCGCGACTCAACCGTGGGAATGTCCAGGCCATCGGCCCAATTGGCGCGATCCATCGACGGATAGTTCCAAGGGTTACCGTTGGTCTCGATGCCATTGAAGGGCTTGGTAAGCTGCGGTGGGAACTCGTTTTTGATCATCACCTGCTCGCGGCGCATCTGCACGATCTTGTCCACGTAGGTGATCATGACTGGGCACTGCTCTTCGCAGGCGCGGCAAGTCGTACAGGCCCAGATCACGTCTGGATCGATGATGTTGGGCACAAGCTCCACGTCCGCGCCTGTCACGAAATAACCTCCCGCCGGTGCGGGCGGCGTCGTGTGCAGGACTTCTCGGGCCACCTCGCCATCGGCGGGCTTCTTCGCGACGGCGCCCGGGTTCGTGACACCTGTATCGCCGATCAGTCGGCCTTCACTCATGTACAGATGGTCGCGCAGCGCAAGCGTAAGGTGCTTAGGCGACAGCTTCTTGCCAGTGGTGTACGCCGGGCAGTTATCACTGCAGCGGCCGCATTCGGTGCACGTGTAGAGGTCGAGTACCTGCTTCCATGACAGATCCGTGATCTTACCGATGCCCACAGCTTCTTCGCGCTCCACCTTACCTTCAAGATCGAGCACCTTGGGCAAACGTCCCGCTGGCTGCACGCGCGTCGCGAACACGTTCGGAATTGAGGTGATGATGTGGAAGTGCTTGGAATAGGGAAGCAGGTTGAGGAAGATCAGCACGAACGCC
>JBKJIA010000035.1:0-12553 GCA_046598735.1 Polyangiales bacterium
CTCCAAATAAGCGTGGCCCGCCGAAGTCATGCCGGTCGGGAACGCCAACACTTGCGCAAGGCGCGCCTTGAGCAGATCGTCCGCGGCCGCCGCGGTAAGCACACTTCGAAGGTCAACCATGCACGCATGCTGACGACAGAAGCACGCGCAGGTCAATCCTTGTGTAACACCGCGCAACACGCGCAGTGTCGAGTACGCGTGCATGGTCGCCCGACCCTCACCATGCGCGCTACGGGGTGGGACACGGCGTCTTTTCGAACGCGGGCTGCGGCGCGCTGCTTTGAAACGAAACTCGCCCGCATTCGGTGACACGCTGCCACGTTTCAACGTAGCCGATGGCGATGTCGAGCTGACCGTCGCCATCGAGATCGTGACGCGGCAACATACGCACGCTGAGAGATGCGTCCGCATTCACACGCGGTCGATTCAACGTCAGCACGCCCGAGGCGACATACTTACCATCGCGAAATGAGATCAGCGCCAAACGTTCGTACACCAGGATGTCGGACTGCGCGCTCGGTCGGTCTTCGAACGACACCACCAGCGCTGGATGCACGTTGTCTTTCGGATTAGGCAGCGACCACACCCAACGCAGCTTTCGCGGCAAGCAAGCGCACGGGCGGGCGCCCACATTTAACGCCGCGAGTAGGGTTGTCTGCACAACCTCAGTCAGGTCTTCAGCCGGTACGCGATTGCGTTGCGTGCGTGGTGCTAGGGCGAACACGCGTAGCTCCCAATCCCGCCCGTGCTCGTCTGCAAGCGCCTGCTCAGCCGCCAAAAACCAGGCGGTAGACAGCGCGAGACGCAAACCTATGCAAACTAGCCGCTTCCCCAGCACGCTGGTCACCGTAGGTAAACAGTGTTAAGTTGGGCATTCGTGCACCCGGACCGCTCATTAGGCCGAGTAGCCGAGAAAGAGGAGAGACCCATGGAAAACCGTATCGGCATCATGCCCTTCTGGAAGAAGTACGACCGCGAGATGTATGTGCGCGCCGCGATCTTAGCCGACGAGCTTGGCTACGACTCGTTCTGGGTGCCAGAAGCCTGGGGCTACGAAGCCTTCACGGTCCTGACCGAGATCGCCTGCAAGACCAAGCACATCAAACTCGGCACCTCGATCGTCAACGTGTACAGCCGCTCGCCTGCCTCGATGGCGATGGCCGCGGCCACGCTCGATGAGATCAGCGAAGGCCGTTTGATGTTGGGCATCGGCACCAGCGGCGCGCGCGTGATCGAAGGTTTCCATGGTCGCGAGTTCAAGAAGCCGCTGACCAGTTGGAAGGACATGGTCAAGGTCGTGAAGGGGTTGCTCGCAGGCAAGAAGCTCAACGAAGTCGGCGCAGAAATGCACGATTACCGGCCGTTTTCGCTAGAAATGAACCTGCCGCGTCGCGAGATTCCGATCTACGTGGCCGCGCTCAAAGAGAAGTCGATCGAAACGATCGGCGAGATTGCGGACGGCTGGATCCCCACGTTCTGGCCTTACCAAGAGATCGGCCGCGGCCGCGAGTGGATCGATCGCGGCGCCAAGCGTGCCGGTCGTGAGCCCAAGGACATTACGATTGCGCCCTTTACGACCGTGATTCCGACGGGTGCCAGGAGCGCCGGCAAGCGCAGCCGCGAGATCATCTCGTTCTACATCGCGGGCATGGGCGAGTACTACAAGGAGCTACTCGAAGGCTTTGGTTACAAAGACGAGTGCGCACAGATCGTCGAGCTGTACGCGAACAAGGAGACTCGCGACAAGGCTCTCGAGGCCGTGACGGACAAGATGGTGGATGCATTGACCATCGCGGGCGACCCGGCGTTCTGCGTGGAAGAGATGCAGCGGCGGCGACAGTACGGCATTGATCTCCCCATCGTGAGCCTGCCCACCGGTGCCGACTGGAACATCATCCAAGCCTTCATTCGCGGTCTAGCTCCGCAAAAATGAGCTAAGTCAGTTCGCTCGTCACGAGCATCGGCGACGCTGAGCGCACGTGACGAGGGCGAATGAGCGGCGCGGTTGACGCGGGAGCCCGCGCAGAAGAGACTCTGCGACAGATGGCTCCCGAAGATATTGCGAAGCAACTGTCGCGGCGTTCGTTGCTGAAAACGGGCCTGATCGGCATCGCGGTAGTCACCGTCGGCAGCGTGGGTCTTGCGCTTCAGCCAACGCGCGCAGGCAAAGCTGCAAAGTCGAAGCTGCTCGTGCTGAACGCGCAAGAGTACGCAGTGCTGACGGCCATTGCAGACCGGTTGTGCCCGCCACTCGGTGAAGGTGCTCCCGGTGCCAAGGCGCTCGATGTCGCAGGTAAGGTCGACGCGTTGCTCGCAGGCGCAGAAGCCGATGGTAAGCAAGGCCTGAAGATGTTGCTGCGCGTATTCGAAAGCGGCCTCACGGGCGCCGTATTCTTCGAACGCGTACGCCCCTTCACACAGCTGTCCGGAGAAGACCAGGATCGCGTGCTCAGCAAGTGGCGCGATTCGAAGATCGGCTTTCGTCGCACCGTGTTTCGCGCGCTGAGCTCGCTGGTGGGCGCCTTGTATTACGGGGATGAGCGCACGTGGAAACGCATCGGTTATCCTGGGCCGCCCTCGCTGAGCGGACTGCGCGCAACCTACGCGGAGAATCTGGTGGACTTAGACGCCATGCGCGCGACCAAACCCTAAGTACCCCAAGGGAACCTAAACCATGCCCGTCTATACCGGCGCTGACATCAAGCAAGACACGACCCTTACCTGTGACGTGTGCATCGTAGGCTCAGGCGCAGGCGGCGCGCACGTAGCACAGCGGCTGGCCACCAAAGGTAAGCGTGTGATCGTGCTCGAAGAAGGCTCGTTTCAAACGAGTGATACCTTCGACATGAAAGAGGCCCATATGTTTCCGCGCCTCTATCAAGAGGGCGGCGGACGCGCCACGGCCGATCAGAGCATGCAGATCGTGCAAGGCCGCGCCGTCGGCGGCACCACGGTCGTCAACTGGACTACCTGCTTTCGCACGCCCAAACGCGTGTTCGATCATTGGCATGAGCATCACGGCGTGGAAGGCCTGACCTACGACATGCTCGTGCCGCACTGGGAACAAGTCGAAAAGCGTTTGAACGTGACGCAGATGCGCGTCGACCAAGTGAACAAGAACAACCTCGTCACTTGGAATGGTGCCGAAAAGCTGGGCTGGCGGCGCGATCTCTTGCATCGCAACGTGAAAAACTGCGCGCACACCGGCTACTGCGGCATGGGTTGTCCGATCGATGCCAAGCAAAGCATGCTCGTCACGATGTTGCCAGAAGCAGTACGCGCGGGCGCGGACATCTACGCCAACGCGTGGGTCGAAAAAGTCATCAAGGTCAATCGTAAGTGTAAGCAAATCATCGCCCGCATGCGCGATCCTAAGCGCGACCAACCGAACGGCATCACCCTTACCATTGAAGCGAAAGTCACCGTGCTGGCAGGTGGCGGCATCAACACGCCCGCCATTCTGCTGCGCTCGAGCATCGATGCCAACGGTCGCGCTGGCATGCGCACGTTCTTGCATCCGGCCGTACCTGGCCTCGGTGTGCATGAGGAGCTGATCGAACCGTTCGTAGGCTCGCCCCAGTACGTACACTCAGATCAATTCGTGGAACGCGGCCCAGATAAGATGGGCATGTTGATCGAAGGCGCACCGATATTTCCCATGGGCACGGGCGGATATTTCCCGGCTTTTGGCGCCGAAAAACAAGCGGTCATGGACCTGTTGCCGCACCTGAGCATGACGGGCGTGTTGTTACACGATGGCTTTGACATTCACGACCCAAACGAAGGCGCACACATACTGCTAAAACCGTCAGGCATGCCGCGCGTGGACTACAACTGGACGGAACGCTTGATGGAAGGTCTGCGCACCGCGACCAAGAACGCCATGCTCATTCAGCTCGCGGGTGGCGCCAAGCAAGTCTTCTCAGGCCATCCGCATTACGCAACGACACCGGAAGAGGTCGAGCGCGTGGTGGCCTCCGCCAAGTTCGGCCCCTGTCAGCTGCCCGTGTTCGTCGCGCATGTCATGGGCGGTTGCGCCATGGGCACCAACGAACGTTTCAGCGTCGTCGACTCGCGCACGCTGCGCCATCACGGCTTCGATGATCTGTTCGTGATCGATGGCTCGGTGTTTCCCACTTCGCTCACCGTCAACCCTCAGCTTTCCATCTACGGGCTCGCGTCCTGGGCAAGTGAGCACGTGCTGGCGGCGGTGGCCTAATGCGCGACCTTACCTTGTTGTCGAGCGTACTTGTGTTGCTCCAGCTCCCGGCCTGCGCTAGCGATGCACCCCGTGGCGACGGCCAATGGCCACTGTCACGCGAGCAGGTAGAGCGTGGCTCCGCGCCGGAAGCGGCGGGGGCTGCCACCTATCGTCAGTACTGCACGGGCTGTCACGGTGTCGACGGGCGCGGCAACGGCGCCATCACGGGTGCCGACTTCCTTGCGGCCACGAGCCCCCTCCTTACTAAGACCGATGCGGAGCTTTTGATTTCGGTGCGCGACGGTAAGCGCGGCACGATGGCGACCATGCCGCCGCACAAGCCCGTGCTGACCGATACTCAGATCGCTGCCGTGATCGGCTACGTGCGGACGCAGTTCAAGCCCAGCGCAGCCAGCAACACGCCCTGAGCCGATCGGACGGGGTGTTGGCTCTGAGGGTCAGCGCCGGGAATGTTTGTCGCGATTGATCGCCCAGATAAACACTGTATTGCGCCAGAGCGGCAGATCTACACGTCGAAACATTTACTTCGGCAGAAAAAGCACAAGCGCAGCACAATCGCCAGAAACAATGGCGTTTTAGTGGCTCAAATCAAATCCGATTTCCTACGGTCGGTGTGCGTTTTCCGACGGTCTTCGTTGCACGTACTTGGTTACCGTCCGTTCCGGCGCGGTGAACAATCCGAGCAACTTAGACTGGAGGATGGGGATGCGAGCAGCGATCACGTGGAGCCTGTGCTTGGCTTCGATACTGGCGCCGTATCTGACCGGCTGCGCCGGTAACGTCGCCGACCGTAAGTACACATCCGATACCGATCCAAGTGGCGAAACGGATGCGAGCGCGTCGGGTGGCAATGCGAGCGGCGGGACGTCGACAAAGGGCGGGGCAGACGGCGGCGCCACGGGCATGAAGCCTGTGGACGCAGGCCCCAAGAATCCCTTGGACGCGTGCGGTAATGGTAAGGACTCGCTCGTCACGGGCCTGCGCATTACGCAGGTGGCGATGTATCAGACGCTCAAGATTCCCGTGTATGACGGGGGCGCTTGGGTCACGACCCGCGTTGCAGCGCTGGTTCAGGGCAAACCCACGATGGCGCGCGTGTTCTACGAAGCCATGCCCGGTTGGACCAAGCATAACGTGCGCGGCGTGCTTACTATCGACAATGGCAGCGCTCCAAAGATGTTGACCGTCGACTTGGCGCCAAGCGCAACTTCGGTGGAGGCGCAGCTCAGCACAACGTTCAACTTCGATATCGATCCCGTAGACATCGGTGCGAACACGAAGCTGAGCATTGCGATCGTAGAGACCAAATGCCCCCAAACGCTCGGCAACGCAGCCGACGTGCGCGTGCCCGCCACTGGAACGCAAACCCTTGGCGCGCAACGAGTCGGCAAGCTGCGCGTGGTGCTCGTGCCGGTCGACTTACCTTCCGGCCCCGAGGTCGCGCCTACGCCCGCGCAACTCGAAGATCTGCGCAAGGCGATGATCGCTTATTACCCGATCCCTGACGTCGAGTTCACGATGCATGCGCCGTTCACGTGGGCGGGCGGCATCACGCCGACGCAAGGTTGGCCGGAGCTCTTGAATGCACTCGGCAGCCTGCGCCGCAGCGACGCGCCCGCTTCGGACGTCTATTACTACGGGCTCGTCACGCCCGCGGACACGCTCGAGAGGTACTGCGGCTTCGGCTGCACGCTGGGCATCGCAAACCAAGCGGACCGCGTTTTCCCGGGTGTGCAAGTCGGTCTCGGCGGAGGCTGGGCCGACAAGCGCGCCTACGACACGATGGTTCACGAAATCGGGCACACGCACGGCCTGCCGCACGCCCCGTGCGCCCAAGGTGGCAGCATCAGCGGCGTCGACTCGTCGTATCCGTACATGGGCGGTATCACCAACAGTTGGGGCTACGACTTTCGCGACAAGACACTGCACCCGACGACGGATAAAGACATCATGGGCTACTGCCAGCCCACGTGGATCAGCGACTACTATTACAAGAAGCTCGCCGCGCGTTCGTTGGCGGTCAACAAGAGCGCGGGCCTGAGCGTCGCCAAGGACGCACGCACCTGGGAGAGCGTCATTCTCTACGGAGCGGGCGGCGCACGCTGGGGCACCACCGCCAAGGGCGGCATGGAAGGCGCCCCGACCGAGACCGCCCACGCGCTGGATGCCGCAGGAAAGCGTGTGAGGGAAATCCAAGTAATCCGCATCAACCTGAGCGATGCGAACGATTCATTCCTCTACTTCGCGGATCGTGAGCCGAGCTGGCACGCCATCGAGCTCGGGGACCGCACGCTTCCACTCGCCGATATAAGCGCCGCCGTCAGCCGCTAAAGCGCCGTCTCAGCCGGTTCGCAAGATCGGCAGCAGCGCCCGCCGGATGGCGACAGGCTCATCGCCATCGAGCTCTCTCGTCACCAGAGCCGCGACCTGGGGGCGACAACCGCCGCAGCCCGCACCCGCCCCACAAGCTCGCGCGACCGATGCAAGGTCGCACGCGCCCTCGCCTACGGCGGAGCGAATCTGACGGTCGGAGACACGGAAGCAGTGACAAACGATCACGTTGGGCCTCGATCAAGATTCTGGATCAGCTCTATTGAAAGTCAATATCAATAAATCACAGCTTGACCTGTAAGCGCGACAGGTGCACATTCAGCTCGCTCTCGAAAATGACTTTCAAGAGCGCCGTTTGTTACCTACCTCGCATGAAGTCACACTTAGCCATGCATAGGGCCGCAAGCCCGCTGCCCCTGGATCCTCCTTCCGGGCCAGCCCCATCCCCGCTTCGCAAGTCCGAGATGGCTGCGGTGCGTCCTAGCGCGCTGGCGGCGTTCCTCGTGGGCTCTTTCGTGGCGCATGGCGTGGCCTATGCGGCGCTCTCCAGCCTGCCTCAGGACGGCGGACCGCAAGCCCGTCCCATCGAGGTCGAGTTTACGGTTTTTGAGCCCACGCCTGCGCCCGAGCCAGTCGTCGCGCCCGAACCCCCGGTGGCTCCGCAACCTCCGGTCGTGCGTGCTCGGCGCGTCGAGCCAAAGCCGGTGCTCCCAGCGACGAGCGAGGCACCACAAGCTCAACCTGAAGCGGCCGAGGTCATCGATCCCGCTCCCGCTCCGCTCGCCTTGGGCGTGTCGAGCGACACTGGCTTGGCGGTCGCGGGCGTGGTCGCAGCCCGCGCGAGCAATGGGAACGGCACGGGCACCGGAACGGGCGTCGGTCCGGCGGTCGCGAAGATCGACATTCGGCCGATCGCTAAGGCCTGGAGTAACAAGGTGGGCCTGGTTATCAACGCGCGGGCAAGCCGTGACTACCCGCGTTCAGCGGTGCGCGCCAACCTGCAAGGCACCGTGCTCTTGGCCGTGTCCGTGGACGTGCACGGCCGCCTATCGCGCGTGGAGATCAAGAAGTCATCAGGCCACAGCCGTCTCGACGAAGCAGCTCTGGCGGCAGCGAGGGGGCTCGGCGATCTTCCAGCACCACCTGAGCTGCTGCACCGCTGGCTTGCGCCGCTCACCGTCCCGATCACCTATCGGACTCACTAAGTCACGCTCGGCGTGGCTCAGCGGGCGTTGACGACGAGCTTCACCTCGCCAGAGGGCGGAATCATCACCTGCTTGGCCTTGAGGGCGGGCTTTTTGGTGTCGGTGACTTGCACGTTGTAAATGCCGCCGGCCACGCCTTTGATTTCGCAGTGGCCTTGTACGGTGGTGCAGCGATGGCGGGTTTCACCTTTGCTGAGCTCGACGGTGCCATCGACGGCCGCCCCGCCCGCGCCTTTGAGGTCGACGATGACGGTCGCGTCGGCGTAGGCGACACCGGGACTGCTCGCGATAAGCACGCCCATCACCAGCCACGACAGATGCTTGGTAAGTTGCACGGAAGCTCCTCTGGATCGGCAGAGACGGCACTGTCCTGTGACTGATTCACGAGTGGGCCCGCTCTATTTCGCAGACTCTCACACCGCGCTTGCGCACGGAAGCCGTCGCGAACACCCCGACGTAACGTAGCTTTTTAGAGGGGACCTGGGTATACGAGCCCTGCATGCGCGCACGCATCGTCCTTGTCGCCGCCCTTTCGTTTTTCATCCTCGACACCGCACGCGCGGACGATTTCGATGATGATTTTGCGACCAAGGATTCCATCCAGCTAGCCGCGCCCAAACAGGAACCTCAGGCGCTGGCGAGCGAGCCGTCACGAGCTTCGGAGCGCCACAACACGCTGCTAGGTCCGGTGGGCGGTGTGCATGTGGTCGACGCTGCATCGGGACAGCCGGGCACATTTCGCACTCAGATCGCCGCGCAGTTGTTTCGCAAAAACGGCTTTCTGCTGCCCCGTGATCAGCATCGACGTGTGGGCGGCGTTCTCTCGCTCAGCGCAACGCCCATCGATCACTTGGAGCTTGCGGCGGCTCTGACCACGTACTCGAACGAGAGCACGGAAGATTCGCGCGAGGTGTTCCAGGTCGTCGGCGACATGCATCTGTTCGCCAAGACTTACTATTCGATTCTGCCCATCCTTACGGTGGGTGGAGACGCAGAGCTTGCGCTGTTGAACGGCGTGGGCGGCATCGGCATCACCGGCCCGGGTACGAGCGTGGGGCTGCGTGCGAGCGTCAGCTCAGATTTGCGTAAGCTTGCCCAGCCGCTGCCGCTCTTGTTGCGCTACGGGCTGCGCTACTACTTCGACAACTCCGCGAACATCGCGGAGAGCACCGAAAACGCGCGCTACAAATCACTGGGCAACGCGAGCTCGCGCAAGGACGAGTATCGACACTTGTTGAGCGACGTGGAGCGCTTCTCGTTTCAGGTCAATCGCGTCGACATGTTGAGTATGAGCTTCGGCGTGGAAGCGCCGTTTGAGCTCGCAGGTGGCTGGGGGCTGCATCCGATTGCGGAATGGGGGATGGGCATTCCGGTCAACCGTCAGGATTACGATTGTCTGATTCCCCAATCGCCCGCTGACCGCGATAGCTGCCTCAAGGACGCGGGCTTTGCGGCATGGCCGAGCACTGCGACCTTTGGCCTGCGTGTGTTGCCTTCGTTTCACCCATCACTGCGCGGCTTGAGTGCGTTGCTGGCATTCGACGTGGCAACGAGCGGACATAAGCGCACGGTTCGCGAGCTTGCACCGAACGCACCTTACGATCTGATCTTCTCGCTCGCCTATGCGTACGATACGCGCACGCCCAAACCCGTCGTGATCGAGAAGCATGTGAAGGTTGCGGCAGAGCCAGACCGTTTGGCGCACATCCTAGGCGAAGTCATCGATCGCGAGACGGCGTTGGCTGTGCCACGCGCCATCGTGCATTTCGAAGGTAAGGATCTGACAGACCTTGCCACCAACGAGCAGGGGCGCTTTACGAGTTACCCGCTCGACCCCGGCAAGCAGGTGCTGAAGATTTCCGCGACCCAGTACGAGACTGCTAGCTGTGAAGCCACCATCGTGAGTGGCGGCGCAGATCAGACGCTGCGCTGCGTGCTCGTACCTTTGCCCAAACTGGGCGGCGTCAAGGGCAGCGTGCGCAGTGAAGCGGGCTTGCCTATTCCCGGCGCAATCGTGCGTATATCGGGCGGCACCGGGAATTTCCCGACCACGGACGCGCAAGGCATGTTCGAAAAGAGCGACCTGCCCGCGGGCATGTATCAGGCGCAGATCGAAGCGGAGGGTTACCTGTTCAAGCAGGTGAGCTTCGAGGTAGTGCGTTCGCAGATCAGCACGCCGCAAATCGTGCTGACACCCATCCCGTCGCGCCCACAGGCTGCCCTGAGCGCGAAAGCCATCGTGATCAAGCGTCAGGTGCAGTTCGTGACGAGCAGCGCGGACATACGTCCCGAGAGCAATGCATTGATGGCGGAGATTGCGGACGTGCTCTTGCGCAATCCGCAAGTGCAACACCTCGAGATTCAGGGCCACACGGATGACGTGGGCAACGACGGGGTGAACGAAGAGCTTTCGCAGCGTCGTGCCGAGGCTGTGCGCACGTGGCTCATCGCCGCCGGCGTCGCGGCCAACCGTATGACGGCCGTCGGTTACGGCTCCAATCGGCCGCTGTTGCCGAACATCACGGACGCCAACCGCAGCAAGAATCGACGCGTGGCCTTCCAAGTCATCGATCCGCGCTAGCGCGTCGTACCCGCGCGCCAACCGTAAGGCCTGCTAACGGAGAGGTTGCGCCGGCTGCGCTTAGATCACGCGCGCGAGCACGACTTTTAGGTAGTCGCCCTCGGGGAACGCGAGCAAACGTGGGTGATCGAAGGGCGCGCTGGTTTGCTCTAGGATTTGTAGCACGCGTCGCGAGCGCCGTGCGCCTTCGCGCAGCGTGTCTAGAAAGGCACTTTGCCGCACGTGGCTCGAGCACGACGCTGCCAGGTACAAACCGCCGGGTGACAGTAAGGTCAGGCACGACGCGTGTAAGGCTTCGTAGCTTTCGAGGGCCGCTTCTAACTTGGCGTGACCTGGTGCAAAGTTGGGCGGATCGGCGATGACGAGGTCGAACTGGGTATTCTTGCCTGAGTATTGGGCGAGAAAGTTGGGCACGTCTTCGGCCACGGCTTGATGAGCATCGGCCGGCAAGTCATTGGCAAGCCAAGTGCGCGTGGCAAGCTCGATCGCGGGCTTGGCTACGTCGACCGTGGTGACACTGCGCGCAGCGCCCAGGCCGGCTGCTACCGAAAAGCCGCCTGTGTATCCATACAAATTCAAGACACTCAGGTTGCGAGCGAGTGCGCGCACTCTGGCTCGGGATTCGCGATGATCGAGGAATAGTCCAGTTTTTTGGCCCTCGCGCAGATTCGCGATCAAGGTCATGCCGCGTTCTTGTACGTGTACTTCGTGGGGGGCCGCGTCGCCAAACGCGTGCTCGATCAGAGCGCCCTGTTTACGCGAGGTGCGCAAGAGCGCGCCGCGTATGCCTTGCGCTAACAGCGGCTCACGGAGTGCTTCGATCAGAGCGTCGCGATGGGCGAGGATGGCTTCACCATCCAGCTTGATCACGGCAAAATCACCGTATCTGTCGCAGACTACACCCGGCAGTCGATCGCCTTCACCGTGCAAGAGTCGATAGGCCGTCGTCTCGGGTGGACACAGCGTACTGCGCAACTGCAGGGCGGCTTCGATGCGCTGACGAAACAGCGCGCCATCGATGCGCTCTTTTGGACGCGTCGTGAAAATACGCACCGCGATAGGTCCGCTTTCGGCCAGACCGCGCGCGATCACGCGCCCTTTTTTGTCTGCTACGTCGACGACTTCGCCACTCGGCACTTCATGGGGCGCCAGGGCATCGCGATAGATCCACGGATGGCCCGCATAGAGGGAACGTTCGAGTGGTTTCAACAGACGTAGCGTGATCGGCACCGTCGTAACGTACTCCGAGCCGAATCAGAAGCACGGCTCACTCAGGCGAAGCAGGAGGCGGGGCCGGAGGGGGCAACGTAACTTGGTCGAGCAGGGCCAAGCCCTTTTCCGTGCACATGCCGCGCACGATCGAGAAAATAACGGACTTCATCAGCTCTTCGGCGCCACGCGCACCTAGGTCGGGGCCGAGCAAGAGCACGGTCGCTGCGCCATGCACCGCTGTCCACACCGTCAGGTGCGCCATCAGCGGGTCGCCCTTACGCAACAGCCCCTGTTCCATGGCGTCGATCAAAGGCTTACGCGCGGCCGTGAAAGCTTGCGTGGCCATCGCAAAATCATTGCCTGTGGGATCGGTAGACAGCTGCGCACGGAACATGAACATAGTGCGGAAGACGCGCGGATTTTCTTGTGCGTAGTTCACGTAGGCCCACGACATGTTGCACATGCGCGTGATCGGGTCGCCTTCTTCGTAGCGCTGAAATTCGCGAATCAAACGGTTGAATTCGGTCTCGATCACGGCTTCGAGCAAGTCGCGTTTGTTGTCGACGTAGGCGTATAGGGCAGCGGCGGTGACATCGAGGCGCGATGCCAAACGACGCAGCGATAGCCCGGCCAAACCATCCTGCATTAGAAGCTCGCGTGCGGCGTCGACCACCACGGCTCGAGACAGACTCTCACGCATAACTGGCCGCATCCTTCCCGATACGAAGGCGGGGGGCAAGGAAAAGCACTCCCTTACGCGCGTCCAATGTCGCTGGTCTGCGGCAGATTCCCACATGCCCCAATCCCGAAATGATCGGTATTGTCATATTTCGTGGGGGCAGACGAAGACAAACAACGGGCAAGTTCCGCGCGCGAGCAGCGGCAGCTTCGAACAACGCTGGCTGATGAGCCGAGCAGCAGTTATGCCTATCACGACGAGGCGCGCGCAGAGCACGTGCGCACGCCGAATAGCGGCAAGCCTGCGACCGACAAGGGGCCGCC
>JBKJIA010000137.1:0-5505 GCA_046598735.1 Polyangiales bacterium
CGTGGTCGTGGTCTTAGTCGTGCTCGTGGTCGTCCACGAAACCGCCTGCAGCCGCTCGGCGCGCTCGTGCGGGCTGGACCTTCGGCGCAGGGAGCGCATCGAGCGCCGCGCCGATCACACGTCCCAGTCGTACAACCTCACCCAGCAAGAACCGCCAGCAGGCTAAGCCGAGCGCCGCAGGCGCCCAATGCGGACCAGTTGCCGCAGACAGGACGACCACGAACACGAGCACGACTAAGACCACGACCACGACCAAGGGTACGCTTACGACTACGACCCCGACTTGAGAGGACGGGGTTGCGTTCGTCCGGTGGGAAGGGCTGGGTTTGAGGGAAGAGCTCAAACTTCGGGTGGCATGGCGCGGGCGTAGGCTTCCCAGGTGCCGATTGGGTGGCCGTCGTCCCAGTCTGTCGGTGCGACTAGATACTCAGGTGCTTCTTGCTGCACGCGTTCGCGCACCACGGGCGGGATATCCGCCAGGCCGCGCGCGCATTTGCGGCTGAAGCAACGGCCGAACAGCACGCCTTCGACGCCGCTTTGACCCATGCGCATCCACGGCCAAAAGGGCGATAGGCGCGTAAAACCCGCGCGAAAATGGGCTGATTTCAGGCTCTCATCTTCGAGCTCGCGCAAGGAGCTGAAGAAGGTGAAATGCTCCGATGGGTTGATCACCGGGCCAGTGGACGCTTGAGGATAGAGCGAAGGCTTGAGTGGATTGGTGTAGCGATGGGTGTAATCCCATTCGAGCAGGACCTCGTCGCCGTAGACCTGCCAGGGCAGCACAAAGGGTACGCGACCGGGAGGGCGCTCTGAGCTGCCTTCGTTCATCAACGTGGGCTCATCGCCTGCCTCACCAAATGAGAAGCTAGGCATGTCAAAGCCGAGCTCGCCGCGCACGCGGTCGTTGAAGAAATTGAAGACGCGGACCTTCTGCTGCGTGAACGGGTTGTGCCAATGGTCAAGGATCTTGCCTGAGTCCAAGTCCGTGAAGTAGCCCGTCTCCTTGCCACGTAGGCGCACGTGTCCGCTCTCTTCGAGGCGTACTTGCATGAGGCCGGTGCCCATGTATCCGAACAGGGGCCGCAAACGTTGGCCGGGGATGGACGCGAACATGGTGCCGTGAAAACAGGAGTAGACCGGCTGTTCGTCGTAGGTGCCCCACAGCTTGCCGAACGCATACACGTTGTCGCGCGGATCCTGAAAGTCGAGCTTGCGGCTACTCATGGCGGTTTGGCTCCGTGGCTTGCGACGGGGAATGGGTTGTCTGGATTTTTGATGCGAAGGGTAAGGGCTATCAACGCGGCAAATACACTGATGCCGCCGGCCACGATGATGGGCGCGCCTGGTGCTACGGCCTCGAACAGTAAGCCCGCGACCAGCGGGCCCAACATGCGCCCGGTGCTTTCCGCGGCTGCGAGCACGCCGATGGCTTGGCCGCGCATATGTGGAGGAATCGCAAAGGTAAGGAGCGCCATCAAGGCGGGCTGCGCAATGCCGCTCCCGAATGAGGCAAACGGTAAGCATAGGAACATAACACCCAGCGAAGGCACGAGCGCCATGACCGCCCAGGCAGCGCCGCGCGTGACGAGGCCCAGCGTAATCATCTTCTTTTCGCCGATGCTGTTGACGAGCCGCCCAACCAGCAGCGCCTGGGTAATCAGCTGAAAGACACCGAGCACGGTAAAGACTTGGCCGACGAGCTTTTGCTGTGCGCTCTTTTCAAAGCTGGAGAGCACGGTCGCGTCGGCCCAGAGCACCCACATGCTGGTGAAGCAGAGCAGGGCAAGCTGCGTGAAAAAGGCGATCACGAGGATGCGCGGCACCCCTGGCAAGCTCGCGATCTCGCCGAACGAAAGGCGCCTGGGCGCGCTCGGACTCGGGTTCTCGTTGCTGACGGCGGAAGGCGCGCTGACCGGCGGCAGACTTTGCGGGCGTCGCGACTCCTTCAAGCGAAACAACGACAGCATGATCGAGACGAGCGAGACGGCGGCGGCCGCGAGGAAGGGCACACGTGGACCGTAAAGTCCGCCGAGGTAACCACCGATCGCGGGGCCGAACATGAAGCCCGCTCCGAAGCCTGCGTGGATCACGCCTATGGAACGGGCGCGTTCTTCGGGCTTCGAGACATCGCCCACGTAGGCGAAGGCAACGCTGACGTTTCCGCCGGTCAGCCCGTCGAGCGCACGGGCGGCCAGCAGCCACACCAGAGTCGGCGCCCACGCGCTCATCAACAGCGCCATTAGCGTACCTAGTTGGCTCACGATCAGAACGGGTCGCCTGCCGATGCGATCCGACAGGCGACCGAGCCAGGGAGCGGCCACGGTTTGTACGATGAAATAGACAGTGGGCAGCAATCCGATCTGAAATGCCGAAGCACCCAGTTCATCTTTTGCGAACAGGGGAAGCACGGGGACTGTGATGCCGATACCAAGCACATCGACAAAGACGATGAGAAAGATCGCAAATAAGGGGGATCGAATGAAGGCGCGCATTGCTAAGGGGTGAAGCCCAGCGTTGCCCGGCGCAGTTCTAAGGTCAATGGTTACTGCTACGCACCGGTAGCAATTCCCAATGGTGGAATTTTCACCGGTAATATGGGTCTCTAGGCACATCACGAGCGCATGAAGGTAGGCCAAGCTAAGTCAGCACGCGACGCTAAGCGATCCACCCTGTTAGGGCGGCTTTCGCAGCTCGGAATTGCGCCCGCGCAGAGCGCGGATCAGCAGCGACAGATTGCGATTGCCAACCTGTTTAGTCTTACTGTGTCGGCCGTCACGCTGCCGTGGGCTTTGGTGTTCGCGTGGGTTTCCTCGCCGTGGCTGTCTGGCGCTACCGTCGTCGTGAGCGCGTTGTGTGCAGCCACGTTGGCTTGGAATGCGCGCGGCTACTACGTGGCTTCGCGCATGTGGCTATTGGCTTGGTCGAACTTCGCCATCTTCGCGTTCGCGATCGCGCTTGGGCAGGACAGCGGTGTGACGTTTCTGCTCACGGCCACGACTTGCGCACCGCTCGCGCTGTTCGATCCGCGCGATCATCGCCTGCCCTTCGTTCTTGGCGTGCTCACACCGGTCGGCCTGGGCGCCGCCGCCCAGCGTTTCAACCAGAAGCATGCGCCGCTTTTGCCGCTGAGCGACGACACACTCAGCTATCTGTTTCCTGCGCTGCTGGTCACGACCTTGCTCGTGCTCTTGTTCATCGTGTCTTACTATTACTATGTCTACGAACGCTCGCGCGCGAGTCGTGAGCGTGAGCACCGCGTAGAGCAAGCGCGGCTCGATATGGCGCTGCGCGAGAGTGAAGAGCTTTCGCGGCAGCTCGTGGCACAAGCGGCCGACGCCGTCTATTTTTTCGATTTCGATGGTCGCATCTTAGAGGCCAATCAACGCGCCGCGCTCGATCTCGGTTTTGATCGGAGCGAGCTGTTGGCGATGAATATGTTTCAAATCGATCGCGAGCTGTCGATCGAGATGTTGGCTTCGATCACGCGTGATCTGAGTGCCATAGGTTCGCTGACGATGGAGCGCGTGCACTACCGTAAGGATGGTCGCGCCATCGCGGTAGAGCTGCGGCTGGGTCTGTTTCGCTACCGTAAGGTCACCCATCTGCTTGCTTCTGCGCGCGATATTTCCGTGCGCAAAGAGGTCGAAGCCCAGTTGATGTTGGCCGATCGGATGGTGTCAGTGGGCACGTTGGCTGCCGGCGTGGCGCACGAGGTGAACAATCCGTTGACCTCACTTCTGCTCAACCTTGAGCTCATCGAACGACAGCTGAACGAGCTTGCGCCCGCATCGGTGGACGCGTTTCGCACCCGGGTGACACGCGCCCTGAATCGCGCGCGCGAAGGCGCCGAGCGTGTGGGCGTGATCGTGCGTGATCTCAAGACATTCTCGCGCGGCGAAGCCGAGGTACGCGATGCGGTGGATCTGAGACGTGTGATCGAATCGACGCTCAACCTCGCTCACCCGGAGCTGAAGCGTCGCGCGACCGTGAAGACGATCATGCCCGCCGATCTACCCGCCGTGCGCGCGAACGAAGCCCGACTCGGTCAGGTGTTTCTGAATCTCTTGCTCAACGCCGCGCAGGCTTTCGAGAGCGCGGATCCGAATCTCAATCTGATCGAAGTGCGCGTGGCGACCGAGGGCGATGCGGTGCTCGCGGAAGTCAACGACAACGGTGCGGGCATTTCGGAGGATGTGGTGTCGCGCATCTTCGATCCATTTTTTACGACCAAACCGGTTGGCGTGGGCACCGGGCTCGGTCTTTACATCTGTCGCAACATCGTCGAAGCCTGCGGTGGCACGCTGACTTGTGAGAGCGAACTTGGTCAAGGCACCTCTTTTCGTATGAGTATTCCTAGCGTGCGCTCTCTGTCAGATGGCACGGCACGCTTCATTCCGGTCGGTCGAGAAGCGTCCGACGTCCACCCTCGCGCGAGCATGCCGCCGCCGGGCCTGCCGCGGTCCCGCGTGCTCGTGATTGACGACGATCCGGAGGTATTGCAGACGCTCGGTGATGTCTTGTCGGCCCATGATGTGGAGCTTGCGACCGATGCCGCACAGGCTGCGCTGCGCTTGCACGGGGAACGCTTCGACCTGATTCTGTGCGAGCTCGACACCTATCAACGCGCCCACGAAGCGCTGCTTGTACAGATCCGAGAAGCGCCGGAAAAGTGGGCATTTCTCGTGTCCGGCTCGCCAGCCACGGGCGTGAATTCGCTGACGCTTGCGCTCGGCGTGCGCATGCTGGAGAAGCCGATTCGCAGCGAGGCGTTGTGGGACCTATTGGGCGGCGCAGCGGCTAGCGCGAACTCGGCAGAAAACCGATTCGGTCCATGAACTTCGCTTGGTAGCGTAGGTATTCGCCCTGATCGAGATGCACCACATGGTTGCCAGGAAACCAGTGAATCGCGGGCCGCTGCCAATGATCCCACAACAGGCGTGCATGCTTGGGCGGCGCGAGTCGGTCGCCCACACCGCCCACGATCATCAAACGGTCCTTAGGCAAAAGCGGCTCGTAACTGAGTGCGCTGTGGATAGCCATCGCATGCCGCACGTCTTTCAGCGATAGATTCAGCGCAAACATCGCGGTGCGGCAGGCGGTGCCCACAGGTTCCCACTCGAGCACCAAGTCGGGCAGGCTCACGACCGGTACGTTGGGAATCGCGAACGCAAGTCGCGGCTCGACCGAGGCCAAGAGCGCCGTCGTATAGCCGCCCAGACTGATGCCCGAGACGCCCGCGGCAGGAGCACCACGATCGCGTTCGAGATAATTGAGGAGCGAACGAAAGTCGAACACGGTCTGACGGAAGGCTTCTGCAATCCAGCTCAAACCGCCGGTGAAAAAGGCTTGTCCGCTGAACAACGAACGCCTGCTCTGGCGCGCTCCATGAAAGGGTAAGGTAAAGGCCGCTACATCGAGACCCAGCTTTTCGTAGAACCACTTCACCTGGAAGAAGTACTCGTTGAACAGGTAAGCATCGGCGAGAAAGCCGTGAATCAAGATCAA
>JBKJIA010000161.1:0-4695 GCA_046598735.1 Polyangiales bacterium
GCAGGCACCAAATGAAGGTGGGTCAGCGATGAGCGACCTGGTCATCGAAGCCAAAGATCTAACGAAGCACTACGGCGATTTCGTCGCCATCGACAAGCTCAACTTTGCCGTGCGCAAAGGTGAGATCGTCGGACTGCTCGGGCCCAACGGCGCGGGTAAGACGACCACGATGAAAATCCTTACCTGCTTCACGTCGCCCACGGACGGCACGGCTCAGGTCAACGGATTCGACGTATTCGACGACTCGCTCGCGGCCCGCGCCGGCATTGGCTATCTGCCGGAAAGCACGCCGCTCTACACCGAAATGCTCGTCTATGAGTATTTGGAATTCGCCGCCGAAATGCGCGGCCTCAAGGGCGACAAGGCCAAGCAGCAGATGAAGCGCGCCGTCGAGCAGACCTCGATAGGCGACGTCATCGCCAAAGAAATTCGCGCCCTGTCCAAAGGCTATCGGCAACGCGTCGGTTTGGCGCAGGCGCTGATCCACGAGCCATCCTTACTGATCCTCGATGAGCCCATGAGCGGCCTCGATCCCAACCAGGCGATCGAAGTGCGCGATGTCATCAAAGAGATCGGCAAAGAGCGCACCGTCATCTTGTCCACGCACAACTTGGCGGAAGTTCAGGTCACCTGCGATCGCGTGCTGATCATCGCGCGCGGTAAGATCGTGGCCGACGACACGCCCAAGGCGCTGTCTGATCGCACCGGTCGTGCACGCTTTACCGTCACGTTGCTCGACAAGGGCGACACCACCGGCGAAGCCAGCGCGCAGCTCCAAAGGATCGAAGGCGCCGACATCGTGCGCAAGATCGAATCGCAAAGTGGCGAGCGCAGCTTCGAGCTCGTGCCCAAGGGCGATGTCGATCTTCGGCCTGCGATTTTCCGTGCGGCGGTCGATGGCAATCACACGCTGATCGGCCTCACGCGCGAAGGCAACAACCTCGAAGAGATCTTCCGCCAGCTTACGTTGGGGAACTAAGCCATGAACAACACCCTTACTATCGCCAGACGCGAGTTCCGCAGCTACTTCAACAGCCCAGCCGCTTACATCGTGGGCGGGCTATTTTTGGTCGTGCTGAGCTTCCTGTTTTGGAATGCCTTCTTCCTCGAGCAGCGCGCGTCACTGCGTCAGCTGTTCTTCTGGGCCTTCACCTTGAGCGCGATCGCAGCACCGGCGTTGACCATGGGCCTGATCGCCGAAGAAAAGCGCACGGGCACGCTCGAGCTTCTGATCACGATGCCGGTGCGCGACTCCGAGGTCGTCGTCGGCAAGTACCTGGGTGCCCTCGGTTTGTACGCGGTCTTGCTCGTGCTGACCTTACCTCAGGCTTACTCTGTCTCGACGCTGGGACCGGTCGACTTCGGCCCTGTCGCTTCGGGCTATCTCGGGCTGTTCTTGTCGGGCGCCGCATTCCTCGCCATCGGCATCATGGCCTCTAGTTGGACGTCCAATCAGTTGGTCGCCATGGTCGTGGGCCTGTCGATCTGCGGCTTTTTCGGCCTCGTGCGTCGCTTTTTGTATTTCCTCCCCGAGGGGTTCTCGTCGGTCTTCGAGTGGTTGTCGTTTGGTTATCACGCAGACTCGATGGAGCGCGGCGTGATCGACACGCGCGATCTGTTCTTCTTCTTCACAATCATTGCATTGTGCCTTGGGCTTGCGTTCCGCTCGCTCGAGAGCCGCAGGTGGAAGTGAGCCATGGCTATTAGCAAGCGAACCCGCGCAGCCTCCGAATCGCTCGCCTTTTTGGGCGTGACGGCCGGCATTCTGATCGCGCTCAACGTGGCCGGTATGTTCTTCTTCGGCCGCGCCGACGTCACCGACAAGCGCCTGTTCTCCCTATCTGACGGTTCCAAGCGCGTGCTTACGAACCTGAGCGATCAACTCGAGATCACGGCCTACTTCACCAAAGATCTGCCTCCACCCTTTAACGCGACTGAGCGCTACGTCCGCGATTTGCTGGACGAGTATCAGGCTGCGTCCAAGGGCAAGCTCAAGGTGCGCTTTGTCAATCCTGATACAGACGAAGTGCGCAACACCGCCGAGAGCGAAGGCGCCCAGCGCGTAGCGCACCAAAAGGTCGAGAACGACGCGGTGCAGGTGGTCGAAGGCTACCGTGGTCTCGTCTTCAAGTACCTCGGCGAACGCCGGGCGATTCCGGCCATCAGCGGCACGGAAGGCCTCGAATACACGATCACGCAAATGGTCAAGGAGCTTGTCGGTGAGAAGATCAAGCTCGGCATCTTGTCCGGTCATGAAGGGCCAACACTCGCGCAAGGCCTGACCGTCATCAAACAGCTTTTGCCCACCTACGAGCTTGTCGAAGTGAAGGCCACGGCCGACATCGATCCGGCACTCAAGGCCTTGCTCGTGGTAGCGCCGGAGACGGCACTCACGGATGACGAGCTGCGCAACATCGATGCCTTCGTGATGAAAGGCGGCTCGCTCGGCGTGTTTGGCGGCTCGCTCAAGGTCAAGCAAGAGCAGGCCGAGCTTAGCGCTACGCCTATCGACACCGGGCTCAATCGTTTGCTCGAAAAATGGGGCGTGAAGCTTGACAATGCGGTGGTGGCCGATGCCCAGTGCGGCCAAGCTCCGCTGCGCACCCAGCTCGGCATTCAGATCCCCGTCGCGTTCCCACCCGTGCCGATCATCGCGTTCGATGACGCGCAGGCTAAGCACCCCGTCGTCTACAAGCTTGACCAAGTGTTCTTACCGTTTGGGCCACGGCTGATTCAGAACAGCGCGCTCAAGGGCGACAAGGACGTCAAGACCACCATCCTCGCCAAGACCACGAAGAACTCGTGGCTGCTCAGCGGTGAGAACGTGGATCTCAAGCCGCGTCATCCCCGCGAGTGGCAGGTCACGGAGCCGAAGGGTCCGTTCGTGGTTGCACTCGCCATCGAAGGTAAGTTGCCGTCGGCGTTCCGTGCAGAGGCGGTATCGAGCGCAGAGGGCGCCGCGCCCACGGGACCCAAGGGTCCAGCACGCGCAGAGAAGCCAGTGCACGTATTCGTAGTGGGCTCGAGCGGCTTTTTGCGCGATGAGTTCTTGCCGCCACCTGAGCGTGCGCAGCAGGGTGAGCTTACGGCCTCCGTAGCGCTCGCTTTGAATGCGATCGATTGGCTTGCCCAAGAAGATGCGTTGATCGCGATTCGCGCCAAGAACGTCGAAGATCCGATGATCGAGGTGCCTGCCTCGGTCAAACAAGCCGAAGACGAAGCGCGCGCAGCAGCCAAGGAAGGCGACCAAGGCGCCACCTCCGCCGCTTTGCAAAAGCGTAAGGAAGCCGTCGAAGATTGGGACGGTAAGAAGGCGCGCTATCGCTGGCTCAACATCACGCTCATGCCGCTCTTGCTCGTGATGTTCGGCCTCATCCGCTGGCAGCTTCGTCAGAAGAAGCGCGCGAGCATCAAGCTCTAAACAGAACGCGGCGCACACCCCGCGCCTGTGACAACGAGGATTTCACGTGAAGAACAATCGTCTGCTTATCGCGCTCGTGGTGTTGATCGGCGTGGGAGCGCTCGCGGTCACCGCGTCGCGCTCGCACCAAGCTGAGACCACGTTGGAAGCTCCCGTTGAGAAGCTCCCGACGATCAAGAAAGAAGACCTCACAGAAGTGGAGATCGTCAAGCCCTCGAAGGAGACGATCAAACTTGCAAAGCAAGGCGGCGCTTGGAAACTCGTACAGCCGCCGGCCAACGCGGACATGACCGCGGTCGACAGCGTGCTCGACAAGCTGACGACCCTCGACATCACGGGTGTCGCAGCCACACGCAAAGAGAACCACGCCAAGCTGCAGGTCGACGACGGCACCGCTTTGCGCGTCAAGGCCAAGGCCGGGGACAAGCTCGTGCTCGACCTATTCGTGGGCGCTTCCAAGAACGGCAACACCATGGTGCGCCTGGACGGTAAGGACACCGTGCTGATCGCCAAAGGCGGCTTGCGTTTCGCGTTCGACAAGGAAGCCAAGATGTTTCGTGATCGTGTGATCACGGACATCGACTCGAACGAGCTGACTGGCCTCGTGGTCGAGTCCACCAAAGGCTCGTTCAAGTTCGACAAGGCCGGCACGGCGTGGAAGCAGGCCGCGGGCCAGAAGCCGATCAAGGACTTCTCAGACGCCAAAGTCCAGAGCCTGGCATCGACGTTGTCGCGCCTGCGTGCAGCAGACTTTGCGGAGCCGACGGTAAGCCCGGATGCGGCTGGTTTCAGCGTACCGGACGCGAAGGTGACTTTGACCGGAAAGACTGGCGCGCCCACCGTGCTTGAGCTCGGCAAGCAGCATCCGAATGGCACGGAGTACTACGCGCGTGTGTCGGGCAAGGACATCATCTTCCGGATCTCGAAGTTCACGGCGGATCGCATGATCTCCGATGCGAGCGCGTTTGCCGAGGACAAGAAAGAAGAGGGTAAGGACGGCGCAGGCGCTCCCGGCATGCCGACTGGCATGATGCCGCCCGGCGGCGAGGGCGCACCTTCGCAAATCCCGCCCGAGCTGATGGAACAATTGCAGCGTCAGCTCGCCAACCAGGGCGGCGCACACCCTTAACAGCGCCGAGGCAACACCCTCAGGTGCGCGCGGACACTAAGCACACGAGCTCGCGCAAGGCGACGAGATCGAAGGGCTTGGGCACGGTCATCACGTCTGGATGGGAGTCCGTGTGCGATTCGCCCATGCCCGTCATCAAGATCAG
>JBKJIA010000577.1:0-3532 GCA_046598735.1 Polyangiales bacterium
GGCTGTAAACCTTACTCTTTAGATACGGTGTCTGAGACCCAAGCTGAGCGTGTATTCCACGACGCCCGTCTCAGGCACCGATACGAAGGTGGTCGCCAGATCGCTCTGCACGAGCAAGTCGAAGGTGCGGCCAACCTCGAGCGCGAAAGTCACGTTGCCGCGCAAGTAAGGTCGCACTTCCGCGGCGCGCTTTTCGAAGGTGGCGAAGAAGGTGCCGAACGTGGCGCCGAGATCGAGCTCGAAGGCACTCGCCACGTAACGACGCTGCAACATGGCCGCAATCACGCGCCGCGCTTCGTTCGGTGGCTCCGGCTGAGCGCGCGCGGCCACGTAGGCGAGGCCAAAGTCGAAGGGTTCGAAGCGCCGAAGAATATCCATTTCATAACGAAAGAACGCGCCCCCTCCATGCACGCCGCCGCCTATCAGCAAATTGAGCGCGTAGTCGTCAGGATGCTCGCGCGTTGGCGGCAGCGCGGCTTGTGGCGCATAACGCGCCCCGTAATAGCGTTCCGACGTGTACCCCGGTGCGCGCACAACACGACCGGGATAGGGCGCGGCCAGCGCAGCACTCGACGGGTAACGGTAAGCAAACGGATCCCAACCGTAGAAGCGTTGGTATGACGTGTCCCACGGGTCGAGTACTTCGGCCTCGGGAAATGGTGGCCACTGTCCGGCGCGATTCGCCTGCACGCAAATCAGGCCAGGTGGGCAGAACGGGTCTTGAATCTCCGCGGCATCGAGTCGGGCAAAGCTATCGGTCCAAAACATTTCGAGCACGGCGCGCGTGATGACGGCCGCAGGATCGGCGCCCAGCGAAGCACGCGGCAGTTGGCGCCATACTTCAGGGCGATTGGGCGGCGTCACGCGTAGTACCACGGTGTCTTCGCCAAGAGCGGCCCAGACTGTGGCATCGGCGCGATGGGCACGCGGGTCGACCAGCGACACTAGCTCGCGACCGAGCGCGTCGCCGAGCTTGGCGCGCAAGTCGGGAACAGACAGTAAGGTATCCAAGCCCTCGCAAACAAAGAGCACGTTCGCGTTGGCGTAGGCCGGTCGGGCTGGAACGGGTGGAGCAGGTGCCGGTGCAAATGGCGCCAGCGCGCCACTGGGGGCTGCAGGCGCTAGGCCGGGCGTGACCCCAGTCGCTGGCGCTGGTGCGACAGGCAGGGCAGGGGCAAGGTCAGGGCGCGGCGCCAGGTGCGGGTCGGCGGGCGCGGCCTGCGCATTCACCCGGTGTGCGACGCACAGCAGCACGCAACAGGCCAAGGCAAACAGGGGAAATGCGCGACGCACAGCGCCCATCCTAACGTGTTCGGCGCCGTGCGGGCGACATGCTCAGGCCGCTTCTACCCACAAACCTGCGCGTTTGAGCAGGGCCACAGAGCTCGGTGCACGGCCCAGGAACGCTTGGAATAGCTCCATCGGATCGGCTTCGTTGCCGCGCGACAGCAGACGCTCGCGAAACTCTTGGCCCACTTCTCGACTAAACACGCCGCGCTCTGCGAAGCGTGAGAAGGCGTCTGCTTCGAGCACCTCGGCCCATTTGTAGCTGTAATAACCGGCAGCGTAACCCACGGGCGATGAGAACAGATGACTGAAGCCCGCGATCATCGCGTAGTCATCGGGCAGCGCCGCGGGCGAATGGGCCTGCATGATATCGCGCGCGTACTTCATCAGGTCGCCATCGCGCGCAGGCTGATAATCGATGTGCAAGGACAGATCGAGGGCACCCAAGCCGAGCTGACGCATCTGAGCGTTGGCCGCACGGAAGGTGCGTGTGCGTCGTAGTTTTTCGAGTAGGGCGCTTGGAATCCCGTCGCCCGTTTCGTAGTGACGCGCAAACAGATCGAGCGCCGAACGTTCCCAGCAAAAGTTTTCCATGATCATCGAGGGCAGCTCGACGAAATCCCAAGCCACGCGCGTGCCCGCAAGCGCCCTTACTTTGGCTTTGCCGAGCAAGTGATGCAGCAGATGCCCAAACTCGTGGAACAACGTCTCCACATCTGAGTGTGTGAGCAGCGCAGGCTTACCGCCCGAAGGAGGGCTCGCATTCGCGCACATCACGCCCAAATGCTTGGGATGACGTCCGCCCGGTACGCCGGTGATGAAGTCGGCCATCCAGGCGCCGCCGCGCTTGGTGTCTCGAGGATACAGATCCACGAAAAATGCGCCGATATCGCGGCCGTTTTCGTCGCGCACGTCGTAATAGCGAACGTCCGGATGATACGTGGCAACACCTTCCGCGCGCGACACACGAATGCCGTAGATGCGATGCACGAGCGCGAACATGCCGCCGAGCACGCCGTCCACCGAAAGGTAAGGTCGCAGCTCTTCTTGATCGAAATCAAAGCGCGCCTTGCGCAGCTTCTCGGCGTAGTAACCCACGTCCCAAGGCGTAAGCTCGGTTGCTTTGGCGCCTTCGAGCTCGCGTCGGAATTCGGCAAGCTCCGCATTCTCGCGTTGAAACGCAGGCTCGGTGGCACGATGCAAATCAGCGACGAACGCACGTGCGGTGTCACCGGTTTTTGCCATGCGGTCTTCGAGGTTCAGGTCCGCGAAATTCGCAAAGCCAAGCAGCTTGGCCTTCTCGTCACGCAACGCGAGGATCTGCTGCATCAACGGCCGATTATCGTGCGGTGAAACCGTCGCTCGCGTGTTGTGGGCCCGATACATTTGCTCGCGCAACCCGGCATCATCGGCGTAAGTAAGTACCGCCACATAACTCGGCTGCTGCAGTGTAAATCGATAGGCGCCTTCACGGCCCCGTGCGCGTGCGCTGTCCATGGCCGCTTCGAGTGCGCTCGCAGGCAAACCCGACAGGCGCGTGGTGTCTTCGAATACGATTTCGAACTGGCCCGTGGCATCGACCAGATTTTGCGAATACTCATTGGTGAGGCGCGATAGCTCGACGGTGATGTCAGATAAACGCTGCCTAGCCGTAGCGTCGAGCTCGGCGCCATGGCGACGAAAGTCAGCGAGCGTCTGCTTCAGGAAGCGCGCAGGTGCCGGCTCGAGCGCACGCGCCTCGTCCGTTTGCGCGTAGTCTTTGATGGCCTGATACACCGCAGTATCTAGCGAAACTCCTGCGTAAAACGCGCTTACTTTCGGTTGAACCGCATTGTAGGCATCGCGCAGCGAAGGCGTGGTCGCGACGGATTCGAGGTGACCGATGATGGACATCGCGTGCTCGAGCTCTTCCGTTGCGTGGTCTAGCGCACCCAGTGTGTTGGTGTAGTCACGCGGTCCCGCATGCTGCTTGATCGCATCGAGGCGTTCTTGCGAGCGCAGAAGCAAAGCGTCGACCGCGGGCTCGACGTGGCCCGCAGCGATCACGTCAAAAGGGACATTGAACTGGTAACGAAGAAGTGGATTTTGAGGCTCGGCCATCTCCCGACAGTTTAGCAGCAGGTTGCCCGCGAAGGGTGAGCGTGGCAAAAGGCGCGACCTGTTGGAGCCGTCATGACCACCGCTAGTCGCTCGGATTTACGTAATATCGCCATCATCGCCCACGTCGATCACGGCAAAACCACGC
>JBKJIA010000275.1:0-9647 GCA_046598735.1 Polyangiales bacterium
ACTCGATCATGGCGGCAACGGCCACCAACACGCCAACAGCGCCGAGCGACGCCGCAATCGAGCGATTTCTCAGTCTCATGCTTGCCGCGAAGCTATCTGGCCTGGAGGTTACGATGGCCAGCCCCGCGGGATCCGCATGGGCTTGTTCTTCCAATAACTGCAACATTACTGGGTTCATCTTGAAATAGCGGACGAATCGGGCATTGCCCGACGTCAACTAAAACTCCCCACTTAGCGAAGGCGCTGGGGGATCCGTGTTAGCGAAGGCGTTGGGGGATCCGCGGCGCTGGGGGATCCGTGTCGGGGGGGATCCGTGTCGGTGTACGTTGTTCCGCTATCAGCGCGCGACCCGTATTCAGACTATTTAGCGTCTCACCGCCCATCCGCCCGAACGCTCATACCAACTTCATGACCAACGAGCCGACTACTTAGGTCGCGCTCCATCTGAAGCGTTGCCTCTGGGCCTGTGCGCGCCGCCCCTCGGCCGGTAGTTCGCCGCCATGGCGGCTGTTGAGTCGCATTGGTATCCGGCGCCGATCCGGCCGTATTTGGCCGATGCCTGGCCGCTCTTGGCCTCAACTGTCGCCTGGCTCATCGAGAGTGCCAGGAGGTGTCAGAGATGCTCGTGCAGGTGCCGCTTCGTGCGCGCGGCCCACCCTTTGCAAAGCGCAGTCATCGCGGAGCGCACTCGGATCCTCGCTCGTCAGAACGCGCCTGCTTAGCCATTCCCCGTCGCCTCGTCCTCATCCCTAAGGTTTCCATGAGACACCTACTCCTCGCGCTGTTAGCACTCACGCTCGCTCCCGGCGTGGCATCAGCTGACATCAACACCCCCATCTTATGGTACGCGGCGAACGTGGGTCTCGAAGGCTATGCCTGCGGCTCCTGCGGTGCGCAGTCGTTCGATGGTTGTGGATGCAAGGGGTGGCTTACCTGCCAGGCTGGTATCTGCGAGCCTGCGGGCGGGTACGGCGAAGCTTGTAGGCCCAACGACGACCGTCCGGTCAAGACAGGGTGCCTAGAATCCCTAGGATGCGTCGACGACGCCTGCGTGCCCATCGGTTCCAAAGGTGAGGTCTGCCGGCGCGAGTCCTACTACTACAATCCGCTGCTCCAGCTAACTGGCCAGAACCCCAACCAGTGGCCAAGTAACTGTGACTCTTTTCTGTCGTGCGCCAATGGCTATTGCCAAACTACTCCGCCGGCTCTGCCGCCACCCCCACCCCCTTGCGCCGGAGCGAAAGGATGCGAGTGTCGACGTCCCGCAGAACGATACATCGAAGGTTGCGATCCCGGGTTGTTCTGCGACCAGCATAAGAACTGTCGCGACATCTTCGACCTGGCACTGGGTTCCGCCTATGCAAGTCAGGCCATCTATGATGTGGAGAGTGGTGACCTGCAAAGCATGCAGGCGCATCTGAACAAGGCGGGTAACCTGCAGCGAGTCGCTTACTCGGGCCAAGGGGGATGGCTTCGTGATGTTGAAGCCGGCATTGCGTCGAATAACGACGTAATAGTCGTCGCCGTCGCTGGCAGCGAAAGTGCGCAGGACTGGATCGCGAACATGGGCATCGCCGACATCAGTTGGTGGGTCGCGATGTTTCCCGTTACCTTGCCGTTCTCCCTCTTCAACGGAGCGGACTTAGTGGACCCGCTCGATGAGTATGATGGTGGGTGGGCGCCTTGCAGTGCCCAGAACCAAGCCGCCTGCTACACGCGGTTGAAGGTCCACGTCGGCTTCCTTGCGTACGCGCATGACCTTTACCGCAACTTCCTAAAGCGAGCTCTCCGCACGGAGTACGATAAGAAACACCGCCCGATTCAGCTGGTTGGACACAGCTTAGGTGGCGCAGTAGCCCAACTCCTTGCAGCGCAAATCGTGACCGATATGAACCTGCCTGTTGACGCGGTCGTAACGTTCGGATCTCCCAAGGTGGGCGATGCGAATTGGGAGCTTGTCTACGAGAGTTTGCTTCATCGCGCGACCCATCGCTGGGTAGTACAAGACGACCCCGTTCCGAACCTGCCTGCCTCGGACGACTGGAAGCGCGCGGGTCAACAGCACTACTTGCAGAGCACGCTCGTATACCAGCCGGTCCTCACAGTGCGCCAGACCTATGAGCTCGATTCGCGCAATCACGCGAAGAGTTTCCACGATGTTGAGATCGAGGATCACTACCTTATGGATAGTTATGTGCCGGCGCTAGAAGCGCTCAATCGCTGTGATCCATGGTGGCAGTCATGTTGACGAGACCCACTGGACTTCCATGGCGACAGCTCCATTGGGCGCAGCGACTCGGGCGCTCTGACTCGCCTCATGAGAACCAGTTATACATTTTTGGAGAGAAGTTCATGACAGACGGATGGTTTGCATTTGCTCGGACATGTCTGGCAATCCTCGCGGCTTCGCTCTTGCCGCATGAAGTTGCCCACGCTCAGGTCTTTGAGCCGGCGCTCGTGCACGCCGCGCTCGGGCGCGAGGGCTTAGCATGCAAGCTCGACAATACATGTGCGGAGCCGTGGCTGGGCTGTCAACCGCCGGGCATCTGCGAGCGGAGCGGCAGCCAAGACTACCCATGCCGCAGTCAAGGCTTCGATCCCTTCGCCGAGGCAGGTATTCTTTGCGATTCCCCTGCAACCGACTGCGACGGCGGGGGCTTCTGCGCTCCGGCCGGTGGTCTCGAGCAGCAGTGCAGGCACAGTCTGTATGCAACGGAGTATGGCGCCTGCGACGACGGACTTGAATGCGCGACAGACAAGGTATGCCGCTATCCGCTCGACCTCGGGACTACGTGCGATCACTACGGGGAGGAGGCTTCCTATCCTGTTAACTTGTGTGCGCACGAATGGTTGGCTTGCGACACGACCTCCTGGACTTGCAGAGCGGTGGGACAACTCGGCGAGCCATGCAAGTTCGTGGACCCCACGGCTTGGCCAGATAACTACAAGGACTACTGCGCTCCGGGGCTGGCTTGCGCCGCTCCGGGGGTCTGCCTTTCCGACGCTTTCTTGGGCGCGGAGGGGGAATCGTGCTGGCCTCAAGTGGGTCCGACGTCTTGCGGGGGAAGTACATGTCATAGCCCGCCGTTGGTGGGAGAGACATACTGCCAGTCCTATAGTTACGCGTGCTACAAACCGCGGGCTAAGGAATGCGATGGTTCTCTTCAGTGCCTGCGCAACATCTGTCAACAGACGGGAGCTTATGGGCAGCCTTGCGAGCTCGGGACTAATAATTGCGATGGTAACCTTGCTTGTATTCGGGGAACGTGCAGGACGGCCGTAGCCGATGCGACCGGTGGCCTGGGCGAGTCCTGTGCGGGGGGCTGCGAGACTATCTACAGCCGCAAGGCGTCAGATCCGACCGGTATGATAAGCTCTTGCGACTACGCGGCATCCTGCATCGTGACGCCGGAATATACGTTGGTTTGTCATAATAGCCTATGCACCCATCCGGACACGGTGGGGGGACTTGGTCAGCCTGCGATCAACGGTACCAAGTGCGACGAGGGATTGTTTCTGCTGGGCTCAAAATGCGTAGGTCACTGGGATGTCGCAGATCGGAGTGGCGCGATCGTTCAGGGAAGCGCGGAAGCCGCGTTCAGCGCGATCAACGGTGACAGCAACGCCCGCTTAGACCTCTACGTACGGACCCAGTGGCCGGGGTCGCTCAGCTCCCACAACGATCGGTGCCATATTCAGGGGTTTCAGCGCCTTCGCGGGAATCAGTTTGTATTTACTGCCAACTCGCGCGACGTAGGTAGATTTGACTCCGATGAATCTAAGAAGAAGCGCAGGTTCTGGGAGGCGGTCAAGGTGGTCGCCGGTGCCGTGGGTGCCACGTACACGCTTGGTGGATCGGCCTACTGGGCTTACGAAAACGCCGAAATTGCTTTGAACGACTGCCAATCAAAAGGAGACGGTCCTTACGCGTTCTTTGGTTCAGTTTCCAGGGCTGCGTCTGGAACAACCAGATGGGGCACATCGGGCCCGAACGACAAAGTTAGCGGAAGCTTCCTGGTCGGCTCTGGCGAGAAAAATTACCACCCAGGCGGGTTTCAGATTTCGGGTGACTATATGTACGCTGGGGTGGACGGCGAAGGCTACGCAGAGCTGAGAACTTATCACCTACCCGTCTCCACAGGAGCGGGCTTCGTGGCAAACCAGGCTTCGGCCATCCTTGGGGCGTCGGGACATGCTAGTGCGGTGGGCGCCCAGGAAATACCTGAGGGGCCGATTATGGTCCTCGTTGGAAATCTTCAGAATAGCGGCGCAAGAGACTACTATTTTTATCTCATCGATCCGGACGCGAAGCACGACTTTGTGCCTCGTTTGCAGGGACAACCTCCCCAGCCGGCGGACTATCATTCACGCTACAAAAATAACCCGGAGGCCACCTCGCTTGAGGCTTCGGGCCCCTGCGGCAAGAACTTCGCTTCTGTGAATCTCGTTCGAGACAGCGGCGGGCGGATGTATATGCTTGGTATGGGCAACTCCAAGGACTGGCCGCTTTGTGCGACTGACGGGGGAAACAAGTATGTTGGTACCGTAGGCGACAGCGATGCCGGGTTTGCGACGCTGTGCGAGATCAACTACGAATGGAGTGCGAAGCAGCGCGTGATCAAGAACATGACCTTCACTCATCGCGCAACGAAATCACTTAGATCGAATGGGGCGTCTGGGTGTGCTGGCACGGGAACATACGTGACGGACAACGGTCGCCTGATCTTGTACTCGATGGAGCATGATTCGAACCCGGCCATCCCGTCGTCGGATGGTCAGGTGGTTACGTTGTATGAGTACCCGTCGTCGGGAACCTAAGCGATCGTGCCGTTGCTCGTGCCGCAAAGCGAAAGGGAGAAAGAACCATTGCTCCCGCTCATGGCAACCCCGCTTATATGCTATTCTGCCGTATGACCGTGCCACGAACCTCTCCGCTCGCGTTGGCCATATACATGGCGAGCCTTGCTTTGCCATTGGCGCAGGCCAGAGCCGACGACCTCGCCGCCACGCGAACGAGCATAAGCCGCGCTAGATTCCCTACGGCAGTGGCAGCCGGTGGAGCCTCCGCGGTCGCCCTCGCGCTCGCGTCAGGTGTGGTTTACCTTGCCGCAAGGGACTGCGAGCGAACCCATTCTGATGATCAGGAGAGTTCCGGCTTGAACTGCATCCCTGGTCCTGGTCTCGTCGCCATTGTTTCGGGGAGCTTGGCACTGCTATCGCCCGCCATCGTCACGAGCGTGCTGATGCCGCTATATGGTGTGCAAGGCAGTGCGGGCTGGTCAATCACCGGCTCGGTGTTGGGCGGCCTCTTGACCGGCTCGGCTGCGACCGTCTGGCTGTCCCAAGCAAATGCTCCCGATGTTAGCCGAGCGCTTGTAGTGACCGGAGGGGCCATCGTGGTCGCGTCCACGACGGGTGCGATGCTCGGCTTCAGCTGCTCTGCTCGTGCCAAGGCGAGGAGTAAGGTTCGGGGCCGGACGCTGAGTTTCTCGGTCGCACCGGCCGTCGACGGCATCCTGTTGAGGGGATTGGCGCGCTTCTAAGGTTTGAGATGTATACCTAAGAGCTAAGGGCTTGTCGACACACGGATGAGCCCACCCGACCTGCCAAGCAGTCCCCTGCGTCAGCCTAGCCTAGCGTGGCGCGAGCGAGCCCAACACGGCCACGGAACACCGGCCGTTTTCCGCCAACACCTGGCCACGCGCCGCCAATCATCCAGACTGGCCGCGGAGCACTCAGCACGCGCCCGTCGCCCGCGGGCAAACGCGTTCGGTCACGATCGATGATTGACCAAGATGCCTGCACAGTAAGGTCCAGGTGTCTCCTGGCCAAGGCACATCCTCCGGCACGTTTCTCGCACTCGCGCCGGGCATGCACCAGCAAATATTATCGATGGTTACTGCCATCGCGATGCGCTCATCCATCTTAGTCATCCAGCAGGCCACCCGATACGCCCTACGAGGAGAGTTCTGATGACGAGTCAAGTGTGGTCGCGAGCCTGCGTGCTGGTGATAAGTTGTGTGGCTGTATCCTGGAGCGCACGAGCTCAAGCGACGGATGCGACGATCTTATGGCTGGCTGCCGGTGCTCACGGTGCACCCTGCACGGCTCCGGATGCCTGTGCAGCTGCGCTAGGCCTCGCATGCGTCCGGGAGAGCTGCGTCGAGGCAGGCGGAAATAGCGAAGCCTGTCGTTCGTCAGAGTATCCTGGAAAGACCAGGTGTGACGGTGGCCTGGCGTGCGATGACAGCATCTGCGTGCCGGCCGGAGGAAATGGAGAGGTCTGTCGCTCGTGCGAGTCTGCTTCCTCTGCGTTCTGCAGTCTAGACCGGTGCGGAACCTCCCTCAGCTGTGATTCCACGAGCTTAACCTGTGAGCCTGCGGGTGGCCGCAATCAGCCCTGCCGCGAGCTGGAGCTCGCGACCTCGCTACCCCAATGCGATGCGCAGCGACTGTGTATCATGGGTACGTGTGTGGACGCGGGTGGCGAGGGCCAGCCGTGCGCTGCCGATCTAACGTGTGCGAAAGGCCTGTTCTGCGAGCAGACCGGGTCCGGTGGCTACGGCCTATGTTCGATTTCTCCTCGTGGGCTTGTGTCTTATTCGATGACTGCACAGGCGACGCAGTGCGTGGCGAGCGTCGAGACGAAGTTCGCAGCACTAGCCGCCAGCGGTGGTGGCTACACGACGGTCTCCTCTTTCGATGCCCACGAAGGAGAGCGCCTGCGTCCGGAGCAGGCGAAGGTTGCAGGGTTCGACAGCGACTGGAACGGGAGCCTCAACTATAGCGACTGGGACCGCGACCACGTACAGAGCATATTACGTTTGCCAGGGGAGAAATATACCTACCTCATTAGTCATGCGTCGAATGATGATGGCCCTGCGGGCCTAATGATTGCGAACCGCAGCGAGGCTCTATACCTGTTTCCATATGACAGGGAACCAATTTATAGCCACCATCCTGGCGGCATGAGTATGTTTGGCAACACCGTCGCAGTCGCAGTCGAACACGGAGGCGTTGGTCGCGTTGTGCCCTGCTCCCCGCCCTATACTTCTGCTACGTGCCGAGATGTGGTGGACGACGAGCGGGGATGGATTGATTTTTGGTCGTACGATGAGGGAAATTCCACGCGGCCGCTCGCCTGGCGCAGTCAGGTGTCTACGGATCAACTGCCTGGAAAAGGTAACCGCCCTTCTGCGGTCGCGTACACCCGGCTGCCAAATGGCCGCGGCCTTATGCTCGTTCTGGGCTCGCGCAGTGCAGAAGGCTGGTTGCTCGCGGAGAACGAGTACGGGACGTTCGGTTTGATCCAGCATTTTCCGGACCTGTATGGTACCTACTCAACTTGGGAGAAGTATCAGAACATCCACTTTGTCACCGACTGTGGTGGAGCGCTCTTCTTGGTAGCCTCAGGTGGAAGTGAAGACCTGCTGCCACGCAATCGAGAGAACTTCGCGGACCTGTATCGTCTCGATGCGGTCTCGCGCGGTAATTTCAAGCTGACCTATGTGAAGGGCTGGCAACCGTCATATAGCAACGAACGTTGCGAAGGACGTTGTGGTGCCAATCCGGTTGTTTATGGTGGCTATCTGACTTACGTCTGTGCGACCGGTCTCACCAGCGCTCCAGAAGGCGGCGGCGACAATATTGGGGTGGCCGAGATCAGCACCGTACGGTACACAGCGCTGCCCGAGCCGGGCACCATCTGTTGCGAGGGCTTCACGCCCGATGGCCGCTGCCCCAGCCGCGCTATGGTTGGGCACTGTGACTAGCGCTTCAGCGTCTACCTAACACCCTGCGGCTTCAGGAACCCCGCTATCACAACCCCATGGAGGGTGTCATGACCAGCCGCAATGCCCTCGTCTCAGCGATCTTCGCAAGTGTCCTTACTTTCTCCCTGTCGAGTGCCGGGATCGCGGGTGCTCAGGCTACAGCGCCATCTAAGGTTGAGGCGCCCGCTCCGTCAACGGCTAACGACGCGCCCGCCATCCAACGGACGCCGAGCGGGGCTCAGCCCGCTGCGATCAATGCGAGCGACACTCGCCCGGAAATCGAGGAGCGCGATCGACTCGTCCGCGGAGCGGCCTTCGGGAGTCTGCTCGGCATCGCAAGCTCGGCGGGTGCATGGTTCGTAGCCACGAAAGGTGGTGACTCGCTGACCGGGTTGGTGTTACTCGGAGCCTCTTTCATTGTCGCGGCTCCTTTGGGCGCGGTCGTGGGTCTTCATCTGGCGGGGGACGGGCATCGGGTCCATGCGGTCAGCGGCTTCGGCCGCGGACTCTTTTTTACAGTTATCTTCGGAGTCACCGCGGGCGGAGCCGGCATGATGTTGGGAGGTGGTGCCGACGAGCCGGTGTTCGCATTCGCAGCGGGTGTCGGGCTCGCAGGTATCGTGAGCGCGATCGCGGGGCCCATTGGTGCGTATCGCGGCTATCGCAACAGCCAAGCTCGTATGCATTCCAGCGCCCTCCGGTCCGCCCGCGGCCCTTTGGTTACGAGGTTCGCGCTGCGCCTGCCAGACGGGCGGTCGTCTGGGTGGGGGCTCAACTGGAGAGCTCAGTTCTGAACGCAGGAGACTAACTCGCAGGGTGAGCTCGTCGTCGTTCCAACTCAGGGCCCTGGCACGAATAGCGCTCTTCCCGTTGCGCGATCGGTCATCGCGTCGTTTCGTGCAACCATGGGCGCTGCATGATCGAAGGTAATAGCACCAACGGCGCCCGGGCATTGTGGGAGAATTCTTTGTGACCCTTGGGGACAAACCTGTGCATCGGGATGCTAGTAGAGAACCACAATTTTCAGAAGGTGGCGAAGTGCCAGCGACGCGCGTCATTCTCCTGTTGGCGCTAGCGGCGCTGGGCCCAGCAGTCTTTTCCGTGGCGGTAATGGGTGTCGGTCCCAGGGGCAGCTTTGCGGCCACTGGCGCTGTGCAAGGTTACATCCTTGGTCTCGGATGGGCTACGTTACTTGGCTCAGTCGCCAGCTATCGTTCCAGATTGTCGATGGGAGGGGTGGGGCTCGCCGCCACTTTTCTTAGTTCATCATATCTTCTGCGTCACACGAGCGGGATTGCTGGCAGCGACGCGGTGATGGCTACGGCGTTTGCCGTGGTCGAGGCACTGGTCGTGCTCCTGTTCTTACTGTGGGAAGGTCGACAAGGCAGTTGTCCCGTTGGTTGGTCTTGGAGCCGTTTGGTGACCCGCCTAGTGCCCTTACTGCCGGTTCTAATGCTTAGCTTTCTTCGCGACTACGTGAGTCTTACTGTTGTCGGAGCCATGCTCGGCTCGTTGCTTGCCGTCGCCATCGCGGCGTCAGTTGTCGACTCGACCTGACGTGATGCCATGGTAAGGGCGTGCTACAGCCTTGCGGCTACACATCACTATTTGTAGACCGCGACTCATGCCGACCAATCTTGCGATCGATGACGACCTCTTGGCCGCGGCGCAAAAGGTCGGGGGACATCGGGCCAAGGAGGACACGGTCAATGAGGCGCTGCGCGAATACATCCAGCGCCGCCAGCAGGCCAAAGTGGTAGAGCTATTCGGGACCATCGACTTCGATCCCGCGTATGACCACAAGAAGCAGCGACGGCGCACGTGAATGTGATAGTCGATACGTCGGTGTGGTCGCTAGCTTTGCGTCGCGCCAAG
>JBKJIA010000471.1:0-26919 GCA_046598735.1 Polyangiales bacterium
CTCGAGGAGGACACGGTCTACACGGCCACGATCACCACGCACGCTACCGACCTTGCCGGCAATGCGCTGGCTACCCTCTATAGCTGGAAGTTCAAGACGGGAATGACGCCAACCGTCATCGACGTCAGCCCGGAAAACCACGCGGGTAACGTGCTGCGTAACGTGGACATCGTGGTGACCTTCAGCGAGCCGATGGATCAGGCGACGCTTATCGGAGCAAACATCTCCGTGACCGATGGCACCACGGCGGTCGTCGGCACGACCAGCAACAACGCGACGACCAACAACAACAAAGCGACGATGCTCACCTTCAAGCCGACGGCTGCCCTCGCTGGGAATACCACTTACACGGTAACGGTGACGATGGGCATCAAGGACGTCGCAGGAACACCGCTAGCGGTCGAATACAGTTGGGAATTTACGACCGTGCCCGCGCCGGATAGCTCGGCGCCCACGGTCGTCGCGACAAACCCCGACAGGGACGCAATCAACGTGCCGGTCAACAGCCGTGTGATCGCTTCCTTCAGCGAGCCCATGACCACAGCGACGCTGAACGCCACGAACTTCACCCTCACGGAGAAGGGCAGCATCCCCCCCGTCTCCATTGGAGGCACCGTCACCCCCGTAGGACAGACGGCCGTCTTCAAGCCGAACAGTCCGCTCGAATTGGGCAAGACCTACACAGCGACGGTCAGCGTGGGCGTCAAGGACGCTGCCGGCAACGCCATGGCCGCCCCTTACTCATGGGACTTCACCGCGGGCCCCACGGACGCGGCGGCACCCACGGTCACCTCGACGACCCCGGAGGCACTTGCGATCAACGTATCGGTCACCGTGCGACCGACTGCGACGTTCAGTGAGCCGATGGATGCATCCTCGATCACCGGGCTAACCTTTACCTTGCGTGAAGGTTTGAACTCGATCGTAGGGACGGTAAGCTACGACGTGGTCACCCGAAAGGCGACGTTCACGCCTTCAAGCCCGCTCGCCTTGAACAAGACTTACGAGGCGACCATCACCACGGGAGCCGAAGATCTGGGCGGCAATCCGTTGGCGCTCGCCAAAAAGTGGACCTTCACCACCTCAGCTTGCGGCCAGGCGACGGTCGTGTTGGGCAAGGCGGGCCCGTTCGCGGTGTTGGCCGGCTCTACGGTCACCAGCACAGGCCCCACTTCAGTTACGGGTAACTTGGGCGTCAGCCCAGGAACGGCCGTGACTGGCTTTCCACCGGGAACCTTGGTAGGCGCGAAACACGCGGGCAATCCCACCTCCGCGGGCGCCATGTTCGATCTGACCGCGGCCTATAACGATGCAAAGGGCCGAACCCTCTGTCCCGTCACGAAGGCCGGCAACCTGGGTGGTCAAACCTTACCCCCGGGACTGTATAAGTCTACCTCCTCACTTGAGGTCTCCTCCGGTGACCTGACACTCGACGCGCAGGGAGACGGTAATGCCGTGTTCATCTTCCAGATGGCCTCGACACTGACGCTCACACCTGGAAGGAAGGTCATCCTGATCGGCGGCGCCAGGGCGGCCAACATCTTCTGGCAGGTCGGTACCTCGGCCACCTTGGGCACGACCTCGGTGTTCAAGGGAACCGTGATGGCAGACCAGGCGATCACCATGAATACTGGCGCGCGCATCGAAGGCCGCGTGCTCGCAAGGATCGCTGCGGTCAGCTTGGCTTCGAACGTCATCGTCAGACCGGCACCGTGACGTCCTCGCTAACTCCATGCGTGAGGATGCACGAGGAACGTTCCTGACAAGAAGCGAGCGAGGCTGAAAATGGCGGGCAGCGCGCCAAGATCTGCGGATCGCCGCTAACGGTCGTGCTTTGTGAGTACGGACGTGCCATCGCTCGCGCCGCGACGCTCTTGGCCGGGCGCAAGGCGGGCGATCTCGGAGAACAGGTGCATGCCGCTCGTAGGGCGCGCCCGGCCGGCGGGGGCCGGGGCCTTACTCGATCGGGATCGCCTTACAACCGTCGGTGCTGCGTGCTTCGGATGGCGGCGGGTTGACGATGTGGAACTCCACGCGTCGATTCTGCTGCTTACCTTCCGCGCTCGTGTTCTCGGCGATTGGGCGGTTTGGACCACAACCGTAAGCTTCAAAGCGCGAGGCTTCGATGCCGTGCTCGATCAGCCGGCGCACCACACTGCGGGCGCGACGCATCGAGAGGTCCACGTTCCTGCCGGGCTTCCCCACGTTGTCGGTGTGGCCTTCGACGCGCATGCGCAAAAGCTGAGTATTGGCCTTCAACGTGTCGGCCACCTCTTGCAGAACCGGCGCGCTCTTCTCCAGGATCACGTCCTTGTTGGTCCCGAACTCCACGCGGTCGAGGATGATGATCTGACCCTTTTCCACGTCGACGCGGATCGACCGCGGACAGCCCTTCGCCTCCGCCACGCCAGGCTCGATTGGGCAGGCGTCATCGAGATCGAGCACGCCATCCTTGTCGTTGTCAGGATCGGGGCAGCCATCGCTGTCTTCGAAGTTGTCCTTGTCCTCAGGCTCGAGCGGACAGTTATCTGCCACGTCGAGCAGTCCGTCCTTGTCGTTGTCCGGATCGGGGCAGCCGTTTGCATCCTCGAAGTCGTCGCTGTCTTCGGGATCCATCACACACTGATCAGCGACGTCGAGCACGCCATCCTTGTCGTTGTCGGGATCGGGGCAGCCGTCGCTGTCTTCGAAGTTGTCCTTGTCTTCCGGCTCGAGCGGACACTTGTCGTCCGGATCGAAGAGGCCATCACCGTCGGTGTCCTTCGGGCCTTCGACTTTCTTCGCCACGGGCGCGTAACCCACGGTCCCGATGATGCGCACGTCGGGCGAACCGTAACCTGCGACAAGCCCAGGACCGGCGGCGGCACCCATCGACCAATCGCTGACCTGATACTTGGCGCCCAGTAAGGCTTCGAGCGGCGTCTGCTCGCGCTTACCAAACTTGTTAAGGGTGGTGCTACCATAGAGCTCGGCGTGCGCGTACAAGCCTGCCACCACGCGCAAGCGCGCACCCACACCGTAAAGGAGCTCGTGACCGAGCACGAGATTTCCTACTTCAGTCTTCTCGCGCAGGCGTGCACCGCCGCGGCCGCGCAGGTCGAAGCGGCCAAAGCGACCCTCTGCGACCAAAGCCGGCTCATAGCTGCCGATTTTGTCGCCCGAATAAACCTGGTTACCATTGGCAAGCTGGGCGGTGGGCAAGCGTGCGATGAGCTCCGCGCTCATGCCAAAGCGCGTGGTCGCAGCGCCGGCCAGCATCACGCGGCCACCCAGCGCAAGGTCGCCCAAGCCCAAGCCATCCGGCTTCGACGCACCAACCGTAAGGTTGGAATCGCCGGACATCACAAGGTGCAGAGGCAGCATGCCGAACATGGTAAAACGACTGCCGAGGCCGAGCGCTATGCCTAGGTGTCCGACCAAATGGTGGGCAACCACCGTCTCTTCCCGATCGCCAATCTTGTACACCAGCGGATCGTTGGCGTAGTCGAGCAACAGTAAGGTTCCCCACTCGAGATTGCGCAACACGTCTGGCCGACTGAGCGCAAAGCCATCACTGGCGAGTGGTGCCGGCTTGAGCTGTTCGAGCGCCACTTGAGCCCGTGCTGGCGCTGAGGGCGTAAGGCTCGCGGTAAGGCCGCATGACAGGGCGAGGACTGCGCGCACCCAACCCTTGATTCTGACTTCAGTCGACGGCCTGCTTCCCATGATTCCCCCGCTACGAAGTATCTCTCAAAACCGGTCATCGCCTGCAGATTAAGGCGCAACCCCGCGGCATCGCGCAGGTCGGCTTGCACACGCAAACACTCAGATCAGGCCGCGGCTGGGCCTCGACGACGGCGCCAGCAGAAGGCCGCGAGCCCGAGTACCAGCCACGCTACGTTCGCGCCATGGCTCGGTGACTGCGCACCGGCCGAGCATAGTGCGCCACCTGCTAGTGTGCCGGGCTGTGGCGTTTCCTCCACGGGGGGCTCGAGGCGATCGGGTATGCCGTTGCCATCAGCGTCCGTGGGTTCGTCTTCGGTAGGTACACCGTCGCCATCGTCGTCCGGGTCGAGATAGTCAGGCTTACCATCCCCATCCGTGTCGCCCTGGGGCTTCTCCTCTTCCGTGGCTACTCCGTCGCCATCGTCGTCGGTGTCGAGATAGTCAGGCTTGCCGTCTCCATCGGTGTCGCGCGCGTCAGACGGATCGCCGTCACCGTTTGGATCGGCGGCCTCATCCTTGGTCAGGACGCCGTCACCGTCATCGTCCGGATCGAGGTAGTCCGTTGGGCCTTGCGCATCACTGTTGCGCGGTAAGGTCCCGGGGAGCGCGTCGCCGGCTTCGTGCGTATCGAACAGGCCGTCAGCATCGCTGTCGCGATCGAGGAAGTCGGGATCGGCATCCCGATCCGTGTTGAGCGGTGGCGTCACAACTCCCGAATCGACCCCCGATTCGACCGCATTGGGTACACCGTTTGCTCCCACCGCTCCGTCCACGCGGCCATCGCGATCGGCATCGGCTACTGCGTGACCCGACTCGTCGGAGTCGAAAATAGCGTCGCCGTCTGAATCGAGGTCGCCATGGTTGGGTGAACCATCACCGTCGCCATCAAAGAGCACCGGCAACTGATCACAGACACCATCCGCAGGCGTGGTATCGGTGCACGCGTTGACCTGACCATCGCCGCGATCGCTCGCATCGCGGAAGTTCTGCACCCCGTCGTTGTCGTGGTCTGCCCTCGGATTCAGACCCGCCGTGTTCTCCTGAGTGTCCAGGATGCCGTCGTTGTCGTCGTCGAGATCAGCTGCGCCGAGCACGCCATCGCCATCCTCGTCAGACGCCATGTAGTTCGGCGTGCCGTCGTTGTCTGTGTCAGCACAGGGCCACGCGCTCGGACATTCGAGCTCGTCGCTGTCACCATCACCATCCGAGTCGCCCGCGGTTCCGCCTTCGTCATCCCGATCGTAAGGATCGGGAATGCCGTCGTCATCGCTATCCGTGGCGCGGGGATCGGAGATGGCAGCAGGGAAGCCGTAGACGCTATCATTCTCGTCCACGTCCTCCATCAAGCCGTCGGCGTCTGCGTCAACAATGTCATCCACGCGACCGTCATCGTTCATGTCGAGCGCAGACAGAGCCGTCACTTCCTCGATGTCGAAGAGGCCGTCCGCGTCGCTGTCGAGATCGCGCGCATCCGGAGTATCGTCACCATCGGTGTCGAGCAGGGCCTTCTGCAACAGGCCCGAATCGACCGAAGTTTCAACGGCATCCGCAAGCCCGTTCACACCGTAAGGCCCGTCGACCCTACCATCGCGATCGATGTCGAGCGCAGGGTAGCCGTGCTCGTACACATCCGCGATGCCATCGTTGTCGGTGTCGAGATCGAGGTGGTTCGGCACCCCATCACTGTCCTCGTCGAAAAGCTCGGAGATGTCGTCACAACGGTCGTTGCTGTTCGCATCCGCGCAATCACTCGCCACGCCATTGCCCTGATCCGACTTGTCGAGGTAGTTCGGAACACCGTCAGAGTCGGCGTCCCCATCGGGCGCGATTGCGAGCTCGTTTTCGAGCCCATCGGTCACGCCATCGTTGTCGTCGTCGATGTCCGCTCCGTCGAGCACCCCATCGCCGTCTGCATCGTCGCCAGCATCACAGATGCCGTCGCCATCGTTGTCCGTGCCGTCGTTTTTTGGAGCATAAGACCCGTTCACGCAGTCGTTACAGCCGTCGCCATCTGAATCGAGGCACACGCTCGCATTCGTCGGTGCCGTATCCGGGCCCGCCGCGCACACGTTGAGCACTGCGCTGCCGCCGTCGCACACGCCGTCGTTGTCGTCATCTGGATCGCCGGCGTTGCACTTACCATCGCTGTCGCTGTCCGTGCCGTCGTTGTTCGGCAGACTGTCGCTCAGCACCCCCGTGTTGTCAGTACCCACGGCGCAGTCGTCGCAGGTGTCACTGTCCGAGTCGCCACACACGTCCGCGTTGTTGTCATTCGGATCGCTGGCATCCGCGATGCCGTCGTTGTCGTCATCCGGATCGCCGGCGTTGCACTTACCATCGTTGTCGCTGTCGGTGCCGTCGTTGTTCGGAGCGTAAGACCCGTTCACGCAGTCGTTACAGGTGTCCCCGTCCGAGTCCGCACACTGGTTGGGATTCGTACGAGCCGAATCCGGACCCGCCACGCACACGCTAACCACGGCACTCGAACCATCACACATGCCGTCGTTGTCCGAATCGACATCCTGGAAATCGGGGCTACCCGAGTTGTCGGTGTTCGCAATCACGTACTTGATTACGCCCGAGTCCGCGCTTGTTTCCGCCGCATTGCACCAACCGTTCGTGCCGCGACCACCTGCACAAGTAAGCACACCGTTCGTCGAGGGCAGACCGTGGCCTGCTTCCACCGCATCGAAGATCCCATCACCATCCGCATCGAGGTCCACACGATCAAGGCCGCCCGTACCATCTGTGTTGGTGGCGGCTCCCTCGGTCGTGTCGGGGATACCGTCGTCGTCATCGTCCAGGTCGCCCGCATCGCAGGTGCCATCGGAATCGCTGTCGGTGCCGTCATTGGCAACATTGAAGGAACCGTTCGCGCAGTCGTTGCAGCTGTCAGAGTCTGTGTCGCCACATACCGTCTTACTCGTGCGATTGGAGTCGGGTCCAGCCGCGCACACGCCAACCTGCGCTAGCGCTCCGTCGCATACTCCATCTCCGTCGGAATCCCGATCGCGATAGTCAGGCGTGCCGTCGCTGTCCGTATCTGCAGGCGTAAGCGAACTGGCATCACCGTAGGTCGGCAAATCACCGTCGACTAAGTTTTGAATGCCGTCGCCATCCGTATCCGTGCCGTCATCGACCACCGAATCGTTGTTCGTGTCGACCGTGGCGGACACGTAGCCCGCCTCCACTAGATCAGAGAAGCCATCGGCGTCGCTGTCGAGCTCTGCGCCATCCTTGGTTCCGTCGCTGTCTGTGTCGCGCCCCGTGTAGCCGAGCACGGCGCTATCGGCGGAGGTCTCGAGGGAATTTAACAGACCGTTGGTTCCGAAGGCCGCAGCAAGCCCATCGAGCATACCGTTGCCGTTGGCATCCGGGCCTGAGTGTCCGGCCTCCACGATGTCGTTGATGCCGTCATTGTCGCGATCGAGATCCAAGCGGTCGGTCACGCCATCGGCGTCGTTGTCCCCAGGCTCATATACGTCCGGCACACCATCGTTGTCATCGTCGACGTCGCTGCCGTTCGGCACACCATCACCGTCGCTGTCGCGGACCGTCACGCAACCATAGTCCGCCACATTTTCGTCGGTGTTCCCGTCACCGTCGTCGTCGACGCCATTGGCGCATTGCTCAAACGGCGGCAGCGCGTAGCTACAACTGGCACCGTCGTTGTTACCGGACGTGACCCAAACGCCCACAAAAATGGCGGCGCCACCCGTGGGGTTGATCCGGCGTACCTTACCGCTCGCGTTATTGAAGGAATAGAGAATCCCATCGGCATCGGTCCACATTGCACCGTCGCCGGCAGAGGCTTCGGTGGCGCCCGTGATGGTGACTGTCGTAGTTGCCAGGCCATTGACGCTGTAGATGCCCAACGTGTTGCCATCGACGCTGTAAAACAGCTCGAGGTCACGGTCGTAGGCCATATCCGAACCACGAAGGCCTGCGCTGCTGCTAGAGGGTTGCGTGTCGATTGCCGTCGCGGTGTAAGGGGAGGTCAACGGGATCTTGTAGACAGTGTCCGACGTGCCCGATTTGGTCCACAGGGTGTTCTGATCGTCGACGTCGCCCGTGTTGTAGCTAAAGGTGATGGAGAGCGGAAGACCGGTCACCAAACCGAGGTCTGTGATCGCGCCCTTGGAATCGATGCGCAGCAAGTGATCGTCCAGCGTGCCGCTGTTACCAATCATGTAGAAGTAGCCGTCGCGCGGGTTGTATCCACCACCGTTGGGATCTGTATCCGTGATGGCTCCCTGATTCACCGACGCGAAAGGCTTGCTCGTGGTGTTGGCGCGTTTGAGGACGTTGTTCGCACCATCGATCTGGTAGATCGCTTTGTCGCAACTCTGCACCGAAGCGCAGGCCAGCAGCGCTGCACAGTCAGGGTCGACGCAGTCGATCAAGCCATCGAGATCGTCGTCAGTGCCGCCAGTGCACGTCTCGAGCGCAAAGCTCGTGTGACCCAGCTCGATTCCGGCCTCAGTCTCTGGCTCCTGAATGTCGTTACAACCGGCGCAGCCCAACAACAACGCAACGCTTAGACACCTGACGGTCTGCTTCATGCGCGGAAGTGTCTCATGGCTTGCAGGTGATGCGATGTGCAAGGTAATTTGCGGTCAGCGTCCTAGGAGGGATTTCTGACGCTCTGACGTGCGACGCGCTGCTTGCCTTCCATTGCGCCCTCGGTAACATCCGCCGCCCATGGCGACCGTGAAGCTCACTCGGCACTTATATACGTTCTTTCCCGGGCTCGAGGGGCACGGGCAGGACCTGCACGTCGAGGCGTCGACTGTGGCCGAGGTCGTGCGCGAGATCGACAAACTCGCGCCGGGGCTTGCGTTCTACATTTGCGACGAACGCGGCCGCCTGCGTACGCACGTAAACATTTTCATCGGTGACGAACGCATCGTCGACCGGCGCACGCTCAGCGATCAGGTTCTGCCCGACGCGCGCATCTCTATCTTACAGGCTCTAAGCGGAGGTTGATCGATGTCGACACGGATTCTCGTTGGCACCCGAAAGGGTATGTTCCTTGTCGAGCAGAGCGCTCGCGGCTTTACGCCTCGGCTCATGGGTCACGAAGGGGTGGGAGTTAACTTCGCCATGCGAGACCCGCACACGGGCATGCTGTGGGCACTACTCGGCCACGGCCATTGGGGTGCGAAGCTCTCACGATCGCGTGACGACGGAGCAACCTGGCAAGACGCAGCCCAGATCTCTTACCCTGAAGGCGCGCGCTACATCGGTCACGAGATGCCTACGGGTGCCGAGGAAGAGCCCAAGTCGCTTGTCCGCCCCGCGACGCTGCTCAAGCTGTGGCACATGGCGTGTGGACCCGATGGCCGGCTCTACGTCGGCACGATTCCAGGAGGCCTGTTCATCAGTGACGATGGCGGCGAATCATTCGAGCTGAACCGCCCGCTGTGGAACCACGAGTCGCGCGGTGGGGACCTGTTCGCCGGAGACGGCACGGGCATGACCCATTGGTTCGGTACACCGGCGTCGGAAGGGGGCGAGTTTGCGCCAGGCATCCACTCCATCACGGTCGATCCACGCGATGCCAAGCGGGTGCTGGTGGCGGTGTCGACCGCCGGCGTGCTTGAGACCACGGACGGCGGCAACAGCTGGCGTAGCCGCAACCAAGGGATGCTCAACGACTACTTACCTGACCCTGCGGCAGAGTGGGGACACGACCCGCACTACGTGGAGCTGTGCCCGGGTCAGCCCGATCACGTTTGGCAACAGAACCACGCGGGCGTGTTCTACAGCAGCGACGGGGCTGCCACCTGGAAGCGTGTCAGCGCGCAGGATCGCGGAGTGCACTTCGGATTTCCGGTTGCCGTCGACGAGACGGACGGTCGTGTCGCGTGGCTTGTACCCGGCAAGTCTGACAATCAACGTATGACGATCGACGGTGGCTTGTTCGTGGCGCGCACGCGCGATGGCGGCGCGAGCTGGGAAGACCTGCGCGAAGGCTTGCCCCAGCAAAACGCTTACGACGTGGTGTATCGACACGCGCTGGCAAATCGCGGCGACACCCTCGCCTTCGGTAGCACCACGGGGAACTTATATGTGAGCACCAATCGTGGCGATAGCTGGCAGACGGTTGCGAACAACTTGCCTCCGATCTACTCGGTGCGCTTCGCGTAGCAAGTCGAGCGGGGGACTCGGACATGCCCTCAGGAATGAATGGTACCCTTTCGAAGTGCCCGGTAGGATGGCGCGGTATCGCCGTAGTGATGACCCTCGAAAGTGGAGTGTGACGACATGTGGATCGAAGCGACGCTGTCGCGCGAAGAGATTACGCAGCTAGTCCGGCAGCTCATGCCGCTCAAGATTCTGCTCGGCGACGAAGGGAAGGGCTCGCTGAGCCTGATCGAGCCCCGCGATGTGGTCCTGGTGGCGGCTGCCGGGCTGCGGGTCGTGTGCCGAGCCGTCATCACCTGGCCGGTGCTCGGTGTGGGGCTTCCGGTCCCGCTCAACTCGCTCGGGGTGTTACTCCTGCCCAGCATCGCCGAGCACGAAGGCAGCGAGCAGCTGGTCTTTCGCATCGAGCTCGAGCACACGGATCTATTGGGCGTTCCGGGATGGTTTGACGCGCGCTTGACAGATCGCATCAACAAGGAAATGGCGGAGCGCAGAGTTCAGCTCACGTGGGACTTCATCAAGACGCTGAGTCACGCGTTCGCGCTGCCAGACATGCTGGAGCCGGTGGAAACCTTCCAGATGCAGGGCGAGCACGGGACCGTGACCGTGACCGAGGACGCCCTCCGGCTCAGGGTTGATTTCCGCGCACAGATCATGCGCCCCGCGTAACCCTCGCTCCCTCCGTTCACGGGCAGTCGTTGCCCACGGCATTGCCAGAGATGGTGGCCGCGGTCGCGAGGGCACCCTTCGCTGTCAGGGCGTCGGCGAGCGCGCGTGCGCAGCCGGTTCTAAGCAGAGTATTGTCGCGGATGGTAAGGCTGCCCTGTAAGGCGCTAAGACTCGCCAGTCCCTTCACGTCGGTAAGCTGAGCGTTGTCCGCGATCAGAACATCACCGTTGATTTCGCCGAGTTTTGCCAAGCCGTTTAAATCGTGCACTCCCGTGTCCTGGAGCGTTAGCGCAAATCCCACACGTTCGAGGTTGCGCAAACCAGAAAGGTCATGCAGCGCAGGCATTTGGACAATGCCCAGATTGTCCACGCGCGTGAGTGCATGTAGACCCTCGAGCGAACTGAGGTTTGGCACCCCGCCTATCCTGAGGGAATAAGAAATTGTAGTGATCTTGGCGAGGGGCAGCACGCTAGTGATGCCTTCGCCAACGAGGTGGAGTGCTTTAATCGTGGTGCAGCCCCGTGCCGCGAGATCTTGCAGGTCTTTATCCGTGCTTATGTGAATGACCAGCTCTAGACATTCTTTGGAGGTGCAGGCGTCCGTCGATTTGGAGCACACCACCGCGTCGCTACCGGAGCACTCGTAGGTATCGTCGAGACAAGTGTCCGCGTCGTCGCCATCGCAGGCGGAGCCGAGTGCCTGTGGAAGGCTACCGCATCCTCCGCAGGCATTGGTGGTGACACCCTCGCAGACGGGCTCCTTCGAGGTGCTGCACTTCCACTTGCCAGAGCCGCACGCGCCGCACGCCGTCTCCGGCACGGCTGGTGAAGCGTCGCATCCTCCGCATGCGTTTGCAGGGGTCGCGCCGCTGCACACCACCGCACCATTCGCGTCGCATGAGTAGCGATCGAGACCACAGGGACCACAGGCAGTGCCAGGCGCTGCCTCGAGCGTCGTGCAGCCGCCACAGGCGTTGAGCTCGCGGCAGGGAAGGTCTGCGTCATCCGCGCCGCTGTCTGCGACGGACGCATCCGCGGGGCCAGCGCCGCTGTCTGTGATGGACGCATCCACGGGGTCAGCGCCTGAACCGGAACCTCCCTCCGTACAAGCCAATGTTATGGTGAGGGCGAGTAAAAAGGCGGACCAGGCGGGTTGGCCGGAAGACAGCATAACTATGACCTTATGGGGGATCGGCGTCGCCGGGGTAGGGATGAGGCGTGCCTTTGGAGCCCGTCGCTCGCGTCTGCAGTTAGGGTATGATCGAGGACGAGAAGCGCGTCAAATCAATCAGCCGCCTACTCATGGGTGTGAGTGGTCCGGGGAACACACAGCCGGCAGAGTAGGGTTGCCCCCGGTCCCTCGCAGAACCGTACGTGCGGCTTTGGCGCATGCCTCTCCCCGCACTAGCGCGTCCGAGTCTTGCTGTGGCCCATCTAGGGCGCTTCGAGCGCGGAGAAGCCGACATGCGTGTCGGTGGTTGCTTGGGGTTCAAAAACTGCCGCCCGCGCGGTCTCAGCGTTTCTTGCGCTCTTCGTTGATCTTGTCGACGAAGGGCACGTCGATCAGCACGATGCCTTCGGTCTTGGCGCGTTGCACCATGCTCTTGAGCGCCATCTTGAGAAACGGCTTGGGGATGCCGGTGAGCTTCTCGCAGGCTTCGCGCGTGAAGCGCACCTCGTCATCGATGCGATTGGCCTCGTAGAGCACAACCTCGACCTTCGGGCCCTTGTTCGGGACGGGCAGCGCAAACGGTTGACCGTGCTCGGCGAACCAGAAGTCCTTACCATCTCGAAAACCGTAAGAGATGGGCATGCGCGGCATCCTTTCGTTCCCGGCTTCGAGGCTCTTCTGCCAGGACTCCTTGAGCAGGATGCGATCCACGTTGAGGATGAAGTGACGCGACGAACCTGTCTTGTCGTAGCGAATGTCGACCGATTCATCGAGGCTGCATTCGTAGACTTGAAAGGCATCCTTGATGATCAAAGGGTGGATTCCATCTCCGCTGCGACGACCCTCCGTGGGACTTTCCAGCAGCGTGAAGGGCGAGTCTTTCATCTTTTCGGCTGGCTCCTGTCCTGGGTAGCCGAGGCCAACGACCTGCTTGAGCAAGCGCTTGTCGAACTCGATGAAGCTCACGGCGCACTTCTTGGTGCGCTCGAGGTTCAGCGCGGAGTTCGAGGCGGCGCGCGTGATGAACAGTAACGAATAGTGGCCAATTACGCCAAATGGCATGGTGAACGAATGGGGCCCGATGCTAGTCAGGCCCGCTTCGTTGACCGTCGTGACCAGGCCAAACGGGAGCGGATAGTAAGAACGGGCCTGGTACCAGTTGTCACGCAGTGGGCTTTCCACAAAGGCTTCGTTGAAAGTGTTGCGCGAGAAGAGTCTCGAGAATAAGCCCATGGCTGGTTTGTCTCCTGGCTCGGACGCTATCACAACTGCAAAAGGAGGCAGCCGAGAGCTGTAGCGCGTGCAGTCCGCTCAGGCTCGTCAGACTGAGGTTCAAATTACGCGCCCAAGCGTCGCTATGAGCACTTGCCGCACGACTTGCTGCGCATCGAGCGCATCGAGCGCATCGACCGCATCGACCGCGCTGCGCCCGCGATCGTGATTGTGCAGCACGTAGACAGCGAGTTAGCAGGCGGCCTGGTGAGTTGGCTGAACAAGGCTCCTTCAACTACACGAGCGAGCCTAAAGACGTGCCCTACCGGCCCATCGCGCTGCGTTGGACCTCCTCCAATATGCCTTAGCGCCGGTGACCCGGGAGTCCTGGCACGTGCGGCTTCGTCGCGGCTACAGCATTCCAGGACAGGAACTGGCCGCCACACAGAACACCCATCCTGAGGCGAGGGGATGCGGGCAGCATGCTTCACTGCCGCAGTCTTCACAGGGACAGGTAGTGCAGGATCGGCCTGGTGTGTAGGCACGGCATTCGCCCTCTACGCACGCTTGGTCCTCGTGACAGCGCCGATCGCACTCGCCACAGTGCAAGGGATGGTCAGGTAGACTCGACTTCGCCACACACGCGGCATCCTGCTCGCCGCAGCCGAGCGCGTTCTGGCTCTCGCAGGTGTCTGCACTGCACACCCCCCCTGCACAGCGGCCATCGCACTTTTTTCCGCAGCCGCCGCAGTGCGCGGGATCCGTGTCGGGGTCGACGCACGCGCGGTCGCACGCGAGGAGTCCGGGTCGACACACACATTCACCACCGGAGCACATGCTATCGTCCTCGCACTTGCGATCGCAGCTACCACAGTGGCGCGGATCGTTATCGAGATCCGCGCACAGTGCGCCGCAGGCGCTGAGCCCATCGCTGCAGATGCACTCTCCAGTGCTGCAGTCACCGAAGTTAGGATCACATTCGCAGCGCGTGCACTTGGCATCGTCGCCGCAGCGAGGAGCGTCAGCGCCGCAGTCTGCGTTGCTCAAGCACTCGCGGCAGTGGAAGTCCAAACAGTAAGGTTTGTCAGGGCCGCAGTCGGAAGCCGCCGCGCACTCTTCGCACTCGCCCTGAGGGGCGATGCAGACGCGATTCTTCTCGCCGCACGGCACGTCCTTGCTGCACGCGACGCAAACACCGTTCGGATCGCAGACCGGCTTCTTACGGTCGCTGCAATCGGCATCCGCACGGCACGCGATGCAGCGCCCGGTTTCCAGGTCGCATTCAGGCAGCTCCTTGGTGCGACAATCACCCTCCTTCGTGCAACGAGGTTGGCAGGTCTGCTTGACGGTGTCGCAGACGGGCTCGTTGCCAGAACAGTAGCGGTCATCGGTGCACTCACGGCATTCGCCCTCGCGATAGTTGCAAGCCGGCTTGTCGGCCTGACAATCCCCGTCGTCGATGCATCCAACACAGCGCAGCACCTCCACCTCGCATAGGTCCTTCGCGCCGTCGCAGTCGCTGGAGCTCGTACACGCGTTTTTGGGGCCCTCGCCCGCAATCAACTGTCCAGGCAAGCCTGAACCATTGTCGTCGGAACAGCCCAAAAGAAGCGCCAAGAACGCGCACAACACGGAACACCGGCTTCGGTTCATAGAATCCCCTCGCTTGCTCGCCACCGGTGCAGGGTAGAGGGTAGGTGCGTGAACGATCAACCGGGAAGTGTCGGCATGGTTGTGCAACGAGCACGGCCGGTCCTGGGTATGCCTGCGTGCGCGTGAGTCCCACAAATGAAGGGCGAGCCATCGACAGAGCCGAAGCACACCTCCCGTTCAGCGCAGCCATCATGATATTTTTGCGGAGGGGAAATTCAGGGGGGACTGCATGAATCGTTTATTGCCTTCAGGCGCGGGCAGCACCGCGCGTATCTGGTTATCAGCCATCATTCTGTGCTCGCTCGCGGGCTGCACAAAGAAGGAAGTAGACACGGGACCCTCCGCAGAGGAGCTCGGCAAAGAGTGCATGGGAGACACTTGCGCAAGCGCGTCGCCGCCTGTGGACTGGAAGAGTGACGATCCTACCTTCTTTGCTCACGTGCTCGTAGTCGATGCCAACGGCAATCCAGTGGAAGGCGCCAAGGTGGTGGCGAACAAGCGGCATTCCGCCACGGACAAGAGCGGTTTTGGGCGTGTGGGGCCCGTGCCCGCGGACAAACCGGAGGCCATTACGGTCACGAAGGACGGCTCGACTCCCCGCCCCTCACAAACCTCTGCGTTCAAATCCGGTAAGGAGCCAGCGCACGTGGTGCTCACCCCTGTCGGCACTGAAGAGGAGATCGCTCCCAAGGAGCGCGTGGTGGTCTCACACGATGGCGCACGCGTCGACCTTCCTCCGAAATCGCTCGTGCAGCCCGACGGCACCCATCCGGAAAAGGGTAAGGCAGAGATGACGCAGCTCTCACCCGAGCGCGCGCCTCAGAATGCATTTCCAAGCAGCTCGGAGGCCTACGATCGGGCGGGTGCTCCCACGGCCATGGGCGACCTGTTGAGCGTTACCTACCTTCACTTCACCAACGACGCGGGTGACACCTTGAACCTCGCGCCGGGTCAGACGGCCCTCCTTGAGGTTCCCCTTCCGAAGAACTCGAATTTCAAGATGGGTCAAAGTGTGCCCATGTGGACCCTCGACGAGAAGGACAACACTTGGCACGAGGAGAAGTCCTGCGTCGTCGAGTCGCGTAAGAACGGTAAGGTTACCGAGAGCGTATGTCGCGGCATCGTGTCGCACTTCTCGTTCTGGGCCATTGCCGAAGAGCTCGACATCTACCAACCGAACGCTCTCGGCTGCGTCAACGCCGTGGTGAGCGCCGAAGAGAATGCTTGTTTCTCCGTAGCGGTGGAGAGCGAAACGCTGCTCGCGTGCGACAAGGACGGCGCGAGCTGCCGGGTGGTGTCGCCCTATCGCGAAGCGTTCGAGCGCGGAAATCCCGTGCTCTACTGCAGCGTGGTGCCCCCTTCGGCGGGCACTTACCGCGTGGAGCTCACCTACTCGGTGGATGTATCGGGCTGCACCGGCGCGAACGTGCCGCTTTCCGGTCGCCGTGTCTTGCGCGGCAAGCCGTTCAAGCTCGATTCCTTCCAGACGATGTTGGGTTCCGATCTGATGCTCAACTTCACGCTCGCGGGCGAACGAGATTGTGCGACGCTCTGCGCGCAGGCCGAGCTCACGGTCACTACCGAAGCGCTCAATGCACCCGGCTACATCGATCACGATGGCGATGGTGCGTGGGTTGCGACCGATCCCTCGGCCACGCCGCCGCTCGGTGCGCGCATCGACTGCAATGACAACGACCCCACTATTCATCCGCTCGCTCCTGAGCCGTTCTGCGCCACCGAAGACCGCAACTGCGACGGTAAGGTCCCCGGGGTCGTGAAGAACATCCAAGACTTGCCCTCATGGAAGTGGAACAGCGAGTGCAAACAGTGCCTTGCCCAGGAAGGAAGCGACCTAAAGGCCGGCGATGAAGAAGTCGGCAACGAATACGACGAGGACTGCAACGGTCGCGTAGATGACAGGGATCTGGACGGGGTGTCCGTACCTGAAGACTGCAACGATTGGGACACCGGAATGGCACCGGGTCTGAAGGAAGTGCCAGGCAACTACGCCGATGAAAACTGCGACGACGTGGTGGTGGATGCGGATGACGATGGCATGCCCGATCGACGTCACGCCTACCGGGCCGGCTCCATCGCAGCGGACTTTCCGCAGTTCACACCCGACACGTTCATCGACTGCGACGACTATGATCCCGCGACGAATCCGAAGGCTTCCGCCGCCAATGAGGCCGGACAAGTATTGATTTTCTATTATCGGCGCGGAGAACAACTACGCAGGCGCGTATCGTACTGCAGCCTCTTCTATCAGGATGGCTCACCGACGAACCTGTTCTACGAAAAGGTGAAGGACCTCAACTGCGACGGTCAGATCTCGGACGCCGACGGCGATAGCTTCACGCGCGCAGACGACAGCACGCTCGGTTCCGCGCTTGCGCTCGACTGCGATGACCTCGATCCCCGTGTGGGAGCTGGCACGCCTGTGAAAGGAGCCCCGTTGATGTGCGAGTCCGATCCGGCAGCGCTCGTCAACGACAGCATCTGCCAGGTGTCGTTCCAACCCTATAATCCAGGAGTAAGCTGCCCGGTGCTCACCCTGAGTGGCACGTCACTCGTGACGACCTGCGAGGAAGCTAAGAACGTGGATGGCTCCGGCACGGGCCTGGGCGTATGTTCGTTCGCGGGCTGGTGGGACACGAATCCTCTCTCCATCCATCCGGGCGAGCTCTACGGCCCGTGCGATGGGCAGTCCGGGGACGCCAAACTCAAGTTGCCGCCCTGCAAGAGCGGCACTGTCTGCGGCGGTCTTGCGGGTGCAAAGCCTTGGACGCCAGAGTTTGACCGCTACATTCGCAACACCTATGCGGGCGGTGACGAGCTTAGCTTTCAGGGCATGTGTTTCCCTGGTTGCATCGTCGAATAACGCATACCCTCAAGACTCTGGGTTCGGCTCGATCGGAACCGAGTCTTCGAGAGTAAGGTCGTTGAGGTCGTTCTGCACCTTGGAGCGGAACTCGAACAGGTCCTTGCGTCGGTCGAGGCGCGGCGTGACGCTACCGCTGGCACGTGAGCGATAGAGGTCGTTGATATCGAGGTCCGTCACGAGCAACATCTCTACGTTGCTGTCTGCCTGAGCCTGCACGCCATCGCGCGCGAATGGGAAGTCGCTGGGAGTGAAAACGGCCGCCTGCCCGTAATGAATGTCCATGGCGGCGACGCTCGGCAGGTTACCGATGATGCCTGCCGTTGCCACGTAGACCTGGTTTTCGATGGCGCGCGCCTGCGAGCAGTAGCGGACGCGCAGGTGCCCTTCGCGATTGTCCGTACAGTAAGGTACGAAGATGATCTCGGCACCCTGATCGGCAAGGTAACGGGCCGCCTCGGGGAACTCCGCGTCGTAACAAATCAGGATGCCCACCTTGGCTTTGGGCGTGGCGAACACCCGCAGCTCGTTGCCGCCCGTGATGCCCCAGTAGCGTTTTTCGGCGGGGGTGATGTGCAGCTTAGGCTGCAGCACGTGCCGGCCATCGGGAAAGAACAGGGGCGACACGTTATAGATTGAATCGCCGCGCAGCACCGGATGCGTCCCCGCGATCACGTGCAGACCATACTCACGCGCGAGCCGACTCATGAGCTCCATGAACGGCCGCTCAAGCGCTGCAAGCTGGCGAATGCCCTCGACGGACGGCAGCTTCTTCAAGCTGTCCTGGCTGAGCAACTGCACGCTGAACAGCTCCGGGAACATCACGAAGTCGGCGCGATAGTCGGCCGCGGTCTCGACGAAGTACTCCGTCTGATCGGCGAACTCCTGGAAGTTTGCCACGCGCCTCACCTGATACTGGACGCAGGCGATGCGCACCTTGCGCATGTCATCTTGTTGGCGCGGGCGATAGTCAGGATTCTGCCATTCGATCAGCGTCGCGCAGTTCTTACTGAGCGGGTCACGAATGTAGTTTCGCAAGATGCCGCGCACGACGAAGCCTTCTCGCAACTGAAAGCTCAGCACCAGGTCGCTGCGCTTCTGGGTCTCGACCAGATGAACGTACTCCTCTGGTGTCATCTCGTCGGCAAGCTCGTGGTAGCCGAACAAGCGCCCGCCAGCGATGATGCGGCGTAGGTTCAAGCGACGACAAAGCTCCCTTCGCGCGTCGTACAAGACATGCCCCACGCCCTGACCGCGCATTTCTGGATGCACGTACACATCCGCGCCGTACAAGGTGTCAGCCTGCGCGTCGTGATTGTGAAAGAAGCCGCCGTCGGTCGCGCCTGAGTAGGTATGTTGGCGGTAGGGGTCGACGCCCATGTGCACGATCAAGCTCGAAATGGCCCCCACGATGCGCCCCTCGTGCTCGGCCAGCAACTGGCCTTCCGGAAAGACGCGCAGGTGGTTCGAGAGCTGGCCCCGATTCCACACTACGTTTTGCTCGACCATGCTCGGAAAGCACAGCTTGTTGAGCGCGATCAGGGCATCGATATCGGATTCGTGGCACAGGCGCAGCGAGATTTCACCACACTTGGCCGTATAGGTTCCTATGAGCATGCAGGCTTGTGACACCTGCGGCGGAGCCGAGCAAATCGCAAGCACCGCCGCCCTGTCCCACCCGCAAAGCGACCCTCGGTGATGCGGGAGAGCCTACATTTTGTGAGGTGGGTAAGCTTAGGCATCGCGCGCGCTATTCGTAACGGTGCTCGACGCGGCTCACTTCGCTGCAGGGACGGCACAGCGCGTTGGCGAGACCTGAGTTGCGTCGCGTGCGGCCGGCTTCGGCTTTGAACACGGGGCCGCTCTTGTCCTCGTCGCACTGTAAGCACGTGTTCAAGGAGCCATCGGGGTTGTGAAAGGGAGCATTGAGCTGGCTGAAGCACTCGAGCGCGCACTTCGCGCGCGTGTTGCGCGTGTTGAAGTACCAGATCTGGGCGCAGGGTAGGGTGAAGCCAAGTTTCTGGAGGCAGGCCACGTGCGCGTCCTGGCTGCCCGCCAAATGATCGAGCCCGCATTTTCGTACGGGCTCCGTCAGGTCCTGGTTTTCGATGTAAACACTCAGATCGGCCAAAGTCGAGCAGACGCCGCAGGCACCGGTATGCGTAACGAATGCCCGCGCCTCCCGCGCGTCCTTTGGACTCGCATAGTCGACCAGGCGATAGCGACGCGCAGCTCCAGGTTCCGGCAACACGCCGCATACGACGCTACTTTTCTCCGACGCGGGTGTGGCTTGTGCATAGGGATCACTCGTCACAGGCGGGAATGGATCCACGAGGGTCCAGGTCTTGAGCGCATCGGTGAACGTCGCGGGATAGTCAGGTGGGGACCAGGCGCCATCTCCGCAGGTGCAGACGGGCGTGCATTGGTCGGGTTTGAGCCCGCTCGATTTGTTGGGGCGTCCAAATAGCCCCTGGCAGCTCGCTTCGGGCTCCACATCATAGCGCGGTGGAACGGTCGACGGGGCGCCATCCCCGGGGGTGATCTGAGCGTCGGCGCCTCCCATGTGTGCGTCCGCGATCGGCCTTACTTGCGCATCCCCTGCGGGGCTCGCCTGGGCGTCTGCTGTGGGCACCTGAGCATCTATGCGCTCGCCCTTCGCAGACCCGTCGCAGCCCGCGCCGAGCGTGGCGCATCCCAACCAGAACAACCATTGCTTCATGTTCGCCATCACCGCGGCCAGTATTACGCCATGTATGGCCGAACACGCCAGTGGTCGCGCGACTGGCGCCCGCGCGGTCTGAGCGCGAACGGGGGCCGCTTTTGTCGACCCACACAATGGACTGAAGGGAAACGCTCCGCCGGACATTGACGAGACATCCGGTGTCGCACAACGACGAGGGGTCCCTATGAGCACGCCGAGCCTGGCCACTGACGATCTGCGCGCTAGGGGCCAGCTTGCTGAGGCGCGGGAGCCAGCCAGTCAGCCAACCCCTGGAAAGGCCGGAGCGTGATGCCTCGGTGGAGTTCGTGGCTGCCGCGAAGCCGTGGTGTCTTGCGGGGCCCGTCGCCGAACGCGTTGACGCCGGTTCAGCCGGCCGAGGTGTCGTCTGCTGCCGCGGCCCTTGTGACACCGGCAGCGCGGAAGGACGACCCTGCTGTCGGCAGGCCCAAGGCCCGCGGGGACGACCGTACTACGCGGATCTATAATCGCCCCTCCTTCGAGACACTTAAGGCCTATGTCGCGGGGAAGGAGTGGACGAGCGATGAAGTGACAAAGACAGCGCGGCTGTCATCCGAGGATATCGATGAGCTCCTTCTTCAGCTCCAGCGGCAAGCCCGCGATGACAATCAGGTTCCTGCGGCGTCCGTGGCCGGTGCGGCAGCCTCCGAGATCGAAGTGAAGGTTAACAGCATCACGTTGGAGGAGCTCGAGGAATTCCGGCGCAGCCTCGCCAGCGGCTACCCTGAGGTGAGCGATACAGGGCTCTCTCTAGGGGCCGAGGTCACGCGGATCTTTGCCGGAAGAGCCGCCCCTCTGGCGGGGCACAAGTCGCTGCTCGTTGGGCCCTCGTCAACATCGACGGCGCGCCGACTCCTCTCGCGGATGGTGGCGACAGCGCGCTGGCTGGTCGTTCTCGCGGTATCGGCGGTCGCGTTCGCATGGCGTTCTAGGCTTGTGCAGAGGGCTGCCGGCGCCGTGTTTAGCAGGCGCTTGGTCCGTCCTGCGCAGCCTCCGTTGGCTAGTGATTCGCGCAAGGAGACCTCGCGGAACATCTCCGTCTCGAAGTGAGGAGCTCGCGCGCTCAGCCGTGAATGGATGCTGAATGCCTCCCTTCGCGTAGCTCATACGCGTGAAGTGTGGCGAAAAAGCCCCACCGTCGCACAACGCCTCGCGGCGGGTATTCCGAATTGGTGCAGTCTGGCGCTCGCGGTGCCCTGCGGCGGACCTTAAGCGCCTATAAATTCCTCAAAGTGCGAGGAAAATGTACTGTGCGGCGCTGGCTAGATGCACGGCATGCCGTTTGCTAATGCCGTTATCGATTGCCACCTAAGAACGGGGACTTTTAAATGCGATTCATCAAGCCAGTGATTTACTGCAGTGCTGCTCTCACCGCCGCGCTCGTCTCGACTATCTCACTCGCTCAAGACGACGACAATCGGACTCCAACACAGACGGCCACCATTGGAGATGGAGAGCCGGCCAGGAACCTGCCCCCGCCCCAGTCAGACGATGACCCGGAGCCCAGGGCGCCCGGCTCAGAGGTTGCAGTGACGGGAGTGACCGAGCAGGCAGGTATCGGCGGGACCCAAGCTTATGCGCGCGCCGGCGTGCTCGAGCTGGGTGGCGCTGCGAGCCTCACGCTCGCCAAGGACTTTACTCAGATTGGTTTTTCGCCCACGGTCGGCTGGTTCTTCATCGATAACCTGGAGATTTCAGCGCTCCTCGGTATCTCTCACTCCAGCCAAACGGTTGTAGTTGCGAACGGCACGGGGGGAACGACCGAGGAAGACTTCAAAGCCACCGTCGTAAACTTGCTGGTTGAGCCGAGTTACCACCTTCCCTTCACTAATAGCGTTTTCGGCTTCTTGGGCATGGGCGTAGGTCTCGCCTATCGAAACGGCGGAGTCGGGACAGGCTTCGCCTTCGCCCCTCGCCTGGGTATGAACATCATGGTCGGCCGATCAGGCATCTTTACGCCTGCAATCACTGCGGTCTATCAAACCACGGATGCCGTCTCAACACCCACCGGAACGGTAGTTGCGGTGAGCGGATCGTTCGGGTTGCAAATGGGTTACACCGTTATGTGGTGAGCTTAGGCCGAGCGTTGAAGGCCACACCGTGGCGGGCGTCCTCGTGTGCGCGTCACGGTGGTATTACCTTCGCGCGCTTAGGTCACCTGGTGCTGACGGCTTAGGTTAGGTTACTGGTTGCCGAGGGCTTAGATGACTTGGTGTGGTTCCAGCGTACTTCGAAATTCACGTTGGAATTGAGGCGCTGCCAGCGCACGCGAGGCGTGTCCCGCCCGGCTAGCTCCATGATGGTTTCCATGCCGAAGCCAAGGCCTTCGACGTCGTAGTCGTGTATCTGTGCCCAGCCAGTAAGCGCCAATTTCGCGTTTCCTGCTTCGAAATGGGCAACACGCACGGCACCGCGGTCGAAAGTCCGGCTGTACATGACCGGCAGGCGCTTGGCCAGAGCCTCATCCGACACTAAGTGCCGCGCGAGTAGGCGCCAGACACCCTTCAGCGTGCGCTGCACCCCTGCGCGGACCACGGACCGCTGCAAGTCGAGTGGCGAGACGTGCACTAGTTGTCCAACAGCATTCTTGTAGCGCATCGCCATGTCGACCGAGCACCACGACACCGCGGTGAGCGATCGCAGCATGTCCACCTCTTGAGCCGTCAGAACCTTTGTCGCCTGTTCCAATACGTCGGCGCCATACTGCTGCCGAAGGAAAGCGATTTGGTCCTGAAAGACTGCGCCAGATAACAGGGGAATATTCACGCAGTCATCTTACCTGATGACGGCTCCTCCTAGCGCCCGCCCGGGGCCTGCGCCCGCACTTTCTGGGGGATTCTGTAAGCAGGGGTGCGCGGTTCCCTTCAGGCGAGCAGTAACATCGAGCGAGCAAAGTCGATATGCCTTTGCTCGTCGGCTTTGATGGCGCGCATGGCGTGCATGGCGTGCATGGCGAGCCTCCGCGCATGCAGACTGCGGAGATTGAGCGTGGGCACTGCCAACACGAGCTCCGCAAACACCACCGGCGGGGGCGCTCGACCCAGCCCCAGCGAGCGCAAGGTTTCGCAGAGCTCACTCTCTGCCGCGACCACGTGGGTGTAGCGCTCCAGTCCGAGAAGCGGAGCGTAGCCAGCGACGAGCGGCCCGTGCTGAAGGGTATAGTGCGCGGCGAACTCGGCTTCGGTCAGGTGCGCTTGCCCGCGACCAAACCAGAGCACACGCTGACCTGCACTCCTGCCCGCCCGCAGCCTACGTGGCGTGCCTAGGAGTGTGAAGCACGCGGCAGGATCGAGCCCATCCGCTGCACAGCTCGCCATGCGTTGAAATTCGGCGCGCCCCGCATCCGTGCCCAGAGCATCACGAAGCGCCGCAGCATCGACCTCCAGGAGCTCGGCCGCGTCGACGGCACGCGCCGTCCCGCGCATAAAACGCAGCAAGCGATTGGCCATGGCCTTATCGCGCGAGACCACGCATTCATAGGAGCGCACTCCCAATCTTTCGCCGTGCTCAGCGAACGCGCGAGCCCGCCGCGCGCGGAAATCCTTGCAGGCGCCGCTTATGCTGAGCCCGTGAACCAAAACTAGGTTCCCTGTTGTCATCGTTACCTACCAGCGCGCGTCACCCGCAAAATGAGCGCTAAATGCCACCTTCGGCCGAGTTCATGAACATCTTCATGGCATCGAAAGTCATCCACTTGACCGGTTCAACTTCTAAGATGACCCGGTTGGGCGAATCGAGTCGTTTAGCAAAGATCTTCTGCATGTCTTCGCTGAAGGGAACCTGTGCTTTCGCTATCGCGGGGTAGAGCCAAGCCTTGGTTTCATCGTCCTTACGCAGGCTGCAGCGGCCCTTGATCGTCGCAGTCTTCACGGGTCCCAGCGAAGTGCCAAGACTCGAGATGACAAGAGAACAGCGCTCGTCACGGCGCAGAGCCGCGATCCGTGCGCGTTGCTCCGCAGCGGTGAGCCAAAACCGCTCGCGTTCGTATACGAAGGCCATGATGCAGCCGGTGGGCCAGCCTTCTTTGGTGTTCCACACGATCGTGCATTCCGTTTGCTTCTTCAGGAGCTCCTGGAGCAACTTATCGTCAAGCGTAAACTGGCTGATCTGTTCGTAGTTCTGAATGCCCATACCGTTGACTCCTTAGATCTTACGCTCGCTAATAAATGCGTCGGTCGTGTCGGGCGCGCGCCAGCGCCTTGCCGGCCCGATCGTGCAGCGAGGAGCTGAGCCAGCGTAGGGCGCTCCACAGTCGCGGCTCCAAACCGTACAATACGCGCGCACTGTTCCGTTCGACGGCCTGCACGATCCGTTGCGCCAGGGGCTCGGCGGCAAGCCCAAAGCGTTCCACGAGCTCCGCCGTGCGCGGCCCACCGCTGCCGACCGCGATACTGGTCTTGACCGCACCGGGGCACACGACGGATACCCCTACGCCGAACTGTGCAAGCTCCCAGCGCAGCGACTCCGAAAGCCCCACTACCGCAAACTTGGAAGCGGCATAAGATGCAGAGTAGGGAAGGCCGCTGAGCCCAGCGGCGGAGGCGATGTTCACGATATGGCCCCTGCCCTGTGCCTTGAAATGGCGGCCAAATACCCGGCAGCCGTTCACGACTCCCCATAGGTTCACGTCGATCACGTACCGCCAGTCCTCGTCGGTCGCTTCGAGGGCGGGGCCTACGCGCAGTACACCGGCGTTGTTAATCAGTACGTCGACATTCCCAAAAGCCTCGAGCGCGCGCTGATAGACGGCAACCATCTGCGTCAGGTCACGTACATCCGCGGCAACCACCACTGCCCGAGCGCCGACGGCCTCCACGGCCTTTCGTGTGCCCTCGGTGGCGCTCTCATTCAGGTCTACCAGCACGAGCTTGCAGCCCCTGGCCGCGAGCGCCACGGATGTGGCCTTACCGATTCCGCTTGCGGCCCCCGTGACTACCGCGGTTTTACCTACGAACGACCAGCGCTCCTTGCGCGAGCGCGCGAGCTGCGGTGAGTCAGAAGATGGAGTCGTTTCACCCTTGTCCACGATAGAAGACGGCATGGGCCTCCACGAGCGGTGGCGAGGAGTAGCCACGCCGCTGCACTGACCCTCTGAAGTATCTTACCGCACGCGCCTTCACAAGGACTGAAGCCAGCAGGCTTGTTCTTCTTCACGAGCTGGTCGGTTGATTTGACTCGGGATGAAAGTCAGCGCCGGAAAGCGCCATAGCGGCTGCGTATCGCACCGTAATGCTGCGTGCCGTACGCTCGGGCGGCCAGTCTGCTAGGTGCGCGCCGAGCCGCATGAGCCCGTAGCCGTGCACCATTCCCCAAAGCACATGTGCAGCCTCCACGCTCGAGGTCCCTGGAGGCAGCTCGGCGCGATGTGCTTCGATGATCGCCGCAAGTGCCAGCGGCATGGTCTCCGACGCACTCCCAGCAGGCTGCAGACCGTCCAGCCGCGGAGTCCCTATCACCTGGATATAAGCTGTGCGCCGATCTGCCCAGCGGAACATGTCCATCAGGAGCCACTGCAGGTGCTGGCGTAAGGTTAGTCCCTCGGGTGCCGGAGACGAAAGCAGCGCCGCGCTCTCGCGCGCCACGGTCGCGATCACCGCGCGCACGATCGCCTGCTTGCTCTCGAAGTAGGTGTACAGGGTGGGCGTCGTGCAGTCGCAGGCTTTGGCCAACTGGCCCATGGTGGCCGTGTGCACTCCAAGTCGAGCCAGCGCCTCCGCCGCGGCATCGAGCAACTCCGCCCGCGTGCGCGCCACTTGCTGCGCTGTTCGTGTCTTACGCGCCATCGATCGCTGTCCCTGCCTCTGGCCGCCAACGTGGCGAGCTAAGTTCTGGATCCATATCCGCTTCCGGGTCGGACGCCAGCTTATGCTTCAATGCCAACCGTTGATTCGACGAACTGATCCGTATGAGCTGGCCACGGTGATTGCTCGAGGCGGCCGCCAAGCCAGCCCGCCAGCCAACCAGCGACGACCTGCGACGCGTCACGACAAAGAAATACACGTGAAGGTTTCTCCAGGCGGCGGCAAGTAAGGCCGACTTCATTTGCTGATTGAGCTGCCCCCGCAGCTAGAGAGGGACGCCTTCCATGCCCATTTACCAGCGGATCACTCGCAGCGCTTTGTGGGGAAAGATTCCTACCCCGACGGCGGGAGCTAAACTTGCGCTAGCGGGTACTTTAGCGCTCTTCGGTTGCGGCGACCCTGGTGAGGTAGTCCACAATGAAGACCGTGTCACAGGCGAAGTGACCGGCGGAGATTTGAGCAACGAATCGAGAAGCAATGACTTCGCCGACAAGGCGACTTGCACCGACTCGAATAGCAATTGCGGATCTTGGGCGTCCGCTGGCGAGTGCACCAAGAATCCCAACTACATGCTGACGAGTTGCTGCCTGAGCTGCCAGCGCATTACGGGCGGTGACCAGTGCCCGAACGATCCCAACAAGACGGCGCCAGGCTCGTGTGGATGTGGCGTGCGCGAGCCGGTCGATGTGGCCGGGTATCGTGACGCGCAGGGTTACGCTTGTACGAGCTGGAAGGGCTACGACTGCACCCGCGCTGCGGAACAGTACGGCTACACCAGTGCGCAAGAGACGAACCTCGTCACGAACTGCGGGCTCAGTTGTGGCATCTGCCCGACGTCAGACGGAGGCGGCACGACAGGCGGCACGACCGGCGGAACTACCGGCGGCACGACCGGCGGCACGACAGGCGGCACGACCGGCGGCACGACAGGCGGCACGAC
>JBKJIA010000545.1:0-3648 GCA_046598735.1 Polyangiales bacterium
ACGATCGAGCGCTGCGGCGATGGCATCGTCGACGCGCACCTCAATGAACTGTGCGACGACGGCAACACCGTCAGCGGCGATGGCTGCTCGCCAAAGTGTTTCATCGAGATCATCTGACCCGTGAAGACGCGGAGCGGATCTTGCTGAGTGCGCCGAACCGGCGTGGGACGACCGCACACAAACGCGAAAGTTTCGGCCGGATTAGACGGTCGGTGCTCGACGGTCCTCGTTACTGCGATCTATAGTGCGGCCCGATTCCCGCGTTCCATGTGGAGGCCGTTGTGACAGTAGCTGGTCGTGCTCTTGAGATCGTTGCCGTAGGACTTGGTCAGGCCGGCGGCAATCTGGCCGCTGAGTTCTCGCGCCGCGGCCACCGGGCGCTGGCGTTCAACACCGCGGCGAGCGACCTATCGACGCTCTCGGCACGTGGCATGCTGTTGCCCGAAGAGCAGCGCGTCTACATCGGCATCGATGGCCACGACGGCGCGGGCTCGGACGCAAGCTATGGCCGCGAGTGTGTCAGCGCCCACGCGAAGACGATTCGAGCGCGCGTCTCGGAGCTCGCTGCGGGCGCCGACATCGTACTGCTCACGTGCGGCCTCGGCGGGGGCACTGGTTCGGCCATCGCAGAGCTCGTGACGGTGCTCGACGAGCTCTCCCTGCCCCTGATGGTGCTCGCCACCCTCCCCGCCCAGCATGAAAGCGGCGTGGCGAAAGTGAACGCGGTACGCGCGGTGAACGAGCTCGTGGCGGAGTCGTTGCTCGGCTGGTTGTTCATCGACAACGCGCGCCTCGCTGAATCCCACGGCAACGTCTCACTCGACAAGTATTACCCCGAGATCAACAAGGTCATCGTCGAACAGCTCGACATGTTCAATCGCCTGAACGATCGCCCGGGCGTAAGTGCGATTCGCCCACTCGACGGCGAGGATCTGCGCACCCTGCTCCTGTCGGGGGGGCTGCTCAATTTCGGCTCGAAAGAGCTCGCGACGCTCGACGTGAAGTCGGTGATCGAGGCCGTTCACGAGTGTCTCGAAGTGAGCAGCGTGATGCCCCAGGGCTACTCGCTCGAGAGCGTCTCTTACCTGGGCCTCGCGTTCGACGCGCCCGAGTCGCTGCTTTCGTCCACCCCCTTTTCGTTGTTCGAACAGGTGAGCGAGCAGCTCAAGGACAAGACGGGCGGCGCCGCGGTGTATCTCGGAACCTACCGCGATGATAAAGCCGAGCGCGCAACCCTTCGCATTGTGGCCTCTTCGCAATCGCTCCCCGAAGGCATGCGCGACATGGTCGGCGTGGCCAAGCGCGAAGGTGCCCAGCTTCGGAGCAAGCTCGACAAGACCGTGTCGCGGCTCGATCTGGCGGAGATCGATCAGATTCAGTTGTTCCGTTCGGGCGCAGGCGCGAGTCGCAGACCCCGCTCGGTCGCGCCCGCGGCGTCTGCATCACTGCCGCCCGCGCGCATGTCCGAAGCGCCCGCCATCGCCAGCGAGCGGGCTGCCATCGCCTCAGCCGAACGTCAGGCCTATGAGCAGCTAGTGCGCGACTACCGCACCGCCGACTCCGACGATGTTCGCAAGCGCGTGGCCCAGCGCCTCGACACTGATGCACGCTCGAGCAACCTCCTCGCGCGTTTCTACGCCGTGCGCGCCATGGCGAAGATCGACCCATCGCTGTTCGCCGAAGCCCTGCGCGCCGCGACCCGCGACGAAGACGCCACCGTGCGCGCCATAGCGGGCAAAGCGCTTCAGCAAGTGCGCGTCAGCGATTCCTAAGGCTTGCGGCGGCCGACACCCTGTCTGCATGGTCGAGGGTGCCTCGGCCTGACGCACGTCAGGGGGCGCGTGTCAGGCGGTCGGAGCACGTGCTGCGACAGGAGGTTCAACGGCGGGGCGGTCAGCCCGCAGACTCGGCCGGTCCCTGGGGCACAAGTTGCACACGCTGCTCGTGGGAGCGTGCACACTGCGTGGAGCCACCGTGCGTGAACGCCCCGTGCGTGGACTCGCGCGGCACTCCTGCGCCGTCACCCGGCCGCGCGATGCTACGCCACGGCCTCACGCTCGTCCGCGCGTCGAAAGCAGCGCAGCTGAGCCGCCGGGGTCGTTCTCCCGACCGACCGTGCCCTGCTTCGAGCGGTGGCTTGGGCCCTGCTCACCATCCTTACTCTTACTTGTCGAATGAAACTGGTGCCTGCCTCTTGCGGTTGACACTCAATGAGAAGATATCGGGGCGCGCATAGTGCCCACTTGCGTCGAACTTCCGACGCGAGGATCGAGCTGCTCCGACGTCGATATCGGCGATCAAGAGTCCCTTTTCCTTGCGCATGGGTCCCGCAACCACACCACCGAAGGGCTTGTAGATGACCGCATCCCCGGGATTTACCCATTCATCTTTGTTGGGAAACAACTCGTCCCGGTACGGAACGTCCTCTGGGATGTCTGACGCTTGCAGAGCGGTTGCACATCCAATCACCCAACATCCACCTTCGCGCGCAACATGCTGCATCGTCGCAAGCCAGGTGTCACCGCTGTCCCAGGTCGGAGCGACGTAAATGTCTATGTTCTGGGCATAGAGAGCGTAGCGAGCCAGGGGCATATAGTTTTCCCAACAGATTAACGTCCCTACCCGACCCACTGCTGTGTCCACCACGTTCAGGCCCGAGCCGTCGCCAAAGCCCCACACCATCCTCTCCGGATTGGTAGGCATCAGCTTGCGGTGATTGTTCGCGATGGTTCCGTCTGCATCGATGATGGCGCAGCTGTTGAACAAGGTGCTGCCGCTGACCGCTCCATCGATTTCTTGATAACCGAGAACAATGACTACCCCATGCTCTTTTGCCGCTTCTTGCAAAGGCGCGAGTCCGTTCTTGCTCAAGTCGACGCAGTTCGCCTGAAGACGGGAAAAGAGCTCGTCTGTCTTGCCCATCCCCGCACCGGGGGCGAGTCTCCACACGAAGGTGGGGTAACCTGGAAGCCATGCCTCGGGAAATACAACCATCTGGCATCCCTGCTGCGCAGATTCGGCGACCAGCTCAACGGCTCGTTCCATTGTTTTGGCGAGATTGAGATACACAGGCGGCTGCTGAACGACCGAAAGCTTCATCGTAATTCCTCTGTTACATTCGCAGTAAGCGTCGTGAATGGGGCCGCCTTGGTTGTCACCCTTGAGCGAGCCATACAGCGGCGCATCCCCCGAAGCCAGCATACCCCGGTTTAGCATTCGAGCCCCCGCCCCTCGCACTGACGCGCGGCACACGTCAGCCCCACGATGAAGGCTCGCCTGCATCGCGGCAGCTTCGGTGGTCACCGTATTTTCGCAACACTCTCTATGCTAGCTTGTGCTGATGCGGCTCCAGCACGTCGCCTTTTTCCTGATCATCTTGAGCGCCGCCAGCTGCAACACCCGGCGTGATCGACCCTCCCGCGATGCCGGCATCTTTCTTATAGTTCCCATTTTGAGCCCTCTCGGCGGAGGCGACGGTCCGGAAGCGAAGACGACGGATGAGAGCGGGCGCTTCGACGACGAGTCACTCTAATATTCGCGGATTACTCGGCTTGCGCCGTGCAGAGCCAGCACGTGGGTGGTTCGTCGAGAGCATGCGCTGTCTTCAAAAGCGCGGGTCACCAGGCGAGCCTGTGCCGCATAGAACCG
>JBKJIA010000579.1:0-4232 GCA_046598735.1 Polyangiales bacterium
TGGCGCAACAGTACGCGACGCCCTGCTGCGTTCTCTTCTTTGGGCTTTGCGGTCTTGCTGCAGGCGGGCGCGAACAGCAGACCGAGCGCGAGCGCGCAAGCAAGACCGCAAAGCCCAAAGAAGAGAACGCAGCAGGGCGTCGCGTACTGTTGCGCCATCTCGGCGAACAAGTGTTCCTCAGCTCGATCAGCAAGTTTGCAACTGCTGCCAAGGCACTTGCCCAGCGCTGCACAACATACTCAGGTTCCCTGTCCGAAGAAGATCGCGCAGCCGCGCAAACCGCCTGGAAAGATGCGATAGCGGCCTGGGAACGCGTGGAAGTACTGCTGGTCGGTCCCGCCCAAGCGATCGGCAGCGCACCCGGTGCCTTAGGGTTGCGCTCCGAGATCTATGCCTGGCCAGATACCAACCCATGCGGCGTAGACCGCGCCCTCGTCAACGAATCTTATGTCGACTCGAGCGCATTTTTGAAGGCGACCTACCCTAACGTGCGCGGCTTGAGCACGCTCGAGATCTTACTGTTCGAGGTTTCGAACAAGAGCGCCTGCCCTGCCAATAATTCCATCCTCACCTCCGGCGAATGGGATGCCTTGGTGGCGGGAGACCTGGTCAAACGCCGTGCGGGCTACGCGAGCGCTTTGGCAAAGCTCGTGGAGCAAGACGCCAAAAAGCTGGAAACCGCCTGGAAAAATGGCTTTCTCGAAGAGCTCGCCACAGCGGGTGACGGCAGCAAGCTCTTCGACACGACCCAAGAAGCGCTCGACGCGATAAGCGGTGGGTTGTTCTACGTGGATACTGAAACCAAGGACATGAAGCTCGCCGGCCCCTTGGGTATCAGCATGGTGTGCAGCAAGAAGCGCTGCCCTGACGAGCTCGAGCATCGCCTAGCTAAGGTTTCTAAAGAATCGATCTTAGTTAACATGGAAACCTTCCGGGATGTTTTCCGCGGCTTACCGCCAGCGGGCAAGCGCGGCACGGACATGTGGGGCTTCAAGGATCTGCTGCTCTCCGTCTCGGCAGATGATGTCGCCAACGACATGGATAGGTTAATCGACAAGACGATAGCGAGCGTGGAAGCCATCGACGGTTCGCTGGAGGACGCGGTTGCCCGCGAAGGCCCTTCGACCGTTCAAGCCGAGAAAGCTTATATGGCGATGCAGGAGCTCTCCGACCTGCTGAAGACGCAGTTCGTGGCGAAGCTCGGGCTCAAACTGCCGATGACCGCGGCGAACGACGGCGACTGAGTCATGCTCGAACGCCTGCTCGAACGCTTGAATGCCCCGCGCGATAGCAGCTCGCTTGCGCTGTTTCGCATGATGTTTGGCATGCTGATGTCGGTCAGCGCCGTGCGCTTCATGAGCAACGGCTGGGTCGAGCGCTTTTTTGGCGAACGTACCTTCCTGTTCAAGTACTGGGGATTTGCCTGGGTTCAGCCCGGCCCGGTTTGGTCCATGTACCTCGCCTACACGGCGCTGGCGCTGCTCGGACTGTTCGTTGCACTGGGTCTGTTCTATCGCGTTTCGATCGCGCTGTTCTTTGTGCTGTTTAGTTACGTGGAGCTCACGGACGTCACCAACTACCTCAACCATTATTACCTCGTGAGTCTGCTAGCGCTGCTGATGAGCTTCATGCCGCTGCACGCTCGCTGGTCGCTCGATGCGATGCGTAGGCCCGCACTCGCGCGCTCGGAGCTGCCCGCTTGGATGCTCTACTTACTGCGCTTTCAGATCGCGACCGTGTACTTCAGTGCGGCCCTGGCCAAGGTAGGGAGCGATTGGCTCCTGCATGGTCAACCGCTGAATCTGTGGTTGTCAGCGCACGCGGACCTGCCGTTCATAGGCTCGTATCTCGGTCTGCCCATGGTAGCCATCGCCGCAAGCTGGGCTGGCTTCCTTCATGATCTATTGGTGGTTCCCCTGTTGCTCTGGCCGCGCACACGGGTGTGGGCGTATTTGGGACTGTTGTCCTTTCATGCGCTGACCAGCACCTGGTTCAACATCGGGATCTTTCCGGTCTTGATGCCCATGGCGGCGACCTTGTTTTTTTCAGCTAACTGGCCCGTGCGCTGGCCGCTACAAACGCGGTCTCGCGCACGAAAATCAAGCGATCAGGGCCGTACTCCCGCAAGCGGAGTCACGAGCTTCCTGCCGACGAAGCTAAGGTTATCGCGAGCGAGCTTGGCCTTGATCGGACTGTACTGTGCTTTCCAGGTGCTCATGCCGTTTCGCACCCATGCCTATGGCGGCAACGTGTTGTGGCACGAGCAAGGCATGCGTTGGTCGTGGCGGGTGATGTTGCGCGATAAGCAGGGCAGCGTCAGCTATCGCGTACGCATGCAGGACGGGCGCGAGGCGCGCGTTGCACCGCGTCACTACCTAACTTCCGATCAGGAGCGGGAGATGAGCAGTCAGCCCGATCTGATCCTGCAGCTCGCCCACCACATCGCGACTGATTTTGCACGACGCGGCTTTGCGCAGGTGCAAGTGCGCGCCGATGTGCTCGTGAGCCTCAACGGTCGCAAGGCTGTGCCCATGATCGATCCCAGCGTGGATCTCGCACGCATGGAAGACGGGCTAGGCAGGGCCGGCTTTATTCTTTCTCCACCTAACAGCACGCCTGTTCCCCTTGCGCCGCGCGTGCGCTACGCCTCGGTCGGTCCATGAAGAAGTCGCTGTTGTTGTCAATATGCTTGTGGCTCGTAAGCGCCGCGCTCGCTCAGGCTCAAACCCCTGCTGCACCCGTAGCCGATGCAGGAGCCGCTAGTCCAAACCTAGACGGCGGCGTCGCGCTGACGGATGGGGGAAGCGTCACGGCACAGCTAGACGGCGGTCCGAGCGGACCTGAGGGTTTGGGCGATGGGGGAGTACCCGCAGCTCCCGCCGATGCGAGCGACGCCGCGGTGGACGATCCCTTTGCCGAGCCCACGGCCGATGCTGGGGCGCCCGAAGTGATAGCGCCTGATGATTCGCTGTTTCGCGTCGGCGCGGTGGAAGTGGTGGCCCCACGCGACGAGGCCGTCACCAAGGCGCCCGGCTCCGTGTACTTGGTCGATCAAAAGCAACTCGAGAAGTTCAACTTCGATGATGCGAACCAGGTGCTCTCGCAAATTCCGGGTGTCTACGTCAGGCAGGAAGATGGCTACGGGCTAAGGCCCAACATCGGCATGCGCGGAGCCGATCCCGATCGCAGTAAGAAAGTCACGTTGATGGAAGATGGCGTGCTGTTTGGACCCGCACCTTACTCTGCACCGGCGGCTTACTATTTTCCGCTCATGGCGCGCATGGTAGGTGTCGAGGTCTTCAAGGGCGCGCCGGCGATTCGCTTTGGGCCGCAAACGATCGGCGGCGGACTTGATCTGCGCACGCGCGAGACGCCGTACAAGGGGCCCGCCCTCGGCATCGATGCCAGCGGGGGCAATACCTTCTACACCAAGCTTCACGCCTATGGAGGCTACGGGACAGACCGTTGGGGAATCTTGACCGAGGGAACCCACTTGTCTTCTAGCGGGTTCAAGGAGCTCGACGGCGGAGGAAACACCGGCTTTGGTAAGCAAGAGCTCATGCTCAAAGGCCGCGTCAATAGCGACCCAGCCGCACGGGTATACCACCGACTCGAGCTCAAGCTCGGCTACTCGCAGGAAGACTCGCGTGAAACTTACTTAGGTCTAAGCGACGCCGACTTTCGCGCCAATCCGCAACGCAGGTATGCCGCGAGCCGACTCGATGAGATGAAATTTACGCGCACTCAAATCGAGCTGCGTCACGTGCTCGATGTTGGCGATCACTTCGAGCTGACAACGGTCGCGTACCGTCACGATTTTTCGCGTCTGTGGAATCGTCTGGATGGTTTGGTGAACGAGACGCCTAGCACCAAGGACGACAGGTTTGCTTCTCTCAAGACCATTACCGACTCGCCCATAGGCGAGCGTACCTTACTCGACTACTTGCGCGGCAACGCCAGCAGCGCGGACGTCAACAATGCAACCTTGCTGCTCGCGGGCAACCAGCGGACGTTCGTCTCGCAGGGCATTCAAAGCGTGGCACGTCGCGACTTCGAAACGGGCGCCTTCAAACATGATGTGGAGCTTGGGCTACGCGTCCATCAAGACAGCATCAATCGCGATCACAGCGCGACCACCTATACCCTAGAGCAGGACCCAGCAAACGCTCCGCTAGGCGCGAGCTCCTGTAGCTCACCCGATGAGAATGACTTGTCGTTCTGCCCTGACGGTG
>JBKJIA010000629.1:0-3966 GCA_046598735.1 Polyangiales bacterium
CGGCACCTTCTTGGGCCGCGGGCACCTCGAGCACGCGCGCATCGAAGCACAGCATGCGAATCATCTTTTCGCCGTCAGCGAGCTTGAACAGATTCTGCACGGGATTGCCGTAACCGGTGGCCGCTGGAATCTCGACCATGCGGCACACATAACAAGAACCGTGATTCGAGAAGAATGCGACCGAGCTCTTGGTGGAGCCCGCCGCAACATCGCTTATCCGGTCGCCCTCACGCACACGCGTCGTGGACAAATCCTTGATGCCGACCTGACGCTTTACCCAACCCTGCGCGCTCAGTAAGGCATAGGCATCTTCGTCGATGATGAAGTCTTCGGCCTGGAATTCGGGCTCATCCACCGATGCCAAGATGCGCGTGCGACGACGCTCGCCGTACTCGTTCGAAAGCTCGAGCAGCTCCGCGCGAATCAGCGACCAACGCGCCTTGGGGCTCGACAACAGCTTCTGCGTGCGAGCCGCTTCCGCGCGCTTTTCGTTGAGCTCTTTCTGAATGATCAGAATCTCGAGCTTGGCCAAACGATAGAGCTTGAGCTCCAGGATCGCATCGACCTGTTCGGCATCGAGCCCGAACCGCTTCATCATCTTTTCCGCCGCGTCTGCCTTACCCTCGCTCTTGCGGATCAAAGCGATCGTCTCGTCGAGAACATCGAAGATCTTCTCGAAGCCCTCGAGGATATGAATGCGCGCCTTGAGCTGCGCCAAATCGAACTCGAGCCGCTTCGTCACGACCTCCATGCGGAAGTGAAGGAAGTGCTTGAGGATCGACACCAGATCCAAACGCTCAGGTGCCGCGACGTCCGTGCCCTTGACGGGCACGAGACACGTCATGTTGACCTGAACGTTGGTGGCAAGCGGCGTGTGCTTGAACAAGTACGCCATGATCATTTGGGGATCCGTACCCGCGCGGATCTCGCACACGACGCGACAGATGTCCGTGCTCTCGTCGCGTACGTCGAGCAGCGCCGGCAACTTCTTGTTGATGATCACCTCAGCGACCTTTTCCATGATCGACTTGCGCTCGACCGAGTATGGAATCGACGTGATGATGATCGACGGATTGCCCTTTTTCTTGGGCTCTTCGAGCTTCCATTCCGCGCGCAGCTTGAGCGAGCCTTGGCCCGTCTCGTACACCTCGCGCAGCTCGCGCTTGCTCGACAACAGCTGACCGCCGCTTGGAAAGTCAGGTCCACGAATGTGCTTCATGACTTCGCTGAGACCGCCGTCGGGCGAATCGATCAAAGCCACGCAAGCGTCCACGACTTCTTTCAAGCTGTGCGGCGGAATCGAGGTCGCCATACCGACTGCGATGCCCTGACAACCGTTGACGAGCAGATTCGGAAAGCGCGCCGGCAGCACGAACGGCTCAAAACGAGTGCCGTCGTAGTTGGGGCGAAACGAGACGACTTTCTTACCAAGCTCGTTCAACAGCTCGCTTGCGAGCTTGCTCAAACGCGACTCGGTGTAACGCATGGCGGCTGCAGAATCGCCGTCAGGGGAGCCGAAATTGCCGCGTCCGTCGACAAGCGGCGCCGACATCGTGAAGCTTTGCGCCATGCGCACGAGCGCGTCGTAGATCGACGAGTCTCCGTGCGGATGGAACTTGCCCATCACGTCGCCGACGATGCGCGCGGACTTCGCGTACTTCGCGTCGTAGCGCAGATGCAGCTCGTTTTGCATGCCGTACAAGATGCGGCGCTGCACCGGTTTCAAGCCGTCGCGCACGTCTGGTAAGGCGCGTGCGGTGATGACGCTCAATGCGTAATTGAGGTAGCGACGCTGGGTTTCTTGGGCCAGCGACGTCTCCGTAATTTCCATGAACAGCTGCTCTCCCGGTACGCGTGCAAACCACTACGAAAGACTTGGCCACCCCAGCCTGCACTCACGTTCAGGCGTAGGCCGAGCCCGGATCTAGCAGCCGCGTGCAGATGCGCGCAAGGTTTCGACGCGCATACCCTGGGCTGAAAAGCCGGTTAAGGCGAGCTCGGCTGCGCGGGTTGCCCGCTGGGAGCGCCCATTTCTGCCGGCTTCTTCTGCTTGCGAGGGTCAGGCCGCGTGAACACGACCTGCATCAGATACACGAGCGCACCGAGGGCCGCGAGCGTCACCACCCAGTTCAGGATCGTCTTGCCGAGCGTCTGTTCGGGGGGCGAAGGATTGATCTGAAAGGTACTGCCCGCCGGTTGCGCGGGGCGACGTTCTGGGCGCAGGCGCTCCGGTCGCTCTCCCGCAGCGGGACCTAGTGATTGATTGCGCCGAGGTGCCGCGTCGATCACCACACCGCGGGCGCCGCCTGTAGCGGGTGCTGCGTCAAACGGTGCGCGCGATCCCGGAGCCGCATCAAACAGCGCACGCGGAGCGGGAGCGGCATCGAACGCCGCACGCGGAGCGGGAGCCGCATCAAATGGCGCGCGCGGCATCGGTCCGGGATCGAAAGTTCGGGGCGGAGGCGGCCCGAAACTGCTTTGCGGCGGCGCGCGGCGCGACTCAGGTGCCCGCAATGAATCGTACTGTGGGGGCCGCCGGGGCTCGTCGAACAGATCCTCATCGAGCGTTTCAACGCGGGCAAAGCCCGTTTTCGCGGGCGGCGCGGGCACGCGCTTACGCACGGCCGGAGCAGCAACAGGCTCCAGATCGTCAAACGTGTTGGCGATAGCGGCGGCTCTCGCTTTGGCCACCGGTACCGCGACGCGGACCGGCTCAGAGTCGAACTCGGACTCGGACATGTCGCCAAAATCCACGGGCGGTGGCGGCTCCGAAGGCGTGGTGAAGGACCACGTGGCCACGTCGAGCATCGCGTCGTCTTCTTGCATACCTGCCTCGAGCAACAGGTCGTGGAACGCGCGCGCCGAAGGTGGCCTTCCGTCGCGCTTTTTGTCCATGGCGGCCAGCAGCACTTGCTCGACCGCGGACGAAACGTCAGCGCCACGGCTGCGCGGAGAAGGCGGGGGTGTGGACAGTATGATCTGCAGCAACGCATTGTAGTTGCCCGCGTCGAAAGGCACATCGCCCACGAGGCATTCGTAAAACATCACGCCCGCCGCGTACACGTCCACACGGCCGTCAATCGTAGCTTCGCCTTTGGCTTGTTCGGGCGACATGTAATGGGGCGTGCCGAGCACCGAGCCTTCTTGCGTGAGGCGCGAATCGATTTCATCGGACTTTTGGCTGATCCCGAAATCGAGAATCTTGATGCGTTCTTCGCCCCGCGGACCCGGCAAGATGTAGACGTTGTCAGGCTTGAGATCGCGGTGGATCACTCCGGCGTGATGGGCGGCATCGAGCGCGTCGAGCAACGGCAACATGATTGCCAGCGCGTCGTCTTGGGGCAGCTTACCCCGTTTGCGAATGCGCTCCCCGACACTCTCACCCTCCAAGAATTCCATGACCAAGAACGGGACACCGTCAGGCGTGCGATCCTGGTCGAGGATCTCGACGATGCCTGGATGATTGACGGAGCTTGCGGCCCGCGCCTCGCGGCCAAAGCGCGCCACGACCTTCTTGTTCGCCAGATAGCTATCGGCCAGGACCTTCACTGCAACACGGCGTCCCGTGAGCGAGTGCTCCCCCTCCCAAACCTCGCCCATGCCGCCCTTGCCCAGCATGCGCGTAAGCTCGTACTTGCCAAGCAGTGATTGACCGGTGCGGTCCAAAGCCTCTCTCGTCGCGGCGCAAGACCCCTAAGCCGCAAGCCAGGGTAACCCAACCTCGCGTGCTTACGCGAGATGTCGCCGCATGGGGCGAACTTTTCAGCGTTCAGCCGAAACTGAGGACGTAAATGTCGGCCGGATCGCCCAGGGCCTGACTTGCCACCGTATTGACTTCGGCCTTACTCGATGTGGCGCGCAGGAGCGCACGCAGCAGCCCGGCCATCACACCTGACACTTCGAGACTTGGCTCCACCTGTGCGCGAATCGCCACGCGCGCGCTGTCGCCAAGGTGCTCCATGATCA
>JBKJIA010000678.1:0-7304 GCA_046598735.1 Polyangiales bacterium
CTTCGTGCACACGTCTACGCCAGAAGCAGGTCATCTGACTGACGTAATTCTCGCGCAGCGACACTCGTTTGATAATCTGCTGACCGAGAATTACGTCAGTCAGATGACCTGCTTCTGGCGTAGACGTGTGCACGAAGAGATCGGGTACATCGATCCGGCCCTTAAGCTCGCCTTTGACTACGACCTGTGGCTGCGGCTCGCACGACGGGGCGCTCCGCTGTACTTGCCTGAACGTCTTGCCTGTTTTCGCTGGTACGAGACGAGCAAAAGCGGCGCGAACTTCGGCGCACAATTCGCGGAGGATATCGCCGTCGCTACACGCTATGCCCCGCGCAGCAAGCCATGGGTGTTGTGGCGAAAGCGCCTCAAGAGCACGGGCATCGTCGGCACTTACAAGCTGATGTCGCACGTGCGCGCGGTGCGCGAGAAAGCTTTCAGCTAGGGCGGCCCAAGGCATGCCGAACGCGGAACGACAGCAGTGAAGTCATCACCTTGACCATGAACACTGCGCTCTGGCCACCGGAGATGCTGGATTCGCCGCCTTGTCGTGCATGCATGCGCACGGGAACTTCACGAATACTCAGGCCGTGAATCGCGCACAGCGCTACCGCTTCCGGCTCCGGATACTCATCAGGCATGCGCGCTACGAGCAATGCAGCAGCTTGTCGCGAGTACACGCGGAAGCCGCTGGTCGGATCCGACACCTGCGCGCCGCGCCCGAACGTGGCGAGTGCAAACGAGATGAGCCAGCCGCCCAAGCGACGTAGCGCGGTACTGCTCTCGTCGGTGGCTCCGCCAGCGTCACAAAAGCGGCTGCCGATGAGCAGATCGGCTTTCTGCTCCGCGGCTGCGCGCACGAGCTCCGGGATTTGCGCGACCGGATGTTGACCATCTCCATCGCACTGCACGACGTAATCGTAACGATGAGCCAGCGCGATCATGAAACCTGTCTGCAGCACGCCGCCCACGCCCGTGTTGGCGCTATGCGAAACTACGCTGACGCCGGGCTGCGGCTGACGTGTTGCCACCGCGTGCGTCGCATCCGCTGAGCCGTCATCTACGACCACAATGTCGATAGTAAGGTTACCAGCGCTCTCGCGCATGGCGGCTAGTGCAACCACTACGGCGCCGATCGAGTCTTCTTCGTTGTATGCGGGGACGACCACGAGGGCGGTGCCGCCGCCCATGCCTTTGAAATCACGCATCGCCAACCGCGAAACTAGCGTGCGCAACTTACGTGTGGAACCCGTTTGCTCGGCTGCGCCCTTCAGTGATTCGAAAAACAGAAATAGAATCATCGTCGCGAACACGAGGTTGCTGACGAGCTGAATGCCAAAGAGCCGCGCCACCGGCAGTGGTAGCTCGGGGTCTATGACAATGACGCCGAGCACCGTTAGTACGACCCACATCGGAATCGCGCGCGACGCTGAGATCACGCGCCCAAAGCGCGTCAGCACGTACACGGCGAACAATACGAAAGCGACGTAGATCATGGCAGGATATCCTCGCGGCCTCGTCAGGCTAGCGCGACAGTGCCGTCAGGTCAGGGTGATGCCTGCGACGCGAGCCACGCCTCTGCGATCCAGCACGCTATAAAACGCAGTGCTCAATGTTATTGCTGCACGGTCGGTCCCATGGAAGCGCCGCTCCAATGCGGCTCAATGCGCCCCCGAGGCGCGGATGAATCATGCGAATCCTCTATTATCTTGAGCCCTACGCCGAGCTGGGAAAGCCGCTATTTCGCCTCGCTACGGTACGTAGTCACCTCGATCGCGAAACTCAACGCTTGCTTGAGTACCGCGCATTGGGCGCGCAAATCGGCATGCTTTGCTCGCACCACGTCGCGTCCGCTGTGAGGCGCGAAGGCTTGTTGGCCAACGTACAGCTGTTTACTCTCACGCAGGCCGAGCTGCGGAGCGTCTACCCCGACTACCTCGAAGCTTCGTCGCGCTGGTACAACCGAGACTTCGCATCATCCGAGCTGAGCCGCATGGTCGAGCTCTGTCGCAAGAGCTTGGGCGGCTTCGAGCCGGACGTGATCGTCTGCTGCGAGTCGAACGCACCGTTCCTGGAAACGTTGTTTCCACGCGCTCTGATTCTGCACAACTCGCTGGGCATATTCTCGCGCTCGCCCTATCCGGAAACCTCCGCGCTTGATCCGTTTGGGGTGGGCAAGGACGCGTTCCTGCGCAAGTTCGCGGCCCGGATCCGCGACGTTCAACTCGACGAAAACGAGCGCGCACGCCTCGAGCGGCTGAAGCAAAGCTACCAACTCGCGCAGCTCGAACACAGTCCACTGCACGCCGCGCACGTGCGCGGAAAGTTCGAACGCGTTGTGCTCCTGCCGCTGCAGGTTTCGCAGTACTTCATGTTCGATGAGAACTGTCCGGTCGATCTGCGCGGAGGTTCGCAGCTCGACTTCGTTCGTTACGTGCTGACGCGTGTCGATCCCGCCATCGGTGTCTACGTCACACTGCACACTGGCGATGAGGCACTGTTTACAGGCGAGGCGATTGCGGAGCTGCGGGCACGCTTTCCAAACTTCTTGTTTTCGGAGCAAGTGCAGCGGATGCGCTGGGTGTCGCAGCATGTATTGCCCCACGTGGATGCCGTGGTCACCGTCTCATCGTCCGTCGGCCTGCAAGCGATGGTATGGGACCTGCCCGTTGTGGCCCTCGGGCGTTCCCACGTCACAGGTGTGGCAGCGAGCGAGGCCCTAGAAGACTTGCCATCCTTGCTTCAGCAAGGGCGCACCAAGCGGATGGATGGCGCCTTATATTACTTACTCACTCATTACTATCCACTGATGGATGCTTACCACCACCGCGGCGAGTGGTTTGGTAAGTTCTTGGAACGTGGCATCCGCGAGCAGCAACGCGGGCTCGATTTCGACTTCTTTGCGCCCATCGACGATCCAGACACCGTAGTCGATGCGCTGATCGACGGCTTGCGCCCAGGGGTGTATCAGTCCGAGCTGCGCCTATCGCTGCGCCAAGGCGGGCCTGCGGTCAGAATCCCTACGGACGATATTGAGCGGGCGATTGCCGGCGCAGAGGTCGTGTCGTTTCAAGTATTCGATACGCTCGTCAGCAGGCCCTTGACCGATCCTTGTGCGGTCTTCGATCTTGCGGCAGCACGGGCACAGGCCTTGTTCGATTCACATCAGATCGATGTCGCAGCGCTCGGTGGCTTTCGTCGCTTGCGCGAAGAGCACGGCCGCGCTGCCGCAAGGGAACCCAAAGCAGACGAAAGCGAAAGGTATGATCTACTGCGCGTCTACGAAGCGATGTGCGCGCGAGTCGGTGCACCGCCGGCGCTTGCGGTTGCCCTCAAGCAGATCGAAGAGAGCGTCGAGCTTGCGATCAACCGGCCGCGCCAAGCGGGCAAACGCGCCTACGAACAAGCCGTCGCGCGCGGCAAGCGCATAGTCCTGGTGGCAGACTCGATTCTAGACCGTGAAGTCGTGGAGTCCGTGCTGGAGCGCTGCGGATACAGCGCTTACGCTCAACTCTACGTGTCTTCCGACTACAACGCGCCGAACCCCAAAGGTGGCTTGATTGCGCGCGTTCGTGAGCTCGAAAAGCAGCCCGCTGCGTGGGTACACCTCGGCCATGATCGCCTTTCCGACGTGCAGATTCCGTCCAGAATGGGCGTGCACGCGTACCTTTTACCCAGCATCAGTGAGCTGTACGCCGAGGCCCCGCACGTCCACGAAATCTGGAAAACGGAGGAGCTCGATAAGACGGTCGGCGCAGCGTTGCTGCACGGCGTCGTGTCTCGAAAGTTCTACGACAAGAATGAGCACGAGCCGCGTTTTGAAGGGTCGCCGTACCGCTTGGGCTATGAGGCGGGCGGTCCACTGATGCTCGCGTTCGTGTCGTTTCTTATCGAACGCTCTCAACGAGATAAGATAACCGATCTCTACTTTCTCTCCCGCGATGGTCACCTACCAAAACAGATCTACGACCTGGTGTCTCGCTCCATACCTGATGCTGCGCGTGCTCATTACCTCTACGCATCACGCCGCGCTTACAGCGTGGCAGCGCTAGCGAATAGCCGCGACATCACGCGCTCCCTCGAGATCAAGAACAGTACACTGCGCCTATCGCAGCTCTTGGCGTCGCGCTTTGGCGTGGCTCCCAACGCGATCGTGCCAGGCTCGCTTGAAGCGGCAGGCTTTGGTTCGATCGAAGATGCCGTAACTTTGAGCGATGGCAAGCAGCGCGCTCAACTCGAGCAGTTCCTAAGGCTCAATTCCGAAGTGATACTCGCTCAAGCGCGTGACGAGCGCAGCTCGCTCATCGAATACCTGCGTAGCGAAGGGCTTTACGACGAAGCCAGACGCGTCGCTACCGTGGATATCGGGCATCATGCCTCACTTCAGCTTGCGCTCTCTCAGCTCACCGGCCGCACAGATCTAAGCGGATATTACTTCTCGACCTTCTATCCGGCACATAAGGTCTTCCGTTCCGGTCTCGACATCCGTAGCTATTTGCTCGAGTTCGAGGAGTCGAGCTCCTCCCACGTGTACTGCAGGAACGTAGGCATGTTCGAGTTTCTCTTCTTACCGGCGCTTCCTTCGCTGATGCGGATGGCTCGTGACGACAGCGGCACCTTACAGCCAGTTTTCGTTCCCGGTGACGAGAGCAAGCGCTTCAAGTTGATCGAAGAAGTGCATCGCGGAGTGATCGATTTCTGTCGCGATGTAGTCGACGCGTCGGCGGGCCAGCCATGGCTGTTCGAGGTGTCCAAGAACGACGCAATCCGCACGTTTGCCCGTTTCGTCGCAAAACCCTCGCGTGTAGACGCCAAGCTGCTCGACGGTGTGAGCTTCGTCGACGCATTCGGCGGCACCCCCGTGCGCTACCTTATCGCGTCGCCCTTTCTGGATGCGGTAGGTACGGCGAACATGGCCGCATACCTCAAGGAGAGTTGGTGGAAGGCCGGTGCTCAGGCTGTGCTCGACGAAGCCGCTGCTCCTACTGCCGCGCCTTCCCAACCTACCGGTCCTCCAAGCGCCGCAAGCGCAAAACCATCCGCGGCGACAAAGCCGACGAATGGCGGCCCTTCAAAGGGCGCGGTCGCAGAGATGTCTTCCAAGCAGCAGTGGGAACGTAAGCTGCAGAAGTTTCTGCGCGATCCGCAGGCCTTCGCACTAGACACTAAGGTAGCTAAGTCGGTACGTAAGATCTTACGTGGCCCGCGTCGATCGAAGTAGCGCGCGTCTGTTAGCGTGCCAGGGCCGCGTTGGCGCGTTCTAGATCCTCTTGCGTATCCACACCAGGTCCGGGCGCCGTTGCAGCGATGGCCACGTGGATGCGCACGCCCATCGCCAGTGCACGAAGCTGTTCTAACGATTCTGCGCGCTCGATGTCCGCGGGCGCGGTGCGCGCCATCTGACGCAGCGTTCCCACGCGATACCCATAGAGACCCAAATGACGAAGGTAAGGTATACCTTCGGGCAGTTGCTCGCGGCTTTGCGCAAAAGCGTCGCGCGCCCAGGGAATGGGTGCTCGGCTGAAGTACAAAGCGTAACCACGCGCGTCCAGGACGACTTTGACCGCATTCGGGTTGAACAGCTCGCTTGCTTCCGTAATCGGCGTAGCCAAGGTCGAGATGCCAGCCTCCGGGTGCTCATGCAGCGCGCTCGCCATTTGCGCGACTAGCGCGCCGGGCATCAGCGGCTCATCACCTTGCAGATTGACGATGATGTCTGCGTCATCCCAGCTCTCGATGGCGGCCACTTCTGCCAAGCGATCGGTGCCCGATAAATGATCGGGCGAGGTCATGACCGCACGGCCAGCGTGTGCTGTCACCGCTTGAACGATGCGCTCGTCGTCCGTTGCGACCAGCACCTCGGCTGCGCCAGATTCGCGCGCGCGCTCCAGGACGTGCACGATCATCGGACGTCCCGCGATCGGAAGCAGTGGCTTGCCGGGCAGCCGCGTCGACGCGAAGCGGGCAGGCACGACCACGCGGAACCCAGGCTTGCTCACGGCGCGTCGTCTTCCAAGTACGGCCGCGCTTTCACGATGCGATCGATGTCGACGAGCTGCTGCAGCAGCGCTTCCATCTTACCGAGCGGCCACATATTCGGGCCATCGCTGAGCGCCTGCGACGGATCGGGATGGGTTTCCATAAACACTCCGGCCACGCCCGACGCTACGGCGGCGCGCGCCAAGACCGGCACGTACTTCGATTGGCCCCCCGAGGTCGTACCCATGCCGCCAGGCTGCTGCACCGAATGGGTAGCGTCAAAGACCACCGGACAACCCGTGTCGCGCATGATGGCAAGGCCACGCATGTCCGAGATCAATGTGTTGTAGCCAAAGCTCGCGCCCCGCTCGCACACCATGATCTGTTCGTTACCCACCGCGCGGCATTTCTCGACGACTTGCTTCATGTCCCAGGGCGCTTGAAATTGGCCCTTTTTGACGTTGAGCGGTTTTCCGGCGCGGGCCACGCGTTGAATGAAGTTGGTCTGCCGCACGAGGAAGGCGGGCGTCTGCAATACATCGACCACGCTGGCGACTTCGTCGATCGGAGTGTCCTCGTGAACGTCGGTCAAGACCGGGAGCTCAAGCTCGCGCCTTACCTTGTCGAGAATGCGCAATCCCTCAGCGATGCCCGGGCCTCGATACGATTCTGCCGACGTACGGTTGGCCTTGTCGTAGCTGGCCTTGAACACGTACGGAATCTTTAGGCGCGAGGTCATTTCCTTCATGCGCTCGGCCACGTGCATAACCAGCGTTTCGCTTTCGACCACGCACGGCCCCGCAATCAGAAACATGGGCAGGCGGTTACCGATTTCATAGCGAGCAAGTTGCATCGAGTAGCTCCTAGAACTGCGCGTGTTCGCGCACCGCCGCGATCAAAAGCGAGCCTATCGAAAAGAATGCAAGGCTTGCCAAGAGCACCGTCACGATTTCGTAAGCGCGACGTGGGTACTTTGCTTCACTCGGCGCGGAGGGCTTGGCCACTACGATAAGCGGCTGTTTTGCTGGATTGTCGATGCTCGATACAAAGCGAGTCGCCCGTTCGAGGATCGCTGCGCAGAACTGTTGCGATGATTTGCCCGAAAACGCGCGCACACGAAGCGTAAGCACGTGCGACACCGCGTCATAGCGAGCGTCTACCTTGGAGCGGAAGAAGTCGTAACGCGTCTCCGAGCCTGCATGATGGCCAAGACGCGAGAACATATCGCCACGCTCGCGGTAGTGCTGCGAAAAGCCCTCCTCACGATCGAGCTGCGAAAGCATGCCGCGCGAGAGCGCATATTCCGTGAACGTGGTGGCGTGCAGGGC
>JBKJIA010000016.1:0-23517 GCA_046598735.1 Polyangiales bacterium
CGCTCTCGAATCTGCTCAATGATGAACGGCGGCAGCATCGCTTAGCTCCTTATCCACCCAGTGGGTGCACTCGCTCTTCGCTTACTCACCTGCAAGCCAGGTGCCAGATTCCTGAGAGAACACAATCGACTCACTCAGGCATTTCACGAAGGGTCCGCTCTTTCCAATTCTACGCCCGGACCAAGGAATTCGTCTACTCGTCGACTCTTATTCTCTAACAAGCTCACCATGCCCAGCTCCACTGTCAAGCTATCTGGCATCCATGTTTGGGGTGAGGTGTTTCAAACTTGCAGGCACTCGCACAAAAACGCGGGCTGATATGATGTGCGCCACGTGAGCACTCCGATTCGAAAACGCTGGCTGACATGTTTAGCCCTGTGGGCCGCGGCCATCATTTGCTCACGTGCTCATGCGGACGAGTGGGATGGGTTGAGTGAGCTCAGCAAGATCGCGCGCAGCTCAAATGTGGATCTGAAGACTCAGAGCCACGTTGATCTTTCGAAGCTGGCTGCGACGGATGCGCTCTTAATTGTGGGACCCCGCCAGGGTCTGCCGGTGACACCGATCACATCGTTCCTGCGCGAGGGCGGACGTGTGGCCCTGCTCGATGATGTGGGCACGGGTGATCGCTTACTGGCGGCGTATCAGGTGTCACGGCGTGCGCCCGATCCTGACGATGTGCCGAGCCTGCGCGGGGACGCATCACTGCTCATCGCATACCCGGCAAGCGAGCACCCTTTGGTCGAAGGCGTGCCGCTCCTGCTTACTAATCGCGCAGCGGAGCTGAATCATCCGGATTTGCGTCCGGTGTTGACGTTCGGTCGCACGCCGCGCGCGCTGGTGTTGGCAGGCGCGATCGGCGCAGGCCGTCTGGTAGCTGTGGGCGATGCGAGCGTGGTGATCAATCAGATGCTCGCGATCCCAGCGCATCGGAGATTTGCGAAAAATCTGCTCGAGTACTTGGCGCGGCCGAACGGGCGAATTTGGCTGATCGGCCCGCACACGCAAATAGAGGGCAGCTACGGGTCGGGACGATCGAGCTTGTCGCGGCTCGATGAATGGCTGCGTAAAGCTTCCCATCCTGACTTGCCGGGCAATGCGGTGTTGGTGCTGGCGCTCGCAGCGCTGGCCGTGTCGTGCGTGTTTGGGATGAGCTTGTTGCCGCGGCGCTCGCCCTACGTGCGGCCGGATCTGTTTCCAGAGAGCCTTGTTTATGCGGGCTATTCCGGTCGCGTGGCGGTCTCGGCGCAGGCGGGCGTAAACCTCGTGTGGTCCTTGCTCGACTACAAACGAGAGCTCGAAGCAGAGCTTACCTATCGGCTGAAGCTGAGTGGCCCGTTCGATCCGAAACAGGTTGTGGTGCTCGCGCGCGCAAGCGGGCTCAATGCGGCAGACGGGCTTGAGCTCGAAAATCTACTGTCTTCACTTTCGGCGCTCAGTCAAACGATGGACTCGGACGGAACGCCCGCCCGGATAGGCGCGGGGGAGCTCGGAAACGTGGTACGGAAGGGCGAACGTCTGCTTTCGCGCCTGGGGAACGAACGGGGATGAAGGAAAGAACGATCGACGAGCGCTCGCTCGCACTCGCAGCGCAGCGCGCATCCACCGTGGTGGAGGAAATCCAGCGCACTTACGTAGGTCCGCGCCAGATAAGCGAGCTGTTGCTGATAAGCCTGCTTGCGCGCGGTCACGTGTTGCTCGAAGGCGTGCCAGGCGTTGCAAAAACCACGTTGGTAAAGGCGTTCGCAGGCACATTGGGCTGCCAGTTTCGCCGCATTCAGTTCACGCCCGATCTATTGCCGGCCGATATCACGGGCACGTACGTGCTCTCGCCGCGCACGGGCGAGTTTCAGCTGCGTGAAGGACCGTTGTTCGCGAACATCGTGCTTGGTGACGAGATCAATCGCGCGCCCGCCAAAACGCAGAGTGCGCTGCTCGAAGCAATGCAAGAGCATCAGGTCACGATCGAAGGCGATACGCGGCCATTGCCGCAGCCGTTCATCGTGCTCGCGACGCAAAATCCGGTGGAGCAGGCGGGTACGTATCCGCTGCCTGAGGCGCAGATCGATCGCTTCTTGATGCGCTTGTTGATCGGATATCCGGACCCGAAAGACGAGCTCAACATTCTCTTGCGGCACATGGACCCCGTCTCGCCGCCGCGACAGGTGCTGGACCCTCAGGAGATCTTGCATCTGCAGAGCCTGGTGCATGGCGTGCACATCGAGAACGAGCTGCTCGAATACATAGTAAGGTTGTCGCAGTTTACGCGGCAGCATACGCGCGTGTATTTGGGCGCATCGCCACGCGCGTCGCTTGCGCTCGTGCAGGCCACGCGTGCGCGCGCCCTGTCGAGCGGACGGCCGTTCGTAATTCCGGACGACATCAAAGCGCTGGCCGTGCCCGTGATCGCGCACCGTTTGGTGCTCACGCCAGAAGCCGAAATGGAAGGCGTGGCGCGCGAAACCATCGTGCAGAACGCGCTCGAACAAGTGCCCCATCGCTGGGAAGCCACGCGCTAATGTTGCCAATCCCGACAGCGCGCGCGTTCGCGGTGTTCGCGGGTTGTGTGGGCATGTGGCTGGTGGGGTTGGTTGCGCAGTCCTGGGCCGCGACCGTGCTCGGTTCCGGAGTCGCTATCATGTTGATGGCGGCCCTCGCTGCCACGGTGCCGCTGGGTCGACGCGTGCGCGCCCAACGTTTGGAATTTGCGTGGTGGCTTGCGCACGGAAACGGCCCGGTCAGCGGCGCGGTGGTGCCGGGCGTGCCCTTTCAGATTCGCTGTTACGTGCGCCATCGCGGCACGACGCCGCTTGAGATGTCGCATGTCGAGCCGATTTTGCCGGGTGCCGCAAACGTGGTCGATCTCGAGCCGGCATCCCTGCATGTGGCGCCGCGCGCGCGCAATGAGTTTTCGTTTTCTGTGGTCGCCCAAGCTGCCGGCCGCGTGGTGTTGCACGGTCTCGCCGTGAACTTGCGCGGGCCGCTCGGTTTGTTCGATGTGCCGCTTTATTTTCCGAACGCGCTCGCGATTAAAGTGTTGCCGCGTAGCGTCGCGTTACAGAAGAGTGCGGCGCCTTCGATGAGTGGCTTGCCTATCGATCGCGCGGGTCGTCATCGCATGCGGCGGCGCGGTGGAGGCACGGAGCTGCACGAGTTACGCGAGTTTCAGCCGGGCGATCCGTTCAAATCGATCGCGTGGAAAGCCAGCGCCAAGCGGGGCCAGTTGCTCGTGCGCGAGGTCGATCAAGAGGTGCAGCAGACGTTGATGATGGCCATCGATGTCGGCGGGTCGATGCGCGGTGGTGCGCCCGGTAAACGTAAGCTCGACTTTGCGCTGGAGCTCGCTGCAGCACAGGCGCGCGCCTGGCTTGAACGCGGCGATCGCGTGGGCCTGTTGACGGTCGATGGTCGCGTGTTGTCTTGCGTCGACCCGGGCGAAGGTCCTGCCCATTTGATTCGCATCTACGACGCGCTGCTATCCGCGACTGAGATCGTGGATGCAGACCTGACCACGCTCGACGACCGCGAAGTGATCGAACTCGTTGCGCGCTACGTGCGTCATCAGGATGGGCTCGATTTTTCGATCGGTCGCACGGGACGCTGGGATGTGCAGAGTCTTTCGACGCACGTGCGCAGCTTACTGTCTTCGCGCAGCGCGGAGTTGCCGCAAGCACAAACTCAGGCGGGTGCGGAGCTACGTCGCTTTTGTCGCGAACGTGGGATTCAACTTCCGCATCGCGCCACACCGCCTGGCGGTGACAAAGCCAAGGGATTGGCGGCAGCACTGCAACGTGCGGCCGGACAAATCCGTGCGCCGCGCGCCATCTTGCTCGTGACAGATTTGGACGGCGTCATCGACTACGACGTAATCGCGGCTACTACGCGGCTCATGCATCGACGTGGACATACGCTGAGCGTGGCCGTACCGGACGCAAAGGCCATCGATCAAGAGCTCGACCCTGTCGGTCTCGAGCACGATTTGCGCGCCATTTATGGCCGTTCGGAAGCGCGCCGACTGCGTGAGGCCCGCGCAACGTTGGGACGACTGGGAGTGCGTGTGGCAGTGGTGGGTCCCGGCCATGTCGGCTTCACGAAAGGCCGACCTTACGCTGGTGCGAGGGTCGCATGAGCGACACCGTTGAGCTGCCGGCATGGGAAGATCCGCGACGCGTGCTCGGAAGGCATGGCCTATCCCCGAAGCGCAGTTTTTCGCAAAATTTCTTGGTCTCCAAAAGCGCGGTCGAACGCATCGTGGGCGCGCTTGGGCTTTCGCCTTCGGAACGGGTTATCGAACTGGGTCCTGGGCTTGGCACGCTGACGGGCGCCCTGCTGCGCGCAGGCGCGCGCGTGATCGCAGTGGATGCGGATCGCGACATGCTGGGTGTGCTCGCAGCCGAGCTAGGACATTCGCCTGCCCTCGATGCACGCTTTGGCGATGCCACGGACGTGGACTTTGCCGCGCTAGCCGAAGGCAGTCCGATCGCAGTCGCGGGCAACCTTCCCTATGCAGTCACGGGCGGGATTTTTCGCCGCATCGTCGATCAGCATGCACACGTAGATCGCGCGGTGTTGATGGTGCAGCGCGAAGTGCGTGATCGCTTGATCGCCGAGGCGGGCACCAAAGCTTACGGTGCCCTGAGTGTGTTCGTGGGCGGCGTATTCACGATTAAATCCGTGTGCATCGTGCCTGCGGGCGCGTTTTATCCACCGCCGCGGGTGGACAGTGCCGTGGTGCTGTTGAAGGCGCGCCCGGACCCATACGATGTCAGCCGGCCTTCGTTCGTGGCGTGCGTGCGCGCGTCGTTCGAGACGCGTCGCAAGACCTTGCGCAACGCACTCTTGCGCATCCACGACGCCGCGCGCGTGGACAGCGGTCTGCTAGCCGCCGGCATCGACGGGAAGCGCCGCGGCGAAACGTTGTCGGTCGCCGAGTTCGATCGCTTGGCGCGTGCGCTCGAAGCGTAAGGTCGTCTAAAACTTGTTCTCGCGCAGTGCCTGCAGACGTTGCTTGGCGACGTCGAGGGCGAATACAATGTCCGCTTCCGGGTCGTGCTCGCAGCCCTTGGCCACGCGCTCCTCGGCCTTTTGCAGATCCGCCAACAATACCTCGCGTGCAGCAAGCTCGCTTTGGGTAAGGCGTTGCGTGATGGCGTGCAGAGAAAACGCGGCTTCGGGTGCCAGGTTCGGATCGCGCCCGCAGGCCACATCCACGAGCGCTGCCACCAAGTCCTCGGGCGCGTGCGCGTAGGGAGCAGCCCGAACGGCCACTAGCGCAGCCTCGCGCGAATCGCTGGCGCCCAACTTTGCTAGAAGGGCGGCATCCCCTGCTTCTGCGGCCGCACGCGCGCAGCCAATCGCATCGATGCGATCCGCGAACGCCGATAAATCGACGGCAGCAGCCAGCGCAGAAGCAGAGCACGTCAGGCAGGAGCTAAGCGTAAGAAGCATGATTCTGCGTGAATGCATCACGGGCCAACTCTAGGAGAGCCGAATGCGTGGTGCCAGAACTCAAAAAGTGCGGTTGATCGGCGCAGCATCGCGCGATAGTGACAGCGACCAACATCCCAACAGGCAAGCCCGCGGGGCTCTGGCCACGAATCAGGAGCACGTAGGCATGGCGACAGCGAGACCCCCGGCCGCGGGCGCGCGGTGGTTGACGGCCATCGGCACCGCCGTCGGCACGGCGATCGGTGCCACGCTGTGGTTGGCAGCTGTATGGGTGGCACCGGCGCACGCGCGTCCTGCGGCGAAACCTGCGGGGCCGTCGCTGGAAGAGATCGCGATCATGCTGTCCTCGTCGAACGGCGACGAAGTGCGCATGGCGATCGAAGCGTCTGCCGGCCTTGGCTCGCCCGATGTGATTCCCATGATCGCGGAACGCGTGCGCGCGGGATTGCCGTCCGATTTGCTGGATGCAGCCATCGATTCTTTGATGCTGCTCGGGGATCCGGGCACGGCGGATGTCTTCGAGGAGCTTGCCACCCATCGCAGGCCATCGGTGCGATTGCGGGCCGTGCAGGCGTTGATTGCGCAGCGCAGCGTCGGGCTGCGGGGCAAGCGTACCGAGTCCATTTTGGTAAACGCCCTGGGCGATTCGAACCCGGCCGTGCGCGAAGCGGCGGCCGATGGACTGGGCGAAATCGGCGCAAAAGGCTCGATCAGCACGCTGTTTCGCGCCTTGGACCGCGATGTGCTGCAAGCGGCCCGGGCAGTCGGGCGCTTGGCGAGTGAGCGCGATTTGCCGCGCATCCTCGGCTATCTCGGCCACGTGCCAATGACGAATCTGACGCCGATGTTCGATGCGTTTCTCGTGCGACGCGACGTGAATGAAGCCGCGAAACTGCAGGTGGTTGTGCAACTGGAAGAGCTCGGCACAGCCGAAGCGCGCGGCTACCTCGAGAAGTTGAGCACGCAACTGCCGCCTGATTCTCCGGCGCGTTTGCGCCGCGCCATCGAGGACGCCGTCGCGCGCATCGCGTCATGACGATTCGCACGACTCGCGACATGCGCCCCCCTCGTAACTTTCGCGGTGAGAACGCCATGACTTCTGCTCGCTTGATCCCTTGCCTAATCCTGCTCGTGCTCGCTGTCTCCGCCTGCGCAGGCCCGCGCGCGTTCGGGCGCACGTATCCCGACAATCGCCTCGACCAGGTCAGCGCCGTGCTCGCTCGTGTGCAGGCCAATCCGCGACCTGAGCAACGGCCTGTCGTCGTCGGCGCCACCGCCCGGCCACGCGAAGTGTTCGCGTACGATCTCGCTGCGAACAAGCTCATGTGGAAGCGACCCGCGTCGATCACAACCGTGCCGATCGCAGCCGGCAACTTCGTGATTACGCCCGAAGCGTCCAGCATTACCATTCGCGATCTCGAAACAGGCAACGTGCGCTTTGAAGTGCCGACCGACGGGATGGGACTGATCGGTGCCGATGGCGACGATCACGTCACGGCTATCGTACTGTCCACGGGCGGCAGCATGGGCGCTCGCTCCAAGCTCATCATCGTGAGCGACGGCAACTTGGCGCTCAGTGAGTCCGTCGAAGAGCCCTTGGGTGGACCGGCGGTGTTGGGCGGGCTCGTATTTCTGCCGTGGAATCGCATCTACTTGTCCGTGCTTGAAACGAGCGGCCAAGAAATCGCCCGCGTGCGCGTGCGCGACGATGTCGCAAGCCAAGCCTTCGTACGCGACAACAGCGTGTTCTTTGGCAGCGCCGGCATCTTTCGCTTTGACGACAAAGTCACGGCCGGCGGCAGCGCCGGAGCGACTTACTATCGCCACAAGCGTGACGATAAATTGCCTGCCAACCCGGGTTTTCTCGCCTCTTCGAGCGAGCGCCCGCCCGCTGCCGAAAGTGCCGTGAATCGCGTGAGCCTGGCGTGGTCGCCGGCCACGAACGGCGAGCGGTTGATGCTGGCGGACGACAATCTGTACCTGGCCTTCTACCGTCAGATTTATGCACTCGAGCCGAGCGGCCTGGGCGTGCGTTGGGTGCATCAAACGGCAAACGATTCCGTCGGCATCAAAGCCTTGCCGAACACGGTGCTCGTCGTGGATGAGGCCGGCGCCCTGACTGTTTTGGACGGTCAGGGTCGCGTGCGCGCAGCGAGCAACCTCGGTGTGAAGCCGATCGCGGCGCGCTTTCGCGTGGATCGTTTGGAGGCCGGCGCAGGCTCGCTCGAGGATCTACCCCCCCTGGGCATGCAGCTAGTGGACGCAGCCTTGAATCCCGATACGCGACTCGTGCCCGTACGCGCGATGGCGGTAACGATGTTGGCCGCGCTCGAAGACGACAGCGCCACCACCGCGCTCATCGAAATCTGCCAGGACAGAGCTACACCCGAACGTGTCCGGCAGGTGGCGTGCGTGGCTCTTTCCAAGCGCACCAACGGTAGCGAAGCCGTGATCGCAGCGCTCGGTCGCCACGCCAACTACCTCACCGAGACCAAAGCACCGCCCGTAGGTCCCTTGGCGGAAGCCGCGCTCAAAACAGGTGACCCGCGCGCCGTGCCACACTTGGTCGCGCACCTGAAAGATCCCGAGACGCCCGTGGAAGAGCTGGCGTCTTTGTTACTGGCCCTCAAATCACTTGCGAATGCATCGGACGCGCAACCGATCGCCGATTTTCTGCGCCTCTACCACGCAGATGCCGATGACGAGCGCATGCAAGACGCCTTGATGGTTGCGATGCAAGCGCTCGTGAAGCTGCAAGGGGCCCGAGCCGCAGCTGTGCTTGAGCCCGTGGCCAACGATGCGCTCGGCGAGGCGGCGATTCGCGCGGAAGCTGCCCGCTTGCTCGCCACACTTGCACCGGCGGAACCAGACGCGGCGGCAACCCCGCCCGCCCCAGGAGGCGCAAAGACTCCTGCACCAGCTGCCGCGAAGGAGCCCCCACCAGTCAAGGAAGCCCCCCCGGAGCGGCTCACCCACGAGCACATCAAAAAGGCCCTGAAATCCGTCGAAGAGAAGCTCGGCCTGTGTATTCGCAACGATCCCAAGCGCCCGTTGACCGCACGTCTGACACTCGTCATCGACGGCCACAGCGGGGATGTACTGGCCGTGCAAACGCTACCCGAAAGCGTGAAAGCCTGCGTGGAACCGTTGATCTTGAGCGTGCCCTTCCCTGCCACCAAGTACAGTCGACGCGAGACGATTACTTATACGCTGACTCGCTAGGCGCACGTTGCCGATGCGGCGGGTGAGGACGGCGCCCGTACCTGAGTGTCTGGTTGGCCGTTTACCCCGCTAGCTAGTCGTAACGCTCGCTGTGCACGCGCTTGCGATCGTAGTCCAGTTCGCCCTTCAACATCGCGCGCACGTCGCTGACCATCTTGGTGAGCCCGCAAATGTAAACGGGTGGCGAAGCGGACTCGCGCACGAGCTCCACAAGGTGCGCTTGCACGTGTCCCGTACGACCTGACCAGCCGAGCTCGGGACGCGAGAGCGTGACCTCCAGGCGAAAGCGTGGGTCCTGACGAGCGAGCTCCTCCAGCTCTTCGCGCCATAAAATATCGGCTTGGCTACGTGCGCCAAACAGGAGCGTGACCGGCGCATGCGGGCCATGCAGCAAGCGATGGCGCAGCATGCTGCGAAACGGCGACAGACCCGTGCCCGTCGCGACGAAAAGCGCTGGCTCAGCCTGGGCTGCGGCATCGCGCGTGAACAGACCGTGCGGACCGTCGAAGGCTAACTCGTCACCGACCTTCAAGCCGTGCAGCGTGGGCGAGGCCGCACCGCCTTCGACGCGCGTCACCGCGAGCTCGAGTGTGCCATCTGCGGGACCACTCGCGATCGAATATGCGCGTTTGATGGGCTCGTCGTCGTTGGGGACGTAGAGATTGATCCACTGTCCCGCCACGAACGACAATGGACCTGGGTCGACCGCGAGCATCAAGCTCGCCACGCTCGGCGAGAGCAGGCGTGATTGAACCAATGTGGCGGAACGGTGCATCGTGGTCTCTCGCTTGCGCACTATGAAGCTACGAGAACTTGCGCGCATCCGCGATTCAAGGCACGCACGGGGAATGCAACTGGGCCTTACGTTGCTTCCGATGCCCAGCCTGGGGCCACGCATCATTAAGCTTCCGAGCACGTGCCTATTGGGTTTGGCTCTGTGGTTCACCGCAGGCATGGGCGGAGGCTGTCCGCATCACAAGGCTGGCCTGCTGCCACCGCTCCAGATCGCAGCCAGCCCCGACGTGCACGCCGAGGCAGACTTTCGCGCGGCCAAAGAGGCGCTGGATCGCGGAGATCTACCCCAGGCCAAGCAGCGTTTTCGCGCCTTTGTCGATGTCTGGCCCAAGGATCCGCTGGCGCCGATGGCACGCTTGGAGCTTGGCCGCATCGACCTCAAAGAAGGCGCACTGGAAGCCGCGCGACAGTGGTTTGACGGCGTTGCCAAGAGCCCCGACCCCGCCCTGCAAGAACGCGGTCGCATGTATGGTGCCGTTGCGCGTGCGCGCATGGGCGCACACCTAGAAGCGCTGTCCGTGTTGCGACCGCTGGTAGGTCGCACGATCGATCCGCGGGAAACCTCGTTGGTCCTGGCGACGATCGCGATCGCCGAAAATGCTCAGGGCAATCGACTCACTGCGCTGGAAGCGCGCGATCGACAACTGCGCGGCGAGCTGCCGGCCGACGAGCGCAGCGCCGCCGAGGCTTCCGTCAACGAGCTCACGAACGCACTCAGCCCCGAGCTTGAGCTGCCGCGCGCCTATGAGACCTTACCCCGCGATGGCGCCGCCTGGCCCGTGGTCGCGCGACGTTTTCTGCGCGTGAGTCAGGTGCGTTCGCAGTCGGCCAAGGTGCAAGAGATAGCGCAAGACATGCGCGATCAGAGCCTCGTCATCGACGAAGAGCTCAGTGCGTTGGTGCTGCGGGCAGAGCGCGCGGGCGATACGGATCCCTCCGTGATCGGCGCGATTCTCCCGCTGAGCGGCCGCGGACGCGAAGTCGGTGAAGCGGCCATGCGTGGCCTGATGCTCGCGACGGGCTTACCTTCCGAGGCTGAGCGCCCCCCGCATACGCCACGCATCGTCTTTCGCGACGACGGTGGTCGAATAGAAAATGCGCTCGCCGCGCTCGACGACCTCGTCGCCATGCATCGTGTGATTGCGGTCGTGGGGCCGGTGTCCACCCCGCTTTCGCGCGATCTCGAGAAGCGCGCACGCGAGCTTGGCGTTCCCTTGCTCAGCCTGACGCCGGGCTCAACACAAGTTCAAGCGCCCGAAGATCCCGTCGTGCACCTTGTAGGCAGCCCGCGCGAAGAAGCCGAAGCCTTGGCACGCGTGGCCCTCGCAGGCGGCGCCCATCGCTTCGTCATGCTGCATGCGGTCGGTGCTTACGGTGACGTGATGCGCAGCGCGTTCGAGACAAGCTTGCGCGCGCAGCCGGGCAACACGATCGAGGTCGTGACCTACCTCGCTACGGCGACCAGCTTCGTCGCCGAGGCGGAGGCCGTGCAAAAGCTTGCGCCCGATGCCGTGATCATCGCGGACGCCGCATCCCGCGTGGCGTTGATCGCGCCAGCGCTCGCTGCACACGGGATTTGGCCTGCCAAACAGCCGATCGCGCCCGGAGCAGGCGTGGCCATTCCATGGCTGATTCCGTCGGTGGGTTTCGACGCTGCGCTGCTCCAGACCTCGCGCCGCTACTTGCAAGGCGCGGTCTTCGCAGCACCCTTCGATCCTGCGCTCGCTCCTGCATTCACCGCCGCTTATCGCGCCCAATGGAGCACGGACCCAAACGTGTTTTCTGCGCTCGCGCACGATGCTTACGGTCTTGTTCAGGCTGCGCTCGCATCGGGCGCCAACACGCGCGATGCCGTTGCGACAGCGCTCCACTCAGTACGGGTCAAGAGTCCGGTGAGCGCTGTCGGCGCGCTCAATGTCGGCGCATCCGCCACGCCCGTGCGCCTCGAAATGTTGGTAGACCAAGCGTTTGTGCCGCTTCCCAAGCCGCAGCGCTAGCCAGCACCAGCCCTAACGCAGCAGCATCGCGGCGAGCACAACCACGAGCAGAAGCCCACCCACGGCGGCCGCAAACAGTAAGGTGTTGTTGTTGCGCACGCCTGGCGTCAGCGAGTCGCCGCCCAACGTCACCGCTGCGCCCACGGCTTGCGCGCCCTGCACGCGCAACGCCACAGCTCCACCTTTGTCCGCAACAGGTGGTGGGTCGCTCAGCACTCCGAACGCCTTTGCGTCGGGCGGCAGCGCGGCGGTCAGCGCCGTCGCCAGCTCGGCCTCGGACGTGGTGTTGCCCCAACGCTCGAGGTCGGGCTCAACACCGTAAGCTTCGCACAGCGCCTTGGCCAGCTCACTGGCGCTCTTGAAGCGCTTCTCTTTGTCTTTGCGCAGTCCCTTTTCGATCACGTCATCGACGCGCGGGGGCAGACCCAGCCCCAGCTGCGAAGGCGGCGTAGGCGTCTGATTGATGATCTTCATCAGAATCTGCGCGACGTTGGGCGCTTCGAAGGCGATCTTACCCGTCACGCATTCGTAGATGATCGCCGCCAACGCAAACACATCGGTGCGGTGATCGACGTCCTGCTTCCCCATCGCCTGCTCGGGCGACATGTAATAGGGCGAGCCCAACGTCGTGCCGAACGCGGTCAGCTTGGGCCCTGTCGCCATCTGCAATTTGACGGATCCGAAGTCCAGAATGCGAACCGTGTCTCCGCCTTCGCCTCTGACCAAGAAGATGTTGTCCGGCTTGAGGTCGCGATGAATGAAGCCGAACGAGTGCGCATGATCCAGGCCTAGCGCAGTCTGGCAAATCACCCGCAACATGCGCGGGGTCTGCAGCGTGCCATCACGGCGTAAAGCATGGCCGAGCTCTTCGCCTTCCAAGTACTCCATCGTCATGAAGCTCAGACCGTCCGGTGTATGACCGAACTCGATCACGCTGACGATGTTCGCGTGCTTCATCTCGTTGGCGGTTTCGTACTCCCGCTTGAAGCGTTCGACCGCCACCTGATCGCGCGCAACGTCCGGGTGCAACACTTTCACGGCCACGCGCGCGCGCGTCTCATGGTGCCTGGCTTCATAGACACGGCCCATGGCGCCGTCTGCCACACGCGCCACGACTAAATAGTCACCGAGACGCTGACCAAGACGCGGATCGATATCGTCGAACGGCTGCTCCTGTAGGGTGATGGTCCCGCATTCGCCGCAGAACGCGACCGAATCGGACGGGTATCTTTTACTGCAATCGGGGTTCGGGCAGATTCGCGCCACGTGACGATGCTAAAGGACGCGAGTCCCTAGGGCAACGCAACTGGTGAGTCAGACCGCGTTTCGGTGCGCGCGGGTGGGGCAAGGTACACTGCGGCTCTGCTCACTCTCGCACTCGGCCGCCGATCCAAGGATCGCGCACGCAGTCCCAGCGCGTAGCTTCGACGCCCACGTCCTCACGCAGCAGCGCCGAAAGTTTGTCGAGGGCCACGAGGTGTCGCGCACTCAGCCCACCCGCGATGAGTTGTACGACCAGCACGTGCTCCTCCGTCACGCGCCGGGTGACAAATACACTGCGGTCGGTCTGCAAAATCCATTGCCTGAGCTCGCCTGCCAATACGTTTTTCGCGGAGCCCCGCATGCGCATGGTGGCATCGAGCCAGGTGGCCCCAGCGACCTTGGCATCGTACGGGTCGATGCTGGTGCAGTAGTCGATGCACTCGCCGTCCGCGTCCACGAACACCACGGCCACGACCTCGGTATATTCGCGCCAAAAAGCATCGAGAATCAGCGCAATCGATGTAGGGGGCCTGTCTCGCAGCGGCTCCCGACCGGGGCTCATGGCGCCGCGCCAAGCAAGCGATCGTCTGCAAGGGCCTTGCGCACGAAAGTTTCATCGAGCTTGGGCACTTCTTTGAGCTTGAGCTCCTCGATCACCTTACTCAGCGCAGCCTGACGCTTTTCGCTCGAAAGCTGGGCGCGTATGGCGCCCTCTTGTTCGGCCAATACCAGTCGAAATGCTGGCTTCATGTCGCGCACCAAGAGCACGTAAAAGCCCTTACTCGCGCGGACTACGCGCGGCACGAGCCCGGCCTCGCCCAGCGAAAAGGTGGCCTCGCCCAAGGGCACCTCCAGGGCATCCTTGCGCGTATCGAGCGTTTCGCGCAGCACCGGCACGCCCCGATAGTCGCCCTTGTCCGGCAAAGATTCGAGTGCGGCCAGCTTACCTTCCACGCCTACCTTACTGTTCACGGATTTGAACAGCGCCTCGGCTTCTGTGCGCGCTTTGGTCTCGTTAGCGGTCGAATCGGTCTTGAAAAGTACGTACATCACCAGCCGTTGCTCGGGTCGCTCGTCGCGCTGCCTTACGGTTTCAAAGCGTGCCTGCACCTCGGCTTGCGGCACATCTTCCGGTGCACTGCCTTGCTCCACTGCCGTTTTGAGAAGCGCGCGCACACGGGCACGTTTGATCTCCCGCGCGGCTTGGGCGTCTTGACCGTAGCCCTGCTGTTCGGCGTACGCCGCGAGCAGACGTTCTTCCTCGAGCCTCGCCAGCGCTTGGGCCGGTGCGAGGTTCGCCGCACGCGAAAGCTCCTCGACCTCGCTCAGCGTGATCGTCTCGCCATTGACGCGCGCGACGACAACGCCATCCGCGCTCTGTTGCACGGTTTTGACGACGCGATGCGTCTCCGTCGGCGCGCCCTCACAGAAGGTAAGGCCCCAGCCACAGACTGCCGCCAGCACTGCCCGCTTTGTCACGCGTTGTGCGATCAAGTGTCCCCCAGCATCATTCGCCGATCGACGGGCGCAGCAGCTCCACCCCGGCGCGCAGCAGTGACAACCCAGTGGTCACGAGCAGGAGCGCGCCCACGTACTCCTGATCCCGTAGGTGCGCGATCGAAAGCCCCACGACACCGAGCGAGCTCAGCACGAGTAGCCCCCCCGAGCCCTCTCGTATCCATTTGACCATGGCGAATTCTATGCCGGAACGCGTGCCCAAGGACAAGAGCCCGAGGACAAGGGTTGCATTTCTGCCTACTTGGCGCGCGCCATCAACTTGGCTTGCGTTGCGAGCGCCCGGTCCTTCACGTGGTTCCAAATCGCGCGACCTTCTTCGGCCTTGCGAATCGTCTCGATCTTGGCCACGGCCTCCGGCGAGCCCGAGACCGCCACGAAATCGAGCGCACTCAGCACGTCGCCACGCACCATCTCTTTAGGATGGTCAAGCTTGCTGACCAATGCTTTGACGGCCTCGGCATTGCCGCGACCCAGGCGCGCGAGCATGTACGTGGCCTTGCGCGCCACGTTCTCGTCCTTGTCGTCCAAGCGCTTGGTCCAGCACCCTACGTCGACGTCGCAGGCCGCGGCCGCTTCGAGCAGGGCCTTGTTCTGCGATTCGAACGTCTGCTTGTAAGCGCTGCTATCGGCCGCGATGAACGTTTTCGCTGCGGCGGCCTCGGCCTTGTTCGCAAGCAATGCGTACGCGTTGAGCGCGATCACGCGGATGTCGGGCAACTCTTCTTCGGGCGTTTTGGCCACCGTCAGCAAGAACGGAAGGCTGCCTGGATCGTAGAGGTGCTGCATCGCGCGCAGCACCTGCATGCGCTGGATCTTTTCTTGGCCTTGGTAGACCTTGATCAAGACGTCACGAATGCGCGCGGTGTCCGCCTCCTTGCGATTGATCGAAGCAAGTGCACCGGCAGCCGCAAGCTGAACCGCTTTGTCGGGATCCGCGCTCGCGCCGATCAACGCATCGATCGATTCCGGGAAACCCAGCACGCCCACGGCGTAAGCCGCTTCTTTCTTCATCTCCGCCGTCGGCGACATCGTCTTCGCGACGTCGGGAGCACGCTGGCGGATAGCTTCGATATAGGCCTTCGACTGGGCCAGCGCCTTGGCATCTTCACCACGCAACACCTTGAGCAGTGGCTCAAGCGCAGGCCGGCCGATACGCACGAGCGCCGCAGGCACGGCCTGATTCAACTTGTTTCGCGGGTCCGCCGGGTCGAAGAGAAAGAGCGCCTCGATGAGCGCAGGCACCGACGCGGGATCGGCAAGCCTACCCAGCTGTTCGACCGCCAAGTTGTTGATCAAAAAATTCTGCTCTTCCGACTGACGCAGGGCGACTTTGGTCAGCACTTCCGATGCCGCCGGATCGTTGACCTCGCCAAGGGCCCGCAAGAATTCAATGCGCATGCGGTTATCAACCGGACGCTTGCCGGTGACGCGATCAAGAGCTTCGGCGATCTTCTTCGCCACCTCGGGCCTCCTGTCGGGCGGAATCGTGATGGCCGCGAACGTGCGCGCCGCCAACACCGCGTGCTCTTCGTTGACCTCGGTGCGCCAGTCGAGCGCCTTCATCAGGGCCGGCATGGCGCGCGGCTCGCGCATCTCGAACAGCAGGCCGATGATCAACGACCCGTTCTGAAAGTCCTCGGGATGCTCGACATACGTCTTGACGAGCGGGTCGATGGTCGCGTCTACGAACTGTTTCACCTGCGGCGCAGATCGGTCGCTCTTGGCTTCGCTCAGCGCTTTTCCGTACAGCCGCGTGAGGTTGCCAAGCGCGTATTCGCGGCGCACGGCATCGGATAGCTCCGCTGCTTGCCCTGCCGCATCATCGGGATCTGCGTGGCAGCCTGCAGCACCGAATGCGGCAAGCGAAAGAGCCACCGAAAGGGCCAACGGCCTGATTATGTCCTGGAGCTTTGCCATCGCGTCGCACCGTCCTCTGCTCGCGACGCGCCCGACAAAAATCGCCAAATTAGGCGTTGATCCGGGGGTTTACGCGAGATGGCGCGCACTATAACTGCGGCTAAAAACCGAAGTCAACGGAATCTGGGCGCAGTACGCAAGGAGCGTGGCGTCACGCACCTTCATCACGCCGACATCGCACCCACACCGCCCTCCACACCCAAGGCGCGGCGCAGGCGCTCGCGAGCGCTCAGAGTTGAAACGGATAGCTCACGCGAATGCTGGCGTCGCTGAACGCGGGGAACTCCGCCTGCTTGATCACGCGCGCGATGCACGACCCCTCGGCGGTGCCCGCAAAACTGCCGCCAACGAGCGCGTAAGACACCGTACCCGTTGAGCGCACGGTCATCGTGACGCTGGCCGTGCCGTGTTTTTCGCCGACGCAACCCGCGAGGGCGGGCAGCATCGCATCCATCGTCGATACAACTTGCTCGCGCGTGGGTTGCGCAAGCAGTGGGCCAGTCGGCCCGGCTGGGCGCACGCGCGCAGGCTGGGGAGCGGGCTTCGCAGCAGCGGAGGTGCCCGACCCGGCGCTGTTGGCCGTTAGCGGTTGCTCGGTGCCCACTACCCCGGATGCTCTTTCGGCTTCACGCTCCGCGCGCCGACGATCGCGCTCCCGCTTTTTGGCCTGGGCGGGCGTCTCCCCCGCTGGGACGTCGTCCGCAGGCGAAGCGGCCGCCTCCTGCTCGGCAGCTGCGACCGCGCTACTAGGGGCGGCGGGCTCCGCGACGGGCGCAGAGGGTGCAGGGGGCGCCACGCTGCGTGCAGGCTCCGTAGCGCGAGGCGATTCGACCGCCGTCGCAGCAGCCCGACGTTCCGCCGTTTCAACACTGTCCGCGGCGCTAGATCGGTAGCGTCCGATCGCCGCCCCCGCCCCGACGAGCAACAGCGCGGCCGCCGCGACCATCCAGCCTGGCGTACGTTTTTCATCTGGAATTGGCCGCACGCTCTGCGCACTCGGCGCAAGCGAGTTCGTGAGCGGATGCGTCGAAGGCGTATGCGAAAAGCGCTCGGTCGCATCGTTTCGCATGCTGGCGCCGGGCCCGAGCAGGATGCTCGACACCTGACCGTTCCCCGTCGCACGCGGCGGAGGCAGCGCCCGCAAGCCAGCGGCTTGGCTGTCGGAGGTTTTGGGCGGCAGCATGGCCGTAGGCAGCGGACGCAGGGGTTTTGTGTCGATTTGCGAGGCCGGCGCGACCATTTCCAAATCGCTGTCGCGCAGCTGCTCGGCGCTGTCACGACCATCGCCCCCCTCGAGAGCTTCGGCGAGCTCACGCAGATCCGGCGCCGGAGGCAGCTCGAGCGAGCCCGACCGTTGCAGCTCACGGCTCAACGGACGAGAGGACTCGCCCTTGTCCGCGTCGGCGAGATCCTCATCCAGCGCACCCGTCTGCACGAGGCGGTCGTAGAGCGAAGGGCGGCCATGCTCGTGGCTGCCCGGCGGCCAACTCGAACGCGGCGTGCCGAAACTGGACAGGCTTCGCGCTTGCAGGCGCGCCGTATCGGCAGCCGGCGCTTGGTTGCTGCGAAATAGCGGATTGCGCGCCACCTTCGTCTGCTCGTCGTCGTCCTCGCCGTCGTCGTCCCAGACGTCGTCATTTCGGGTCGTGTCCGTCACAGATTCCCCCTCGAAGTCTCGTGGTGCTCGGCAGCTTGCCCGGCACTACCCCGCAATCCTAACCGCATCGTTGTTGGCGATGGCGGATGCCCGGGCCGAGCCTGGTCTAACCGGGACGGCCCTAAGAGTACGGACGTAAGGCCGCTTCTTCCATACCTGGTATGCGCAAATCGACGGTTACGTTTGCAAGCTCACTCACACCCACATCAGGCGAAAAAGGGTTTGTATGTCGGCCTCCCTTTGACCGCGGAAGGGTAAGCACACTACGTTGTGCACGTGTCCATCCCGCCGAGCAGTGAACGAAGACGAGAGGCGCGCGCGCCGATCGAGCTCAAGGTCGAATACAAGCGTCTCAACTCATTCTTTGCCGATTACACGCGCAATATCAGCCGCGACGGCATGTTCATCAAGACGCAGAAGCCCCTCGGCATCGGTACAGAGTTCGTGTTTAAGCTGCAAGTTCCGCAGCTAGACAACCCGCTCGAGCTGCACGGCCGCGTGCAATGGACGGTCAAGCCCGAGCAGGCCGGCGAAGGCCAGGAACCGGGCATGGGCATCGGCTTCATCTACGAATCCGAAGCTCAGCGCCAAGCCGTGGTGACGATCGTCGAGCGCTTGATGGTGAAGAGTTTGGGCAAAGCTCTGTACAACAAGCTCGTGGCCGAGCGGCGTAGACAGCAGCCCTGAGCTAGATCTCGCTCATGGAGCAGGCTGTACGTTCGCGGTCAGACATCGATCCGGCACTCGATCTCGAAGCGGAGATCAAGCGTTTGAAGGTCGAACGCAATGCTGTGATCCTCGCCCACTATTACCAGGATGGTGAGATTCAGGATTTGGCCGATCACATCGGCGATTCGCTGCAGCTCGCCCAAATCGCGAAGAAGACGAACGCGGACGTGATCGTGTTCTGCGGCGTGCATTTCATGGCCGAGACGGCGAAGATCTTGAACCCTACTCGCACCGTGGTGATCCCGGATCTAGAGGCGGGCTGCTCGCTCGCTGCCGGTTGTCCCGCCGATAAGTTTCGCGCGTGGCAGGCCAAGTATCCGGGCTCGGTCACGATTAGCTACATCAACTGTTCGGCTGAAGTAAAAGCTGCCAGCGATCTGATCTGCACGTCGTCCAATGCCGAAAAGCTGGTGCGCTCGATCCCCGAAGGCACGCGCATATTGTTCGGACCTGACAAGAATCTCGGGCGCTATTTGGTCGAGAAAACTGGGCGCGAGATGGTGCTTTGGCAGGGCAGCTGCATCGTGCACGAGACGTTCAGCGAGAAGAAGTTGATCGGCATCAAGACGCGGCATCCCAATGCGGAGATCATCGCGCATCCGGAATGCGAGACGGCGATCCTGCGCATGTCGAGCTTCATCGGCTCCACGAGCGCCCTACTAAAATACGCGGTCGATAGCCCCTGTCAGGAGTTCATCGTCGCCACCGAGTCGGGCATTTTGCATCAGATGGAAAAGGGCGCACCCCACAAGACATTCATCCCGGCGCCGCCCAACGCGAACTGCGCGTGCAATGAGTGCCCGTTCATGCGACTCAACACGCTTGAGAAGCTCTATCTTGCCCTGCGCGATTTGAGCCCCGAGATCACGATGAGCGAAGAGCTGCGCCTTGCAGCGCTCAAGCCCATCGAGCGCATGCTCGCGCTCTCCTAACGCTAGGATGCCGCTAGGATGTCGCCGCTCCCAGCGCGTCGTTGCCTGAAAGCCCCGCCCTTTCCGAAAGAATCAAGCCCACCATGTCTCAAACGATAAGCGAACAGCGCGAGATGCTCGCGGACCTGATCCAGCGCCTTGGGGTGCTGGGGAGGTATCTTTGACGTCGACGGCCTTAGACACCGCATCGAAAGCCTGAACCACGACACGCAAGCGCCCGGTTTCTGGGAAGACCAGGAGCGCGCGCAAAAGCTGTTGCGTGAACGTTCGGGCTTTGAAGGCACGGTCGAGCGTTTCGACAAGTTCACGAAGGAGGCGGCCGATCTGAGCGAGCTGCTCGACCTTGCCGCCGCCGACAACGATCAAAGTCTGATCGACGAAGTTGCCGAGCAGCTGCCGGCGTTAGTGGAGGGATTACGCAAGCTCGAGCTCATGCGCATGCTGTCCGGGCCCGAAGACAAGTCCGATGCGATCGTATCGATCCATCCCGGCATGGGCGGTGTCGATGCCCAGGATTGGGCCGAAATGCTGATGCGCATGTACCTGCGTTGGTGCGAGAAAAAGGGCTTCAAGACTGAAATCCTCGAGCATCAGCCCGGCGAGCAAGCGGGCATCAAAGACGCGACCTTTACGGTCACCGGCCCGAATGCTTACGGTTTCTTACGGTCCGAAAATGGCGTGCATCGTTTGATTCGGATAAGTCCCTTCGATGCGAATGCGCGCCGGCAGACCTCGTTCGCCGCCGTGTTCGTGGTGCCTGATCTCGACGAAGACATCGGCGACATCGTGGTCAAGATGGAAGACATCAAGGTAGACACGTACCGTTCGAGCGGCGCCGGCGGCCAGCACGTCAACAAGACGGAATCGGCTGTACGGTTCACGCACATTCCGAGCGGCATCGTGGTCACCTGCCAGCAAGAGCGTTCGCAGCACAAGAATCGGGCGCTGGCGATGAAGATGTTGCGCGGTCGCTTGTACGAAAAGCAGCGCCAAGAGCGCGAGGCGGCGTTCGAAAAATCTTACGGTTCGAGCAAAACGGACATGGATATGGGCTCGCAAATTCGCTCGTACACGATGTCGCCCTACACGCTCGTGAAAGACGAGCGCACCGAGCACAAGATGTCCCAGGTCGATGCCGTGTTGGGCGGAGACATCGACGAGTTCATCGAGGCCTACCTGTTGATGAAAGCAAACCGTAAGGTTGGCGCAGAGAAGGCCATTCCTGCCTGAACACGGGCAGCTGAGCTCGCATCGCGAGGCTTACCAAGCCGCCAAGGAGAATCATCGTGGCATCCGAAGACGATTTGATCCGCGCACGTCGCGCGAAGTTCGAGAAGCTCGAAGCAGCGGGCAGCAGTGCGTTCCCGAATACGTTTCGCGCCGATGAAGATTCGCGTCGTGAAGCGCTGGCGGTAGCCAACGACAAGGAGCGTTGTGCAACACTGCCGCCCGAGACCGAGCTCAGCGGTGGCGAGCCCATCTACACGTTGTTTGGGCGCGTGATCGCCAAGCGCGGTCCGTTCTTGGTAATGCGCACCCCTTACGGTGACATGCAGGCGCTAGTCCGTAAGGATCGTCTGAACGAGACGCAAGCTGCGCAACTGGCCACCGTCGATCTCTCCGATTTCGTCGGTGTGCGTGGGCCGTTGATTCGCACGGGCACCGGCGCCGCTGCCGTGCGCAGCGATCACTACGAGCACGTGAGCAAAGCGCTGTTGCCGCCGCCCAGCCAGTGGCACGGCCTGACAGACGTCGAAAAACGTTACCGCGAGCGCTACGTCGATCTGTTCTCGAGCCCAGAAGTTGCGAGTGTCTTTCGCGCGCGCTCGCAGGTCGTGAAAAGCCTGCGCGCGTTTCTCGATCAGCGCGCGTTCCTAGAAGTCGAAACGCCGCTTTTGCACTCCGTGCGCGGCGGTGCCACGGCCAAGCCATTTCATACGCATCACAACGCGCTTGATCTCGATTTGTATCTGCGCATCGCACCTGAGCTTTATCTAAAGCGTTTGCTCGTGGGCGGTCTCGATCGCGTATACGAAATCGGACGCTGTTTTCGCAACGAAGGCGTGTCCACGCGCCACAATCCCGAGTTCACGATCCTCGAGTTCTACATGGCGTATGCCACGGTCGACGACCTGATTCCGTTGACGGAACAGCTGGTGCGCGACGTCGACGCGGCCCTGCAAAAAGCCTTTCCGGCGCTCGTAGCCGAACGTCCCTTTTCGATCGCAGGCGACTTCAAGCGCGTGACGATGCGCGATGCCATCGTCGAACGCATTGCACACTCAGGTAAGGACCTTGCGGCGACCCCGTTCGACGGCGCGCTCGATCACGACGTCCTGTCGTCACCTGAGCGTTTGACGGCGTTGCTTGCCGAGCGTCGCGCGCAGACACCGAAAGAGATGACGGTGCCGCTCAACAAGTGCACTACGCACGGCGACCGCATCTTCGTGTTGTACGAGCTCTTGGTCGAACCCGACCTTACCAAGCTCTATCGCAGCGAAGATGGCGCCCATTCCGTGCCGGTGTTCATCACGGAGTATCCGTTCGAAGTGTCGCCGCTCGCGCGTCGCAACGACCGTAATCCCAATTTTGTCGATCGCTTCGAGCTGTTCATCGAAGGCCGCGAAGTCGCCAACGCTTTCAGCGAGCTCAACGATCCGGAAGACCAAGCCGCGCGCTTTGAAGCGCAGCTCAACAATCGTTCGCGCGGCGACGATGAAGCCATGGACTTCGACGCCGACTACATCCGCGCGCTCTCCTACGGCATGCCGCCCGCTGCAGGTTTCGGGCTGGGCGTCGATCGCTTGGTGATGTTGCTGTGTAACCAGCCGTCAATTCGCGATGTGTTGCTCTTTCCTGCGATGAGACCGGAGGCGAAGTGACGAAGCAACGCGCGCAACCGACGCGCGTAGGCGTTCCAGGCGCCATCGTGGCGCTATTGACGCCGCTCTTGCCCGTGCTTGCGATCTTACCGTTTGCGCTTGCGGGAGGGCTTGCTTGGATCGCGAACGAGGTCCAAAGGTCACCTGCGCTGGCACGGGCGGGGGCCTTACCTTTTGCGCTCTACACGTTGTGCGCGGTAGCGCTGTGGCGGCGCGCTCGTGCCATGCCGCGCGGCGCCGCGGGACGGGGGCGTGGCCTTGCGCTTGGCGTCATGGGAGCCATCGCCGGAGTGCAGCTTATCGCCCTCGCCTTGCTGATCCCCGCTCAACTGGCGCCGTTACCTAAGCTCGTGTTGATCTCGCTAGAGGACGCCTGGGCATCGCTCGCGCAGCCCGTCCAGATCTCCATGGTCTCGCTTGCGGTGACGGCCAGCGTGGCACTCCTGGTCGCGCTGCCCGCCGCCTTCGGCTGTTGGTTTTTGCTACCGCGTAAGCTGCGCGCTGCGTTCTTTCTCCTCGTCGATGCGCTGCTCATCACGGCCACAGGCTTCCTTTGGACGCGCTTCATCAAGACCCCGGCTCGCGACCTCGAAACCGCCCGTCTCGGCGTCACCTTCGCGCTAGGTCTGCGCCTGGCCGTGCGCGCTCTTCCGGTCATTCTCGATCAGGTCGAAAAATTCGGTTTCGAAGCCATGGTCGCAGCACGCATGTTGCGCGCCAAAAAGAGCGGCTTCTTGGCCGCGATCGGGGGACTCTCCATCCTCGCCGTCACCGTTTCATCCTGCGCGCTCACCACCACGCTGTCGGTCATGGGCGGCTTTCGTCAGGACTTGAAGCGTAAGATCCTCGGCAACAACGCTCACATCGTGATCGATCAACACGAAGGCTCGAACGCTGCTTACGCATCGGCGCTGGCGTTCGCACGCAGTGCTCGCGGCGTGAAGGGCGTATCGCCTTATGTCTCGGGCGAAGTGATGATCTCGAGCGCCTCCAACCTCGCGGGCGCCATCTTGCGCGGCATCGATCCTGCGCACATTGGCAGCGTCAGCGAGCTACCGGACAACATGCGCATCGGCTCACTCGACTATCTTGGGCATACCTACGCCGAGATTGAGCTGGCTCGTCGACAGGCGGGTGAGTTGCTCCGGATGCGCAAG
>JBKJIA010000017.1:0-11221 GCA_046598735.1 Polyangiales bacterium
GCTTTCGGTCGCCGGGCTCAAGCGACGCAAGGTCGTGATCACGCGAAAGCGCACCCCGAGATCGAACCTGCGTTTGATGTCGAGCCACTGCAGCAACGCCTGTTGTTCGCTGCCGAGGGCGGGATCGAGCGCGACCTCGCGACGCAGGGCTAGCGACCCTTCGGCGCGGCCGTCCGCGCGCAAGCCTTCGATCACGAAGCCTTCTGCGCGCGCTTGCACGCGATGGGGTGGCGTGCCCAAGGCAAGGGTAAGGGCTTGACTTGGTGGTAGTGGGCCAGACAGCTCCACGCTGTGACGACCAGGGCCTACGCGCACATGCAAAAAACCGTCATCGAGGCGAACGGCGGCCAAGGCGGGCTTACCATCTAGCTTGACGCTATCGGGCGACCAACTTTCGAGGGGGCCGGGCGCTTGATAGGCAGCCTGGGCGCCCGCGTGGACCTCAGCGCGCAAGGTAAGGCGCGAGCCTTCCACGCTGAGCTCGAGCTTGGGTACCGAGACGCATCGGGGCTCGCAAGCGGCCGGCTTCAGCAGCTTGGCCTTCAACGTTGCCAAGAGATCCGCGGGCGGGATCACCTCGGCAGGCAGCTTGGCCTGCGCTTGCGCTTGGGTCAGGGGCAGGAGTGCGAGCAACAGTAAGGTGAGGGCGACTGGAGGCACGGAAGGCGTCGGCGCACGCTTTGCGGCACGCGACAGCCCCAGGAGCAACGCGAAGTTGAGCAAGACCGTCAGCAAGGCCCAGATGCGGGTCGCGCTCGGTGGCACGAGCCACAACTTGAGGCGTTGGTCACGCTGAACCGGGCCCGACCAACGCATGTCGATGCGTTGCCAAATCCAACGCGGAACACCGGGGCCGGTTTGCACCACGGCTTGTGGGTCCACGTCGTTCTGGTCGTAGGAACCGTAAGATTGCGCGCTCCACGCGGCCTTGTTGCCGCGCGTCACTTTGCCGCCAGCGTTTTCGTCTGGGGCTTTCGCCTCGTCCAGCGTATCGGCCAGTGCACCCTGGAGCTGACCTGCCTCCTCCATCATCTGTCGCTGTGCGGGCTGCGGGGCGTCGCTACTCGGCGCAGGTGCGGCCGGGGCGGCTCTCTGCAGCTCAGGCAAGACCAGGCTGGCGTACTGTTCCGGTGTGGTCGCACCGAAGTTGGGGTCGATATGCGGATAGATGGCCTTGCGCACTTGCGCGACCGAGAACGGCACTGCGATCAGCAACAGCACGATCAGGCCTGCAAACCAGCCCATGTTTGCGAGTTGAAGCCAGCGCGGTGCTTTCACCACGCGCGCGAGCGCGGTCGCTGCCAGTAACCATAACCAGATGGCGGCGGGTGCATCGGGCTCATGGTGCGAGAGCACCAGCGTGCACAACGCGATCACGCCCCAGCCGACTCCGGCCAGCTTCCCGACCGCGAGCGCCACTAGCAGTACAAAGAAAAAGTCCCACAGATCCCAACGATCGAGCCATGTGCCCGGCACCTGATCGACGCCTTCGACCCCGAGCAGCAGATAGCCTGGCGGTAGGTTGAGTTGTGTGATCACCGACTGCATGTCCTCCGACCAACCGATAGCCGGCAGGTCGCGCGCTGCGCCCTCCATGCGCCACTCGGCTTCGAGTGCCAGCGTGCCGCGGCGAAGCTCGACCCCGGTTGCCTTGGCGTATTCGGTGACGAGCTCGTCCTTACCATCCACGACAGCGTGGCCGAGCGGACCCGCGCGCAGACCGAGCCTGAAATCTCGGTACATCTCGCCGCTCAACTTGTCGCGTACCGTGTAGCCCTGACCATCGAGATCGAGCCACATGGCGCGCTGCAAGGATAGCTCGTTGGGGCGAGGCTCCGGTTGTCCGCGCCTGCGCGTGTTCAAGCTCAACGCGCCGCCCGGTGATACGACGAAAGTCTGCAGATTGTGCCAATCGGCCGCGAGGTCCGTGCGCGCAGGGTCGATCTGTCCGTCGCTAGGTAGCTCCACATGGCGCAATGCGTCGTCGGCCGCGAACACCCAATACTCGCGCTCGGGCCAGGGACTCTCGGCCTTTGGTGCACGTAGCTCGGTCAGGGGTTGCTCGACGATCGCTACGATCTCGATGCGATAGCTGCCCGCTTGCGCCTGCATCCGTAAGCTGCCGTCGCTGCCGAGCTGAGCGGGTAGCTCTGCGCGCAGCTCGATCGGACGCGAGCCCTCGAGCAGGACCTTGGGCAACACCACCTCGCGCGCCGTGCCCGCAGCAGACACTTGGATGCGCGTGATAATGCGCAGGGGAATGCCGTCATCGATGCGGCGGTGCACACTCAGCTCGAGGCGCTCGGTCTCTTCGTCGCGTTGCTGGCCTTGGGCAAGCCAGATGAGTCCACTCGCTTCGCGCTTGGGTGCGGGGACCTTCTGGCCGCCCACGCTCAATAGTAAGGTGCCGAGATTGACCGGAACCTGAATCGAGTCTGGCAGCTGCGACCACTGAAAGCGGCCTTGGATCACGTGGGAGCCTTGAGGCACCAGCACTTCGGGGACGCCATTGGGCTCGATCACCACGGCCGGCTGCGTGCCTACGCGCACGTCGCTGGGCCAGTGCTCGACCGAGCCGGGTAGGGCGACACTGCCCTTACGGTCTGTGGACACGGTCAGTGTGAAGCTTGCGCCCGTGTTCGTGGCATCCATCGACAGCGCGCTGGGCCACACGCAAGTGCGCACGCCATTCACGTTCGTGCACTGCTCGACGCCCACATCGTCGAGCACCCACGGGATCCACGGCGTCAGCACGCTGGGAATCGCGCTCGAATCGGCCTGCGCTTCAGCGTGCGCGTTTGCGCCGATCACCAACACGGACAACAGCGCGCTCCACAAGCAAGCCCGCGATCTAGACGAAGCAGTCATGGCATCTCCGCGCTCAGAGTATGGAAGCTGGGCCTGAGCACCAAGCTTTCGTGCTTCCCCGGCTTCCGACGCACGGCCCGCGCGTTCGTTCTTGGCGTGGTGGGGTGAATCGCAATTCTTCCGTCGCTAGAAAACCTTCGTCCAGTCTTGCGTCGGCTGGCGGCCCTTTCGCTTATTGTCTAGGGACCTGCCGTGAGTCGTTGCACAGGGGTCGATTCGGCCTCTGCAAGGAGCAGCCAGCATGCGTCTAGGATTGATGGCGGGTTATTCGGGAGCACAGCTTTCCCTCGATATTAAGCGAATTCAAGAGGCTGAAACCCTCGGCTACGACTCGGTGTGGACCGCCGAAGCCTGGGGGTCGGATGCTGCGACGCCGCTCGGCTGGATTGCCGCGCAGACCAGTAAGATCAAGCTTGGTACCGCGATCATGCAGCTACCGGGTCGCTCTCCGGCCAACACCGCGATGACTGCCATGACGCTGGATTCGCTATCGGGCGGGCGCTTTATCCTCGGCCTAGGCACGAGCGGCCCGCAGGTGGTCGAGGGCTGGCACGGTCATCGATTCCACAAGCCGCTGTCGTGGATGCGCGAATACGTGGAGATCTGCCGCAAGATATTTGCGCGCAAAGAAGCGCTGACGCATCACGGCGAACACTATCGCATTCCTTACGATGGTCCCGATGCGTCGGGGCTCGGTAAGCCCCTCAAGAGCATCTTGCATGGGCGCGCGAACATTGCCATTTACACAGGCTCCATGGCCGTCAAAGGACAGGAGCTGTCGGCGGAGATTGCAGACGGTTGCTTGCTCACGTGCATGGATCCGACGCGGCCCGAAGTGATCATGGAAAACCTTACTCCCGGCTTTGCCAAGGCGGGCAATGGTAAGTCGATCAAGGATTTCGACCTCGCGCCAACGGTCGCTGTAATCGTCGGCAACGATGTGCAAGCCTGCATGGCGCCGCTGAAGTTCCAGCTCGCGCTTTACATTGGTGGTATGGGCGCCAAGGAAAAGAACTTCTACAACGCTTACGTGCGCCGCATCGGGTTCGAAGACGCGGCGATCAAGATTCAGGACCTGTACCTCGCGGGCAAGAAGGACGAAGCGATTCGCGCCATCCCGGATGAGCTCGTCGATCGCTTGTATTTGGTCGGCCCGAAGGAGCGCATTCGCGAGCGCTTTCAGGTGTGGAAGAGCGCGCCTATCGGCACGTTCATCGTGGGCTCACCCCAAATCGAAGCGATCCGATTGATCGCAGAGCTTGCAGCAGAGTGAGTGGAGAACGAATCATGAAAATCGGACTTGTTGGCGGAACGGGTAAAGAAGGCACGGGCCTTTCAGTTCGTTGGGCGCAGGCGGGGCATACCGTGTCCATTGGCTCGCGCGAGGCAGAGCGCGCCGTGCAGAAGGCGGCGGAGCTTTCGGCGGAAAGTAAGCAGTCGATTCGCGGTGCCGACAACGCGAGCATTTGCAGCGATGCAGATGTGGTGGTGCTGTGCGTGCCTTACTCTGCGCACAAGAGCACGCTCGAGGGTTTAAAAGACGTGCTGCAAGGTAAGGTCGTGATCGACATTACGGTGCCGCTCAAGCCGCCTGCCGTGCGCGAGGTCAACTTGCCTCCCGGGCAATCTGCGGCACTTGAAGCCCAAGCCGTGCTGGGTCCAGACGTGAAGCTGGTGGCCGCGCTCCACCACGTGAGCTCGGTGCATTTGCAGGACCCAGGACACGACATGCACTACGACGTGCTGGTATGTGCGGACGACGCGGGGGCCAAGGAAGTCGCGATTGGACTGATCAAGGATCTGGGCATGCGCGGGCTCGATGCAGGGCCGATCAAGAACGCAGTCGCCCTCGAGAGTATGACGCCGGTGCTTTTGTACATGAATAAGCGTTACAAGAGCGCGGGCACGGGGATTCACATCACCGGCATCGCGGACTGAGCTTCGGGCTCGGAACGTGCTAATCCCGCGGCTATGTCGGTTTCTCGTGCGTCGGTCTCGTGCGCGCCGCACCTCACGCTGCTGGCTCTGACGGGTGTGCCGCGTGTGCGCCAAGGAGACGACGTCGCCGCGCTTGTCAACACGGCATTGCGCGCCACCGACCTTACTTTGCGTGATGGTGACGTGCTGGTCGTGACGTCGAAGGTGTTCTCGCGCGCTGGGGGTCGTTTTGTCGACGTGGCGCGCGTGCAGCCAAGTGCGCGTGCGATCGAAGTGGGCCAAGAGATCGGTAAGGATCCGCGCGTGGTGGAGCTTATCCTGAGCGAGAGCACCGCGATCTCGCGCAAAGCCAAGAACGTGATCATCGTGCGCCACAAGCTTGGCTTCGTTTCCGCGAACGCAGGCATCGATCTCAGCAATGCGGAGCCTGCAGACGACCGCGTGGGTGAGGGGCCCTGGGCCTTACTCATGCCACTCGATCCAGATGCGGATGCCGAACGTCTACGCGCGGAGCTTGCGCGGGTGCATGGTGCTCAGATCGCCGTCGTCGTGTCTGACTCGCATGGGCGTCCCTTTCGCTTTGGTACGGTGGGCGCCGCGATCGGCGTGGCGGGCATGCCTGCGCTTTACAACCAAGTCGGTTTACCGGATTTGGATGGTCGCGTGCTCGAATCCACCATCACTGCGCTTGCCGACCAAGTGGCCGCGGCGGCGGACTTGGTTGCAGGTCAGGCAGACGAGGGACGGCCCTTCGTGCTGGTGCGCGGCCTTACTTTTGAGCCTCGCGATTCGAGCGCGCGCGAGCTGTTGCGGCCCATCGATCAGGACCTCTACGCATGAGCCCCTTTCGGTCCGTGGTTTTTCTTTCGGGGGGCGTAGGAGGTGCACGCCTGTTGCACGGAATGGCGCAGGTGCTGCCCGCCGAAGCGCTGACGGCGATCGTCAATACGGGTGACGATTTCGAGCATTGGGGTCTGAGTATTTGTCCGGATCTCGACACCGTCATGTACACGCTCGGTGGCCTTGCCGATGAAGCGCGTGGTTGGGGGCTACTCGACGAAACGTTTCGCGCGCGCGGCTGGATGGAACGCTACGGAGCCCCCGGTTGGTTTGCACTCGGCGACCAGGATTTAGCCACACACATCACGCGCACCCAGGCCCTGTGCGAAGGCGTGAGCTTGACCGCTTTGACTGCGCGCTTGTGCCAAGCGGTGGGCCTGCGTCAGCGGATCTTGCCCATGTGCGATCAACCGCGACGCACGATGATCGATACGTTTGAATTCGGGCCGCTACCGTTTCAGGAATGGTTGGTCAAGCATCGCGCCCCTGCCGTGCAAGCGGTGCGCTTCGTGGGCGACAGCGCAGCGACCAGTGCTGTGCATCATGCGATCGAACATGCTGATTTGGTCGTGCTCGGGCCGTCGAATCCTTACGTTTCCGTGGATCCGATTCTTACGCTTGCGGGCGTACGCGAGCGGGTGGCGCAAAAGTGCGTGGTCGCGCTGTCTCCGATCGTGGCAGGCCGGGCGGTCAAGGGGCCCTTGGCCGAAATGGTAAGGACGTTGTCCGGGCTCGAGCCATCGCCGCAGGCCATCGTTTCGCACTACCAGGGCTTGATCCACGGAATGGTCGTGGAGCACGGTGACGAGGGCACGTTGCAAGAGGTTCCCGGTTTTGCAACCAAGACCGTGATGGGTGGCGCGGCTGATCGAGCGAGGCTCGCGCGCGAGGTGCTGAAGTTTGCCGAGCGCTTACGATGACCCTAGGGGCCGCGTCGGCGGTATGGGCCGTGGTGCCCGTCAAAGGCTTCTCGCGCGGCAAAAGTCGACTTGGCAGCGTGCTCAGCGATGCGGTGCGCGCGGCGTTCGCGCGCAGCCTGTTCGAGCATGTGATCTCAACCCTCAAGAACACACCATCCATCGCTGGCGTGGTGGTGGTGACCGAAGACGACGATGTAGCGCTGAGCGCCGACGCGCGCGGTGTGAGTGTGGTGCGCGATCCGGCCTTGGGTACGCTGGCCATGGTCGTGGACGCAGGCCTGGCTCATGTGGCCGCGCGTGGTGCAAGCGCGGGTTTCGTGTGCATGGCGGATTTGCCGCACCTTACGGTCGAGGATGTGAGTGCCGTGGTCGCGGCGCTTGCGGAGCATGACGTGGTGCTCACGCCGGATCTGCTGCGTGCGGGCACCAACGTCTTGTGTCTTGCGCCAGCAGACCGGATGCCGAGCTGCTTTGGTCGCGCAGACAGCTTCGCCCAGCATCTCGGCCGGGCGCAGGAAACAGGCTTACGCGTGCATGTGCTCGAGCGTCATGGCCTGTGCTTCGATGTCGACGACCCGTCTGATCTCGAAAAGATAACGAGCCTCGCGCGTTGAGCCTTCGACCTTACCATCCCACGCCGGCGTGGATCGAGAGCTCCGTGGGGAGCACGGTCTTGTCATTGTCGAGATGCAGCTGCAGTACGTTCTGCGCCACTCGCGCATCGAGGTAGAAACGGGTGGAGCTGTCGCGGGGTAAGGTGACACCCACTTGGCCAAACACGGCCAGGTTGGCGATATCATCGTCACTGCCCGACAGGATGATGCGCGGCATCAAACCACCACCTACGTAAGGTGCGATGTTGCCGTCCGTCAGGAAGTAGCTGCCACCGATCTCGGAAACCAGGCCCCCGATGCGGCCCTGATTGTTTTGTTCGCAGTCGCTGCCGCTCTCGTCGAAGATGCAGTCGTAGCGGTCGTCACCGCTGCCCGTCGAAATCATGATGCCCGCGCCAAACTCGATGAAGAAGCGATCGGACTCCATACGCATGTCGAACATGCCGCTAAGCGATGGCGAATAGTCAGCACCCTTGGCTAACGGCATGTGGAGACCTGTCTTGAAACCGACGACTTTTTCGGTCCAGCGCCGAGCTTCCGGTCGCGCTTCGCTCAAGGTCACGTTGTGCCGGGTGCGCACGTCTTCGTCCTCGACACGATAGAACAGGGCGCGGGCCATGCGGTCGGACACGATGGTCATGTCTTCGATGCGCTCGGCGGTCATCTTGCTTTGAAACACGATGCTGCCATTCGCTTGATAGCGGGCTGAGTGCACTACGATGCGTTGGCCTATCGCCACGGCGTCGGTCCGCACGTACTCGGCCACGCCGAGCTCTTTGGCGGCTTGCTCATGGTTGGGGGTGAGCAAGTTGATGCGCGAGGGAGCCAGTACGGCTTGCCCCGAAACAGAAGCGTAAGACTGCGCCAGCAACTCACCGATTGCGCTCGCATCTTCGGGCCTAAGGTTGGGCCCCTCGACCGGAAAGAATGCGATATCGGCGGCCTGCGCCGCGTTCGGTACGCTTAACACCGAGGCCGCGACAACCAACAGCAAGGAAACGACGTTTTTCATGATGCTGGCTAGAGCGAGCACCACGCCGGTGTGACATTTGTGATCGACGTCAACGCGCGTGAAAGCCCAGCACAGTCAGCGTCTCAGGTGAGCGTTTGACTACAATTTCGCTGCCGAGGTCCACGCTGCGTTTAATGTGAGGACCATCCACATACACGCGACCGCCGTGGATCTTGCTCGTGATGGTAAGGTGCTCGCCGGGCGAAACCAAGCCGCGCACCAGCTTCATACGCATGCCATTAGGCATGTAAGGCTCGCGAACCACGAATTGCAGTTGCTGGGAGCTTGCGGGCAGCACGCGACCTCCGGCCGATCGTTGCGCGGCCGTGGACCCCGCGGCCGGACCCACCCACACGCCGCTCGAACGATGTTCTTCTTCGCTGTTGCGGTGCTTGATCAAATAGCGCGTGGTGGCTGCGGGGCACTCGTGACAGAAAAGCATATCGTTCAGCACGCGACGCGACACGACTTCGCCATCGATGGTGATCTGCATGCGAGCGAGGCGTGTCTTCTTCAGTTTGCCTTCGATCGCCCCGACCAGCGCTTCTTCGAGGTTGGCCTTGGTGCCGCCGCAGAAGTAACCGACGCTGTCTTGGGGAGCGGTGTTGATGGCGAGCATGGGTTGTGTCGCAACCAGGTGGGAAGCCCACAGTAAGGTGCCATCGCCGCCCAGCGTAATCACGAGATCAAAACGCTCAGCCCGGGAGGCATCGCTGCGATAGCGAAACACGGCCGGCACATGCAGCTTCTCCAGAAATTCCCGGGCCGCGCTAATGGTCTGCACATGGTCTTCGTGCGCTGCCAGCATGCGCTCGACGGTGCGATCCTGACGCTCTAGGAGCGCGCGTGCGCGCGGGTTCTTACGCTCACGCACCATCACCTGATACATGGATTTTTTGTAGATCACGAGCACGCGCGGCAGGCTCAATTTCTTTGCCTTGGCCATCAGACGACGCCTAGCTTTTTTGCCAAACGATGCAGTGCGAGCTCGGTCTTGATGTCATGCACAAGCTCTTGCTCTACGGCAGCTAGCGCGGCATGCAGGGGCACGAACATGCTGACTGAGTGTTCTTCGACCGCGTGACCGTCGCCTTCGGGGTCGCGATGTACGTCGTCTTCGCGCAGCTCGGCGCATACGAAAAATAGCTTCTCCGCGATGAGTCCTGGGCTCAAGCTGGTGGCGGGCCCCAGCATGCTGAAGCGTGATGGCGCAAGCTCGTAGCCGACCTCTTCCAGCGCCTCGGCAGCGGCGCGTCGAAACAGGCCTTCTTCGCCGATTTCGCCAGGCTCCATCAAGCCGGCGGGTACCTCCCATTGCACCGCGCCAGTGCCCGTCGCGGCGAGCGGAACATCATACTGTTGGCGAAACGCGAGCGGTGGACGCAGCTGCGAGCGCAACACCACCTCGGGGCCATGTGCAGTCTGCCGATAGAGCATGAGCGTGACGGCATCGAGCAAGCGGCGCTCGACCATGAAGTACTCGTAAGGTGCGCTATGCGTGCCGTCCGGATAGTGATTGCGCAGGGCCACGTGGCGCACGCGCAGAAAACCTTCCGCGCTCAAGCCGCGCTCGTGCAGCACGTCTACGCGGATCGCCGGGGGCAAGGGGACAGGGCCGCTTTTCAGCATCTCGCGCAGGATAGAGGGCGCGCGACTAACCGCCAAACGAATCGCGCCATAGCGACAGATTGTAAAGCACGTGCGCGACGGCAGGCACGAGCGTGGAGCCACTCAGTGCCCGTAAGGTCGTGAGCACCATACCGGTGACAGTGACAGCGAGCAGCGCGCCCCAGTTGCCCCAGGCTTGTTGAGCGTGCACCGATGTGAACAGCAGTGCGGTGCCGAACCACGCAAGGGGTGTACCCAAAGGTGCAAGTGCGCCGAACACGAAGCCGCGAAAAAACAGCTCTTCTGCCAGCGGTACGGCCATTCCAAGCGCGGCAAAGGCCAGGGCGCCGCTCGGCCATGAAATGAAGGTTTCGATCGGTGCTTCGCCAGTCGACGGCACTAACTGCATCGCCAAACGCGCGAGGGGGTTGAGCAGAGCCGCGCAGAAGACTGCCGCCAAAAGCGCGAACGATTGGCGCGTGGCGGGTGCATGCAGGGCGAGCCCGTCGCGCCCGTCGCGCATGGAGCCATAGATCAGACGTGCAGCGAGGACAGCCACGCCTATTTCAACGCTCGCAAGCAAGAGCCCGCGCGCAAGCCCACCGATCGAGCCCGGGATGGGCAACCGTAAGACGAGAGCTGCCAACAGCATCGCGATCAAGGTGCCAAGGACGGCCCACTTCACGGATGAGCGACTTGCCGAGTCGCGACTCGCGCGTGGTGCAAAGCCTGCCAGGACGCTCAGCATGGCGCCAAAACCCGCGCCTAACACCAACAAACCTTCCCTTGCACCAAGTGCTGTTCGGGCGAGCACACGGGCGCGCAAAGGTACGCGTTTGAGGGCGGGATCGAGTGGTTTTTTCCACACGGCATCGAGCGCGTACTTACCTTGTGCAGCGATGCGACCCCCGCCCAGCGTCAGACAGGCGCGGCCCTTGGTGCGCTTGACGAGTGCAAGGTGCTGGTCGTCCAGGGCGACGCGTAGCTCCATCTTTTGCACGCTGGGACGCCACACCATGAAGTCGAGTGCATTGCGCCAGCTTTCGCTCAGAGCGTCTTGACTGCACACCTCGAACAGCGCGTCTTCACCTGCATGCAGCTCTACTTCGCTCAGGCGTGCGCTGATGCGCGTGGCGCCGGGCTGGGTGGAGAGGGCTTCGAGCGTGGTCCAGTCCGTGATGTGCTCAAGCTCTTTCTTTTCGAGGGCGACGACGCGCAGGCCCGCGCCCACTAGGGAGCCTGCCAACAGTAAGAGACCGAGTACCAACATGGCGAGACGAAGCTGCATGGCAGCGAGCATAGCGCGGACACTTTGAAGCTCTGCGTGCGTAGGAGCCAACGTGTGCTGCTGGACGCTCCTGTCCCTGCATGCCAACGTGCTCGCGGCGATGGTCGACAGCCTTGAGGATGTGCTCGCGTGC
>JBKJIA010000625.1:0-4243 GCA_046598735.1 Polyangiales bacterium
CGACGGTCAGCTCGACATCGCCATCGGCTACGTTGAAACGTGGCAGCGTGTCACCGAATGCGGGCGAGTTTCGTTTCAAAGCAGCGCACCGCAGCCCGTGTTCGAAAAGACGCCCTGTCCTGAAAGCCCGTAGCGCGCATGGTGAGGGTAGGGCCACGAGGCGTGCGCACTCGGCATTGCGCGTGTTGCGCGGTGTTACACAAGGATTGACCTGCACGGGCTTCTGTCGTCAGCATGCGTGCATGGTTGATCTTCGAAGTGTGCTTACCGCGGCGGCCGCGGACGACCTGCTCAAGGCGCGTCTCGCGCAAGTGTTGGCGTTCCCGACCGGCATGACTTCGGCGGGCCACGCTTATTTGGAGCCGCGCGCGTGGGAAGTATTTCGCGATGGGGTGCCGCACTTACTCGGCATGGGGCAGCGCGTGCTCGATGCGCAGCAAGCACTGCTAGTAGGTATCGATCAGAGTGCGCTGTCTGCAGACAGTAAGGTCAGCGTCCACAAGGCGGCCGGCGTCGTGCGTCAAGTGGTGCTCACCGCTGCGATTACGGCGCCGCCCGATTTGTGGTTACTTCGGCACGTGCTCGGGTTCATGTCGGGCTTGGGCTTACTATCGCGTTTGCTCGATGGTGAAGCGTTGTACCCGGAGCTATGCGAAGTTCCGCTCGAAGGCCGCATGAATACGCTGGATGCGGACGAGCTCGACAAGGACCTCCAGTTTCTTTTGTCACGCGGCCTCGTCGAGCAATACGACGAGGGTTTTCGCATGGCCGGTCACCCGCGCGTTCGCAGTCTGTTTACGTCTATCCAACCGCTATCACCCGACTTGCCGGCCAGCGCCACGGCCGCTTGGCGCAAGTTGTTTGCAGGTGAGGTCATGAACAGCGCGTCCCTCGAGGTCTTGCTCGATCTGGCGCGCGGCGCCCAATCCCGTGCGGAGCTGAAACAGAACCATTGGATTGCCGATCGCGACGAGCTCGAGCTTGGCTTTCGTTTGGTGCCGATCGTGCTCGCGCTGCGTGCCAACAATCGTACGCAGACCTTGCACGAAGACACGTTGGTGCGCGCGGACGAGCTCAGTCACGCGCATCCATTTGCGGCGGGCGGCGCGCTCGAAGTGCTGACTGCGGCCGGTTGGATGCGTAGGGAAGGGGAGACTTACCGTGTCACGACGGTAGGCGCGCGAGGTTTTTCGAAGGGGCCCGGACCGTTCGGCATCATCGAGACTTACCATCCGTACATGCAGCGGGGCCAAGACATCTTGCTGCACGGCAAGAGCTCGGTTTGGGTGAGCCGCGGCGAAAATGTGGGCGCCAGCCAAGACGCCAACCGCGCGACATTCGAGCAGGCCAACGATGCCCTCGATCGCTTCTGTGCAGACACGGGCTATCGCTACAACGTGTTCATCGAACATGCGATCGGCCGCGGCGAAGCTACGCGCCAACGCTTTGTGCGCTCGGGCGCAGCCCTTGCGTACGTGGGCGCGGACCTGGAAGACCCGGCGATCGATGCGGCGGTCGAAGAACAAAAGCGCGGTGCCTTACCCGCCAACATGCTGTTCGTGCGCAATGCCGATATCGGTAAGCCAGAGGCGCTCTTTTTAGCTTTACGCTCTGCCCAGCTGGAGCCACGCGGCGCCGTGATGCTGGTGGGCAACGGGTTCCATGAGGTTCGCAAACAAACCGACGACAGCATGGTCGCTGTGTTTCGCGGCTATCACGACGCGGGCGTAATCTTACTATTTACGGAAGAGAACGCGCTCAGCATCGATGATTTGCGCGCGACCGCGTGGAACACCTATCACGCTGGTTTCAAGTACGTGCATGAGAAGAGCGGCCAAGGCCTGCGTCCGGCCGAGTCCAGTCCCAGACCCGTCAGGCTTGGCCGCCCCATGCTTGCGGCTTGGAGTGAATGTGCCCAGCGCGCGGGTTACGCGCGGGCCTCGGCTTACTCGACACGAACCCGTAAGATCTACCCCACCACGCCACGCAGCGGCTTCAATCCGTCGATCAGCGTCAATCACTTCTTCGTGCCCGCCCCGATCGCTAAACAGTTAGGTCTGGCGCAGGGCGCAACCTCGCATCCACCGCGAGTGTAGAGCGCACCCGACGCTTCAGCTGCACGATGGCTAAGCCGCGAGCTGACGCTGCACGAGCGCGCGATATAAGCCTTCGATGGCAGCCAGCTCATCGTGTCGGCCTTCCTGCACGATGTGGCCGCGATCGATCACCACCACACGATCCGCTTCGCGCACGGTGGACAGACGATGGGCGATCACCAGCGTGGTGCGGCCTTTCATCAGGTGCTTGAGCGCGTCTTGCACGAGATGTTCACTCTCGGCGTCGAGCGCGCTCGTGGCTTCGTCGAGCACCAGCACGCGCGGGTCCTTGAGTAATGCGCGTGCGATCGCCACCCGCTGTTTCTGTCCGCCCGATAAACGCACACCGCGCTCGCCGACCAACGTCTCATAACCCTCAGGTAGCGACACGACGAAGTCATGGATATGCGCGGCGCGCGCGGCGTCCTGCACTTCGGCCAAGCTCGCTTCGCGTCGTCCGTAGCGAATGTTTTCGATCACGCTGGTTGCGAACAACACGGGCTCCTGCGAGACCACGCCCACTTGCGTGCGCAGCCACTCGGCATCGAGCGTGCGGTAGTCGTGGCCATCGAGCTCGACGCTGCCCGATTCGGGATCGTAAAAACGCGACAGCAGCGCGGCCACCGTGGACTTTCCACCGCCGGACGGACCGACCAGTGCCACGACCTCGCCCGGTTTGAGCGAAAGATCGATCCCGTCAAGCACCTTGACGTCCGCGCGCGACGGGTAGGAAAAGTGAAGGTCGGTAAGCTTGAGCAGCCCCTTCACTTCGAGTAGACGCTCGCTCCCCGAGGCTACTTGCGGCTCGCGATCGAGCAGCTGAAACACGCGCTCGCTTGCGCCGACTGCGCGCATCAAGTCTTCGTAGACGCCGCTCAGAAAGCCTATCGAGAACGCGACGGTCATGGTGTAGAGCAAGAACGAGGTGAGCGCGCCAAAGGTCATCTCGCCGCGCACCGTAAGGAGACCGCCTACCCATAAAACGGCCGCGATGGCGGCATAAGCCGCAAAACCCGCCACGCCTTGAAAGGTCGCACCCAAACGTGCGCGCTCTTTCGCGACCTCGAACGCCTCTTGGACGGCGCTGCCATAACGTTGCGTTTCTACGCGTTCCGCCGCGAAGGCTCGCACCGTGCGAATGCCCGCCAAGGTCTCTTCTGCCACTTCGCTCGCCCGTGCTGCGGCATCCTGCACCTTGCGCGAAAGCGCGCGCAACATGCGGCCGTAGAAGATCATACCGATCGCCACCACAGGCACGATGCCGAGCATCACCAGCGTGAGCTGCCACGAGGTCCACACCAGAATCACCAGCGCGCCGATGCCCATGCTGCCAAACCGTAAGAGCATGGAGATGTTCGTGGTGACTGCGTTCTGCAGGACCGTGGTGTCCGATGCCAAGCGGCTCGTGAGCTCGCCGGTGCGGCGCTCATCGAAAAACGCAACCTCCTGTCGCATCAAGGCTTCGTACAGTTGCGCGCGCAGGCGTGCGACCACACGTTCGCCCGCGACGTTGAACGAATACGCGCGCGTGGCCGTGAACAATCCGCTAACCGCGAACACGGCGAGCAACGTCAACGCCATGCGATCAACGACGGCGCGCCCTCCGCCCTGCGTCAGACCGTCGATCATCTGCCGGATAAGGTAAGGTGCCAAAAGGCTGCTGCCAGAGCTTATGGCCAGGGCAATCAGACCAATAGTAAGAGCCTTTTTCTCCTGAGCAGCCAACGAGAACAGACGACGAATTCCAAGCGCGGACGACATCGCCCCAGCCTGTGCACTCACGCGAGTCGAGTCAACCCACACGCTCCGGCCTTCACTTTGGCGAGGCTGTCGTAGCGATGAAGCAGAAGCCCACAGCGCCTGACCATTCGATTCGAAGTCAACGATCGACCCCGCGAGCCAGCCAAAAGCCGGCCAAAGCCAAAAGGCCCCGCATTGCTGCGAGGCCTTTCGACTTGTAGTGGGTCATCGCGGACTTGAACCGCGAGCCAACGGATTAAGAATCCGCTGCTCTACCAATTGAGCTAATGACCCGTGAAATTTTGCGCGCTCGGCAGGATTCGAACCTGCGACCTGCGGATTCGAAGTCCGATGCTCTATCCAGCTGAGCTACGAACGCAGACTGCGCCGAGCCGAGCAACCTACAA
>JBKJIA010000225.1:0-14623 GCA_046598735.1 Polyangiales bacterium
TGCATCTGCACCGAACGCAAAACTGCACGATCCAAATGGCGGGCTCCGATCAGTACGGCAACATCGTGGCCGGCATCGATTTGATCCGGCGCGAGGCGCAGGGTGCAGGCCACGAAGCTCACGGTTTGACTGCGCCACTCGTCACCAAGGCGGATGGTAAGAAGATCGGCAAGAGCGAAAAAGGCGCGATCTTTCTGACCGCCGAGCGCACCAGTCCTTACGCTTACTATCAGTTCTGGATCAACGCAGACGATGCGGACGTGGGTCCGTTCTTGCGCTGGTATTCGCCGCTGAAACAGGCTGAAATCGAAGGCTTGCTCGCAGCGCACTCGGCCGAGCCGCACAAGCGCGAAGCGCAACGCGTGCTGGCGCGCGAGGTTACGAAGCTTACACACGGCGAAGACGAGCTGCGTGCGGCGGAGCTGGCGAGTCAGGCTCTGTTTAGCGGCGACGTGATGCAGCTGAACGAACGCTTGCTCGACGAAGTGTTCGCCGACGTGCCGCATTCCGAGCACGACAAGTCACTCTTGTCTTCCGACGGCATGTCCGTGGTCGATTTGCTAGCGCTCACGAGCCTTGCGCAAAGCAAGCGTGAGGCGCGTCAGTTCGTAGAAACTGGCGCCGTGCTGATGAACGGCCAAAAAGTAGACCTTACGAGCCGGGTGCACAGCGAAAACCTGCTGCACGGTAAGGCCATCTTACTGAAGCGCGGCAAGAAGAATTGGCACGTCACGGTTTGGCGCTGACTCGTCAGATCCCTTCGAAGTAGCGGCGCAGTTCCCAATCCGACACGGCCTTTTCGTACTGTCGCACTTCCCATTCGCGGGTGCGCACGTAGTGATCGACGAAGGCTGCGCCCAAGATGGTGCGTGCTTTCTTACTGTTCTTGAGCCATTCGGTCGCGGTGTTCAGATCCCTTGGTAAACGCGCGTCGGTATTGTTGACCGATGCGTCGCCGCTTGCGGGCAAGGGTGGCTCCATGCCCTGATCGATCCCGTACAGGCCGGCCCCCAAGCTAGTCGCTACCGCGATGTACGGATTCATGTCGGCCGCGGTCTGACGATACTCAAGGCGCGTTGCGCTCGGCTTATCGCCAGGGATCAATCGTACGGCGGTCGTGCGGTTCTCGATGCCCCAGCTTGCCGTGAGCGGCGCCCATACACCGGGCACGTAGCGCTTGTAGCTGTTGATCGTGGGAGCGTAGAGCGCGGTGAGTTCGGGCATCGCATCGATAAGGCCTCCCAAATAGTGGCGGCCCAGATCGGACAAGGCATCGGAGCCGTCTACGCGGCCTTCGCCCGTCTTCTTTTTGCGGCGGGCACTCTTACTCTCTGCGGCACCGGACGCGAACAGATTCCGCGCGCCTGTGCTGTCCCACAGACTCTGATGCAAATGGCCTGACGAGCCGGGTAAGGCCGCATTCCACTTGGCCATGAACGTGACACTCAGGCCATGGTGACCTGCGACCTCTTTGGCCAGGGTCTTGAACAATGCCGCGCGATCGGCCGCCTCGAGTGCGGTGCCGTAGCGAATCGCGACTTCGTATACGCCCGGTCCGGTTTCGGTGTGCAGTGCTTCGATCGGAAGGTTGAACGCGTCGCAAGCATCGAGAATTTCGTGCACGAAATCTTTGTGCTGACCTGTGCGTAGCCACGAGTAGCCGTACATGCCCGGCGAAAGCGGCTCGAGCTTGCGAAAGTCTTTCTCTTGCAACGTCTGCGGCGTTTCGCGAAACACCCAGAACTCGAACTCTGCCCCCACCATCGGCCGATAGCCTTGAGCTTCCGCGCGCGCGACCATACGCTTGAGCAGACTGCGTGGACATGCAGGATGGGGCTTGCCCGCAGGGGTCATGAAATCGAGCAAAAAGCAGGCAGTTTGCGGCTCATACGGATGCACACGGTAAGTGTCGAGATCGACCACGGCCTGAATGTCGGGATAGCCCGAGCTTGGTCCCGTTAGTTGCGTGTTGTCGTAACAAGCATCCGTAATGTCCCAGCCGAAGATCACGTCGCAGAACCCAAAGCCGTGTTCCGCAACGGACCAAAATTTTTCTAGCGAGAGGTACTTGCCGCGCAGTAGGCCATCGATGTCGAAGCCGCCAACTTTGACGCGCCTTATCTCGTCTGTTTCGAAGCGCTCGCGCAAGGTCTGAAGATCCATGCGCTCATTGTACAGCACCGGGAAATGGGAGTGCGCCTCGCGCAAGTTGCGCCGCCCCGATGACTCAAGGCGAACGAGCGCCCCCGAGGCGATTCGAACACCTGACCGTCGGCTTAGAAGGCCGCTGCTCTATCCAGCTGAGCTACGGGGGCTCGCGCAGATCCTAGCGACCTTGCGGCGCCTTCTGTGCGGGCCGAGCATAGCAGAGCACCTCGCGTTGTCGCGCTACTCCGCCGCGCCCCGCTTCAACACGCTGCTGGCGAGATCCGTGCGGTTTAGCGCGCTGATGATCGCGGACAGCGATGCCGTCACGATGCTCGCATGGCTGCCTACGCCCCACACGCGTGGCTCGCCCGCCAGCGCAATCGCGACGTAGGCGACCGCTTTGGCGTCAGCTCCCGCACCGAGTGCGTGCTCTGCGTAGCTGTCGAGCTCGATGTGCATACCCAGCTGTCGCGAAAGCGCGCGCACGAAAGCGTCGATCGGCCCCTTACCATTGCATTCCATGCCCAACGTCTGCTCGCGCGCTTGGATCGAGAAGAAGTGCTTTTCGACTTCGCCCCGTGCGTCGCTAGCGTGGGATAGGATCGACAACGGCTGTTGACGGTTGACGTAGCTCTGCTCGAACATGCGACAGATGCTGGCGGGCGACACTTCTCCTTCGCTGCGCTCGGCTTCGCTCTGCACTGCTTGGCTCAGCTCCACAGACAGCGCCTTGGGCAGCACGTAACCGAAATCCTGTTCGAGCACGTAGGCGACACCGCTCTTGCCGGACTGACTATTGACGCGGATCACGGCTTCGTAGCTGCGGCCCACGTCGGCGGGGTCGATGGGAAGGTAAGGTACTTCCCACAGTTTGCCCTTACTTTGTTCGAGCGCGGCGAAACCCTTCTTGATCGCATCCTGATGCGAGCCGGAAAAAGCGGTGTACACGAGCTCACCCGCATAGGGATGACGCGGATGCACGGGCAGCCGGTTGACGTGTTCGACCATGCGTTTGAGGCCGTCGATGTCCGAGAGATCGAGCTCTGGATCGATGCCTTGCGAGAACAGGTTGAGCGCCAAGGTGACCACATCCACGTTGCCCGTCCGCTCGCCATTGCCGAACAACGTACCTTCGACGCGATCGGCACCCGCCATCACGGCGAGCTCTGCAGCGGCCACGGCCGAGCCGCGGTCGTTGTGCGGATGCACGCTCAAAATCGCATGTTCACGTCGCGCCAAATGCGTACTCATCCATTCGACTTGGTCGGCGTAGATGTTCGGGGTCGACATCTCGACCGTGGCGGGCAAGTTCAGAATCACCTTACGGTCTGCGCTCGCGCCCCAAGTCTCCATCACGGCGTCGCACACTTCCTTGGCGAAATCGAGCTCGGTACCCGTGAAGCTTTCGGGCGAGTATTCGAGGTCTACTTTCGTGTCAGTCAGCTGATCGGCAAGCTGCTTGACCAAGCGGGTGCCCTCGACGGCGATCTGCTTGATGCCGGCCCGATCCAAGTTGAACACGACCTTACGCTGCAAGGTCGAGGTCGAGTTGTAGAGGTGAACAATTGCGTGTTTGGCGCCGCGAATGGCTTCGAAGCTGCGCGCAATGAGCTCCGGCCGCGCCTGCGTGAGCACCTGAATCGTCACGTCCTCGGGAATCAGATCGTGATCGATGATGTGGCGTACAAAGTCGAAATCAGGCTGCGATGCCGCGGGAAAACCGACTTCGATCTCCTTGAAGCCCATGCGCACAAGCTCGCTCCACATGCGCAGCTTACGCTCGGGGCCCATGGGCTCAACCAGGGCTTGATTGCCATCGCGTAGGTCGACGCTGCACCAGGCGGGCGCGCGCGTGATCGTACGGTTGGGCCACGTGCGCGCGGGCAGATCGATGGGCGCAAACGCTTGATACTTATGGATGGGCGTGCGGTGCATTGTGGACATGACGAGGACTCCTGTTTGCGATGGGAGCTCGTCAGCGGATGCAGACGGATGCGAAAACCCCCATCGGGTGTGGACCGGATGGGGGTGCGTGAGGTCGGCGATGTTCGCGTCGTCAGCAGTGGCGTTTTGAAACGCACCCCCAGCGTAGGCCCCCTAGGTCTGATAGACCTAGGCACAGCGAAGCTGAGAGTTGCGGACGCATCGACATCGGCTTTCAAACTAGCGGAAAGGCCGCGAGCTGTCGAGAGATCACAACTCGGTGTTGGCCGAGACCTTACGCTGTGTCCGATGCGCGCCGTGACGACGCTCGGCGCGCGCGCGCCGGCGCAGGGCGGCTTTCGTGCCGAGTTTCGCGGACTTGGCGGAGAGGGTGGGAGGCGCGTCCGTAGCTTGCGGGGAGCCTGAAATTTGTGCGGGCGATAGAGGCGCCGCGGTTGCAGAGGTGGGTGCCGCCCCGGCTTGGAGCGTGGGCTCGATGCTCGCTGCGGCAGCAGGCGCTTCGGGCGTGGCGCGCGCGGCATGGATCGCGCGTGCTTCCTGCGTGTCTTGGCGCAGCTTCGACGTTGCGTCTCCATCGCGCATGGCATAGGCGCAGACAGCAAGCCCGACCAAACACAGTAAGCCTATCGCGGCACCGGTGAGCAAAGTGCCGCGGCGCTTGCTCTCGGGCCCAAGCTCGACGTCATCGTCCCACGCGCCATCTGCGGATTCAGTTGCAGTGCCCACGCGAGCGGGGAGGGGAGGCATCGCGTAGGCGTCGATGACCTGCACGTCGTAGTCCGTGGGCTCCGCGGCGTGCCGTTTGTTCGCGGGCGAGTTGGCAGCCGACGGGGGAGGGGAGGGGGCCTTGAGCCTAATGCCGGTCTTATGCTGCGGTAGGGGCGCGTTTACGACCTGACGGGACAAGGCCGCCAAAGCAGACTCCTTGCCTTGAGACAAGAGCTTGCTTGGCTTCAAAGGCGCCAGCGCGTTTGGTAGCTGTTTCGGCAGCCCGATGAGCGTGGGCTCATGCTTTGCCGGCGCGCTGGGACGCTCTGCGGCTGGCGCAGACTCTGGCGGTCTTGCCGGAGGATCCTGCCCTCCAATCAGGTGTGGTTTGGGCAGCACCGCTGCCGCGCTCCGTTGCGTCACGACTAGTTTCGCCGATGCCTTAGCTTTGCCCACGTTGCGTCCTCCGCTTCCAGTTCCATACAGTGCAAAACTGTGTCCAAACCGGCTGCTCCATTTTAAATAGTAAGGTCTCGGACGATCTGGATTATTAGTGTGAGCTTGCTTGCGTTGCTGCAGCACACAGGGCTTCCGAAAAGCGGAAAGACCCTCCGAATTTCGGAGGGTAGGAGTGCTGCTCAAAAATAGTTAGAAACCGTAAGCCGGATTGTTGGGATCGAAGTCGGCATCGCTCAGTGCCGGGTCGAGCCTGAGGTCTACGTGCTCATAGCTCTCGTAGAGTGCGCCATCGGCGCTCCACATCACTTGCTTGAGCGGCATCCCGGTCTGCTCGTCGAACCACGATTCGCTGCGCGGCACATAGTAAGCTGGTACGAGGTAGACTCCGCCGCCCTCGAGCCGGCTCGATAGCGACCGGATGCCTGGATTCGCGACGTAAATCACATATGCATCCATGTCGACGCGGCGTGCAAAGCTCAACAGGGTTTCTCCGGGGCGCGCTGCGACCTGACTGGGCGGGTGCGTCCCGGCACGCATCACGATGCGCTCGACGATGCGTCCATCGAACACCGACTTGCCGCCATACTCCAGGCGATCACCGTATGGCTCGCGTTTGGCGCGCTCGATGGCGGAACGCAAAATGTGCATGGCTTGGTCAAAGCCCACGGAGGCGACCGTGTGATGTTGGTCGCGCGTGGCGAGCATGCCTTCGATGTCGAGCGAGAGTGTCAGATCGGGGAAGTGACCGGGATGCACCGTGAGCTGCTTCGTGTTCTTGGTTCGATCGTAGATGACTTCCTGACCCTCACGCGGGCGCAGCATGCGCAAGTAAGCGCGGCCGGGCCGTTGATACTTGACTTGCAGCTCCTCGCTTACGACCTTACCGTTGCGTAAACGCTCCGTTTTCGCGTCGCGAAAGCTGACTGAGCGCGCAGCACGCCAAGCCGCTTCGAAGCGCTCGACGAGCCTGATAGCGCGCGGATCAACAAAGAACTCGCCGTTCCCGGCGCGCGCCAAGGGGCGCAAGGTCATGCATACGAGCAACGCGGAGATGAACCAAGGAATGAAGCGCACCCCAAACCCTACAACAGGCGTGCGCTTTTTCGAGGAGTGCTAGGGCCAGCGAAGGGCGCCCGGTGTTGCGCAGGCGGGCCCGCCTTGTTTGGGGCCATCGCGCAGGATGCATAGCTGATCGTGCCAAGCGAACAGCGCCTCTGGCTTTGCATCCTGAGGGTTATGGAGGCCGCTGAGTAGCGTGAGGCCGCTACTGGCTTCGTCGGCGAAGACGGACGAATGGCCATCCCACGCGTAGATCGAAAACGGACCGTGCAATTCCATGGTAGGGCCAGCGAGCACGAACCAACCCTTACCATTGGGTTCGCGCAACAGACCGCGAATGCCGAGTCCATCGAGATTCAAAAAGCTGACTTGCGGGTCCTGGCCCTTCCAGTCGGTCCGTACGATCAACGCGTGGCCGCGCAGTACGGGGCCGCGCAATCCGAAGTAGAGATACTGGGCGTCTGCTGCGATGCCCTCCACATCGATACCGTTGTCTTTGCTAGGCAACTCGCGAAACGGCTGTAGTACGGGCTGTGCCAGCAAGAGTGCACGCAAGTCCCAGTGATCGGTAAGGGCGGGTACCGCGCCCGCGACGTCGAGCACGAAGACTTGATTGGCGTGGGTGTTGCCCTCGCCAGCGGCCGGCACGATTTGCGCCATGCGTGCAGCGTTGTCTTTGCCTTCCTTGGGTTTCACCCGCTTGAGAGACGCGGAGCCACACATCACCAGGCGGTTTTCCCACACCGCGACACCCTCTAAATCGAGCTCGCTCGGCGCGCCTTCACCCAGCGAGATGCCCGCCGCCGAAGCCAATGACAGCAGGTCGAACGTGCGGGCCTGTGAGCCATCGCCTGCGCTCAGTGCAAACTCGCTGCCTTCGTCGCTGACCACCACGAGCTCACCGCGCGCGGTCACGGTCGCATCGCTCAGATTCTTGTCGGCCTTCTTGTTGTGAAAATCGATGCCGGCCAAGGCCTTTTCAAGCTTGGGCTCGCTTACAAATGCGTCGGCCGGGGTCTCGCCCGTCAGTGTGGTGACGCATGTGCTGCGCGAAGCACCACCGCAGGCGGCCAGGCTCAGAGTTAGCAGTAAACGCGTGGGAAATCTGGACATGGTGACCTCGACTGGCTCCTGAGCAGGGGAAGCAGGGGAGAAAATTGCCGCCCCTACACGTACAAGGCACAAAAACGACATCGAAATGCCACATGATTGCCGTCCCCACCCAGATTTGTAACAAGATGAAGTAGGCCGTTTTTCCTCGGTGTTCCCCGGATGCTCTATCAGGCCCAATTCGAGCGGCTCGAACTCAAGTACTTAGTGGATGAAAGCATCGCAGCTCAGATCCGCAGCGCCATCGCGCCCTTTTGCGAGCCTGACCCCTACAACGGCAGCTTTGGGCGCGGTTACTACATCGGTAGCCTGTACTTCGATAGCCCGGACCTCGCTTTCTATCGGGCCAAGGAGCGGCGCGACCAAGACAGGCTCAAGTTGCGTGCACGTGTCTACGACGACACGGGCCACGTGAGTCTAGAGATCAAGCGCAAGCGTGGCGACGTAGTGTGGAAGCAGCGTGCCTTGGTGACGCGCGAGGGGTTCATGGACGCGGCCCAGGGCTTTGGCCGCACCGTGTCGGGTTCAGCACGCCAAGAAGAAGTGCTCGAACGCTTTGCGCACACGTTTGCGCAGTTCGGTGCCGAGCCCAAGCTGATGGTTGAATACGAACGGGAAGCTTACGCCTCGCAAATGGATGCGTATGCGCGCGTCACGTTCGATCGCGCGATCACCGCGTACGCCACCGATCGCTGGTCTTTCGCGGAGCACGGCGAGCAAGCCACCGCCCTCGAGACACGTCTGCAGGAGCACACGGCGGCGTCGCCGATGATTCTCGAGCTAAAGTCCGAGCTATTCATGCCGACCTGGATGACGAACCTGATTCGCGACTTCGAGCTCATGCGCGTGGGTTACTCCAAGTACAACACCGCCGTGCGCGCGACGTTGGGCTCGCTATGGGTGGGCGATCCGCTGCATCAGGAGCTCGAGCATGCTTGAGCTTTTGGGTGGGTTCTTTGGCGCAACCCAGCGCGCCACCTGGATCGACGCATTGATCGCGCTGCCCGCTGCATTCGTATTGGGGCAGTTGTTGTCCTGGGTGTACGAGGCGACCTATCACGGTCTCAGCTACTCGCGTAAGTTTGCCGACGCGCTGACTTTACTAACCTGTATCTCGGCCACGTTCGTATTGATTGCGCGTCAGTCGTTGCTTGCGGGCCTTGGTTTGATGGCGGTGGTTTCGATGGTGCGTTTTCGCGCCAACGTGAAGGCACCGAGCGACCTCGTATTCATCATGGCATCGGCCACGTTCGGCCTCGGCTGCGGCTTGCTCGCCATCGAGCTCTCGCTGGTGGCTTTTGCGATTTTTGCTGGATTTTCGTTGTTTTTGAGTATGGATTCACTGGGCTCGCGCAGGCGCTTCGACGGAGTCTTACGTTTGCGCGCTGCGAGCACCAGTGACGATCCTGCCGCACTCGATGCGATCCTGAATCGCCATTGCGTGCGCAGCGTGTTGCTGACCACCAGCGACCTGGCTCAGGGCGACCTCGTCGAGCACAGCTACCAGGTCAAGTTTAGGCGCCTTGAGCAGCGCCATGCGTTGCTCTCGGACCTACGTCAATCAAGTGCCGTTCGTGATGTGCGCCTGCTGATGCAGGAAGTGAACCTCGAGTATTGATCCATGTCTGCGCGTCGTTTTATCCAAGATCTGTTGTTTCGATTTGGCATTCGGCCTGCAGCCTTACTATTGGTAGTGGGTTGCGCCGCGCTCGTCTATTCGCTCCTCGGTGTGCGTCGCGCAGGGTTCGTGGCTTCGGCCGTGACGCAGGCTCCTTCCGCGGCACTTGCGAGCTTGGTGGCGGCCAAGGTCGAGCGCGTGCATGTGGCCGTTGGACAGCACGTGGTTGCAGGTCAGCTGCTGGCGACGTTGAGCTCGCCCGAGCTCGAGAGTGAGCGCGAAGAGATCGAAGCCAACATCCGGCGTCTTGCGCGCGAAGCCGAAGTGGCGCAGCTCGAGCTCATGCGCGGGCTCAACAAAGAGCAGCGCGATGCGCTTGTGCGCTTGAGCGAAGCCCAACGCGATACGCGTCGCGCGCAGGCGGAAGAGCAACGCGAAAGCGCAGAAGCGGCAGCGGCCACATCTTTTTTGAACGAAGCGCAGCAGCTCGTGAAGAGCGGCATGCTCGGGCCCTCGGCCGTGGCAGAACGTGCGCAGCTCGCGGCGCGTGAAGCCTCGCAGCAAAAAGAGTCAGGCGCGCGCGTCGTGGCTGAGAGCGAACGTGCGACGCAGTTGCGGCGTGAGCTCGATCGCATGGGTGCTCCCAAGGGCTTGGTTGAAGCCACGGCGGAGCTGTTCCAGGCGGAGCTCGACGTGCTCGAACGTCAACGTGCCGGCGTGGAAACGCGCTTGGCCGCGCTGGCGCTCAAGGCACCTATGGACGGCGTGGTCGCGGAGCTTTTGCCGCAGGGTAGCGTCGCAGCCTTGGGCATGACCGTAGCGCGCGTGGTGCCACCTTACGCTTCGGACGTAGTCGCCTTCGTGCCACCCGAAGCCGCGTTACCGGCGTTCGCCGCAGTCATGCCTTTTCACGTCCAACTTGCGGACGGTCGGGAATGCTCAGGCTCCGGGCACCCCTTTTCAACCGGTGAAGTCACGCGCAAGCCCGAACAGCTGGTGGGGCCTGGTGGCTACGCGGCCTACGGTTTCCCAGTGCGCGTGGCACTTGATCGCAAGTGTCGATTGCCCATTGGTCAAGTGGTGGAGCTCAGGCTCGGCACGCCATGATCGCGGCCATCACGTATACCTCGCGCATGAAGCGCGTCGTGTATGGGCTGTGCCTGGGGATGATGGGATGCGTTGCGAGCGCCAACGCTCCAGTGCGCGCGCCGCGGGCGCAGATAGGATTTTCGGAACATACGCTTTTGGCGGCTGCGGAGTCGGCGCGGGCTCGTGCTGCGGTGGGCGCTGCGGATGGCGCGCCGGGCGTGGTGCGCAGCATCCAACTGCGCTCGTCGCGTGCGAGCGTGCGCGACGTAGAGACCGGGCAAAACATCGCCGCGGGTGTGCGTGCTCAACTCGATCGCCCGTGGCGCGTGTCTGCTCAAAATAAGGGTGGCGAAGCCGGCATCAATGCCGCGGCTTTCACAGCCGATGCCGCAGGCGCCCGAGCCCGCGCACTCACCTGCGACGAATCCGTGCAAGGGCGGGCCAACGCACAACGGCAGAGCGTCGTCACTGCCCATGGGGCAAAACTCGAACGTGTGCTCGCATGGACGGCCGCCTTTCGCGAAGCGGGCTCACTCGATCCGATCACGGCTTCGCGCACCGAGCTATTGGTCAAGCGTAAGCTTTTGTCGGAGGTCGCGCCCGAAGAGGCCTTCCGCATTCACGACACGATAGGCGAGTTGCCCGCGCTTGCGACGCTCGATGGTGTGGTGCTCGATCGCGATCCGCAGCGCGTGATCGACCGTATTCGCGCCGAGCACCCCACGGTGCGCGCCCATCTGTCAGCGGCCGAAGCAGACCGTCAGCTGTCTGCGGCCGAGTCGGGTCGACGCATTCCGTGGTTCGATTTCATCGAGCTCGGTTACGGCTTCGATGGTCAAGGTTTGCGCGATGTACGGGGCATCGTAGCGGTCGAAATTCCGCTCGATGACGGCAGCCGCGGGCGCGCGCGACGCTACCAGCAACTCGGAGTCAGTGAGGAGTACGAGGCTGAAAGCGAAGCTGCGCTCTTGACGCGTCAAGCGGTGATGGCGCTGCAAGTGCTCAATCTTTTTGGCGCGCAAGCGGCCCAGCTTTCAGCGCTACAAACTCAGGCCAACGAAGCCGAGGCGCTCGCCCTGCGTTTCCTCGATGAACGCCGTGAAAGCCCGGACAAAGTGGCCCAGCTGCTATCGGAAACCTACGCCGGACGCGTGTTCGTGCTGGAGGCCCAAGAGCGCGCCGGCCGCGCAGCATGCGCGCTCGAATACGCAACGGGCACGTCCTATACAAAATGGCCACGCCTTGTGGGCGCAAAGTAACGCGAGTCCTGCGCACGTGCGCGCATGGAGCCGCGAGCTCGCTTCTGTCAGACTAGGCGCGCTCCTGTGATCGAAGTCGACAACCTTAGCAAACACTATCGCGTCCACTCACGTTCGCCTGGCGTGCTGGCGGCGGCGCGTGCGCTATTTTCGCGACCCAAAGAGATAGTCAAAGCGGTTGACGGGATCTCCTTTCGCATCGCTGCCGGCGAACGGGTGGGTTTCTTGGGGCCGAACGGTGCGGGCAAGACCACCACGCTCAAGATGCTTTCGGGCTTACTGTTCCCTTCGGGCGGCAAGGCGACCGTGGCGGGACACATCCCTTTTGATCGCACTCCTGAGTTTTTGAAATCGATCATGCTCGTGGCCGGGCAAAAGCAGCAGTTGTTATGGGATCTACCGCCCTCTGAAACCTTCTTGCTCAACCGTGCGATCTACGGTGTGCCGCAGGCCGAATTCAAAGCCACGCTCGATGAGCTCGTGACCTTGCTCAAGCTTGAGCCCCTGTTGGGCAAGCCGGTGCGCTTGCTTTCGCTGGGCGAGCGCATGAAGTGCGAGCTGACCGCCGCACTTTTGCATCGACCGAAGGTGTTGTTCCTCGATGAGCCCACGATCGGTCTCGACGTGACCATGCAAGTGGTGATGCGCGAGTTCATCCGCCGCTACAACGAGCAGCACGGCGCCACGGTGATCCTGACCAGTCATTACATGGAAGATGTTGCCGCCCTGTGCCCGCGCGTGATCGTGATCGACCGCGGCCTGTTGATCTGGGACGGCCCCTTGCCCGAGCTCGTACGCAAGTTGCGCCCTGAAAAACGCGTGATTCTCAAGCTTGCAAGCGCGCCTGAGCGCAGCGACCTCGAAGTCGAAGGCGCGCGCATCATCAGCTTGGAAGGTGTGGAAGTACGTCTGCAAGTGCGGCAGCAAGATCTGCAGCACGCAGTGTCCACTTTGCTGCAAAAGCTGCCGATCGTGGACCTTACGGTTGAAGACCCGCCACTCGAAGAAGTGTTGGGCGACCTGTTCGAAAGCGTCCAACCATGAGGACTCTGGGCAACGCCGTGCGCGCGTTTCCCACGTTACTGCGCGTGGGCTTTGCGGATGCCGTCGCCTATCGCGCGGAGTTTCTGATTTGGGTGCTCGCCTACTCGATGCCCATCATCATGCTCTCGCTCTGGACGGCGGTAGCCCGTGACGCACCCGTCGGACGCTTTGGCGAGCGCGAATTCCAAGCTTACTTTCTCGCCACCTTGGTCGTCCGTTTGAGCACCGGCTCCTGGGTGGTGTGGGACATCAACATGGAGGTACGGCAGGGCACGCTGCAAAAGCGTCTGCTGCGACCCATCCATCCCTTGCTGACTTATCTCGCCGAGAACATGGCGGCGTTGCCGATGCGCGTTTTCGCGATCTTACCGATCGGTTTCGGCAGCGTATGGTGGCTGGGCAGCGACGTTATCTCGGACGATCCGCTACAACTTGCGATCGTACCGTTCTCCCTGTTGGGCGCTTTTCTGCTGACGTTTTGGGCCATGGCCTCGATCGGAACGTTGGCGATGTTCCTCGAAAGCTCAATCGCCGTGTTCGATCTCTGGCTCGGCTTCTATACGGTGCTTTCGGGTTACGTGATGCCGCTCGCGCTGTTTCCTGAGGGTGTGCAGTCCGTGCTCGTCTGGTTGCCGTTTAGGCAGATGCTGTCGTTCCCGGTTGAGAATCTACTCGGGCTCATGTCCCGTGAGGCGTCGCTGTTGGCCCTGCTTACGCAATGGGCTTACGCCGCATTGTTCGCACTGATCGCGCAACAACTGTGGCGCGCTGGCATGAAGCGCTTTGCGGCGTTTGGAGGTTGAGCGTGGGGCGCTACCTGCAACTCTTCTCCATTCAGCTCAAGGCCGCGGCCCTCCTGTCGCTGCAGTACCGGGTGGACTTCCTCATCCAGGGCGTGATGGCTCTGTTCTGGAGTGCCACGGCGCTCGTGCCTTTGGTCGTGCTGTTCTCGATCCGTAAGGGCGTTGCGGGTTGGGGGCAATACGAGGCCATGGTGGTGGTCGGCTTCTTCTTGGCGCTCAAGGGTGTACTCGTTGGCGTGATTCAACCTTCGCTGGGCAATGTCGTGGAACACATTCGCAAAGGCACCCTCGACTTTTTGCTCCTGAAGCCGGCCGACGCTCAGTTCTTACTATCCACTTCCAAGCTCGACCTGCCACGCGTGCTAGATGTCGTCGCGGGGCTTGGGTTAGTTGTGTTCTCGCTGATGCGTGCCCACGTAGTTCCATCCGTTGCAGAAGTGGCATTGGCACTGTTCACGCTAGGTTGTGCCCTGGCCATCCTTTACGCGCTCTGGATCATGGTCGTGAGCCTGGCCTTCCACGTGGTGAAGATCGACAACCTGAGCTACCTCATCGTCAGCACGTTCGATGCGGCACGCTGGCCCTCGAGTGTGTTTCGCGGTGGTTTGGCCTTCGTCTTCACGTTCGTCGTGCCGCTTACGCTCATGACGACCTATCCAGCGCTCGCCTTGCTTGGCCGGATGACTTACTCGCAGACTGCCACGACCCTGGCGGTGGCGGTTACGTTCTTGGTCGTTTCCAGATTGGTTTGGCTGAGGTCAATCCGGTCGTATACGGGAGCGGGGGGCTAGTCAGCATGGGTTTTGGGTGAGTCGCGCGCAATCCCGCGAATGGTCGCTAAAGCCACGATCCTCGGCGCGGTGCAAGCATGGAAATTCGCGCCGCCAGATGAGGTGGAACACGTTTGAAAACGATCTCGCGTGCTTCTGAGGGTGTGTAGATTTGACTTACGTGCATCAAGACCAGATGTTCGTTTTCGAATCGGTCGGCGACTTCGATAAGCTCGTCGAGGTGGATGTGGCAACCGGCGCGGCTCTCTGCGAGAGCCTTACGTTCGTCGAGGAAGGTACACTCCAAGATCAAGATGCGACTCTTGAGCATGGAAGGATTCGTGTCGAGTACGCGGACTAAGGTGTCCGTGGCATAGGCAAGCTCGAGATGCTCGGCCTTGTCGAACAAATCTTCGCCGCGGGCCTTGCGCGCGCCGATTTCGGCCCCGGGCAGCGCAAGGTACGCGGGCTTGAGCTTGGCCACCTTACGGATGAACTGATACCCCAGCGATGGCACCGGATGGTGAGTGCGAAAGGCGCGCACATATAAATTACTGCCTAAGTGGTGCTCATCTCCAGGCGCCATGCCCACGGGCTTGATCGCGAGCTCAT
>JBKJIA010000508.1:0-10590 GCA_046598735.1 Polyangiales bacterium
ACAAACGATGGGTTTTCGCGCCCGTTGGCTGGATGGTGTATCTGTTCGCGATGCGGCGCGCTGTTGTCTCCTTGGTGGTGTTGTTGACGATCATGCTGGGCGAAGGCCCGGCCCACGCTCAGCAGGTCAAGGCCGAGGGCGTCCACGAGAAACTGCGGGCGCGGCTGTCCGCGCTCACAGCCAAGCGACCCGCAGCGGTCCCGCCCGGGAGTCTCATCAGCATCGCCCACGTGCTGGACGTGGCAGAGCGCATCGGTGACAAGTTCCCCACGCAATCGGTGGAGTGGACGGGACGCGCCCAGCGCTATCTGGATTTGGCCGAGCAGGGCAAGGACCCCTACCCGCTCGAGCGCGGCAAAATCGTAAGCCGCGGCTACAGCTCGCCGATTTCACGCCGCGTGCAGGGCTATACCGTTTACATTCCGCCGGATTACACGCCAGAAAAGACGTATCCGCTGATGATCGTGCTGCACGGCGGGTCGTCGAACGGCAATCTGTTTTTGGGCGTGGTGCTGGGCAACAACATGAACTGGAAGGAGTACGACGTACACCTCTGGGATAACTACCAGCCACGCTATTCGCCGAACTGGATCATCGCGGCGCCCGATGGTTACGGGCAGGTGTTATGGCGCTGGATGGGCGAGCAAGACGTGCTCGATGTGATCGACGACATCTCGCACCACTATTCGGTGGATGCCGATCGCATCGTGCTCGGCGGGCTTTCGAATGGCGGTGTGGGCGCGTACTCGATTGGCTCTCGCTACGCTTCGCGCTTTGCGGCGGTGCAAGCCATGGCGGGTGCACCGAGCTGGATGCAATACGCAGGCGAAGGCAACGTGACGGCCACCGAAGCCAAAGTCATGCGCCCCTTTTGCGCGATAGATCTGGCCGAAAACTGGTTCAACACGGATTTTCGTTACTATCACGGCGATCACGATCCCGGCCCGATGAAGCCTGCGTTCGTGCACGCGCTCGATGCCAGCGTGGAAGCGCGCGGCATTCCCCATCGCGGCAAATGGTATGACGCCGGACACGATCTCCTCTACATCGTGCATCGACACGGTAAGGTTTATGACGACCTAGCGGGCGTCCGGCGTCAGGCAAGGCCGAGCGAGGTCCACGTGGTAACCGGCGACTATCATGCGGCCAAGCAGCACTGGCTCGAGGTTACGCGCATTGCGGAGTTTCCGGATCTCGCAAAACTAGTGGCCAAGGTAAGCGGCTCACGCGTGGACATCACGAGCGAGAACGTGCGCGCGTTTGCCATCGATTTACGAGACGTACCCATAACCGGCACCGACATCGAAATCGCGGTGGATGGTAAGGTTGCCCATCGCGGAAAGTTGGCCGAGCTCGGCCATCGCGTGCACTTGCTCAAAGACGATGGCTGGCATGTGGGCGTGCCCGCAGCCACCGGTCTTGAGAAGCGACCGGGCAGCAGCGGGCCCCTTACCGATCCTTACTTTGATCGCATGATCCACGTGTTCGGCACGCAGCGTCCCGAGCAGACCGCCGATCTTGAAAAGGCAGCGCGCAAAGGCGCCAAAGGCTGGCCGATGTGGCTTTGGACCGTAGAGCAGGAAGTAGTTGCCGACACGGCACTCACGGCAGAGATGATCCGCGATGCGCACCTGGTGCTGTACGGCACGCCCGGTGCGAATGCTGTGCTCGATCGATTGAAGGCCAAGCTTCCCATTAAGATCGAGGCGGATGCCGTGGTCATGGGCGAGCAGCGTTTTACCGGCGCAGGCGTGGGCACCCGCTTCATCTATCCGAACCCCGAGTCCGCAAACAGATACGTGATCGTGCAGGCGGCGCCGACCTTAGACGGAGTGCGCAGAGGCCATAATTTGCCGGATTTTCTGCCCGATTTCGTGGTGTATGACAGCGCGACGACGGGCGCGCGTCCGCGATTGGTGCCCACTAAGCCGCCGCGTGCGCGGGGCTTCTTCGATGCGCATTGGCGGCTCCCAAGCACCAGCGCGCATTAAAGCTTGCGCGGGCGACCTGTTCACACGGGCCAAAAGCGCACATGCACTTGGGGTGAAAAGTAAGGGTCGGGGCTTATTTATTCGTCACTCATACGTTCTGGAGGCACTGCTTAGCTGGACGGTAATGGAGGTGGGCGTGCAGACGAATAAATGGCTGATGGGACTAGGCGTAGCGGCAAGCCTGGCAGGCTGCGGCGACTTGGGACTTTGGTCCAAAGGCGGCGACGGACCACGCGGCTCGGCCGGGGCAATAGACGGCCCTTCCGGAACGGGCGGAGGAGGTGCGGGCCCGGCTGGATTCAGCGAACGACCGATCCGCCTCCCGACGTCTCCCATCAGCGCGGAAACGACGCTGCCAGCGATCAGTGGTGGCACCCTGACCATATCGCCTTCGGGTACTTACGCGGTCGCTTCGGATCCTGATCGCGACGTCGTGTACGTAGTGCAGTTGGCGGAACGATCGGTCTCGACCGTGCAACTCGAACGAGGTGCGGAGCCAGGTCGCGTCGCATTCGACAGCGCTGGCGCGGCTCACGTGATTTTGCGTGGCACAGGCTCGGTTGCGCGCGTTGACCCCGGTCTGCCCGAAGCATTCACCAGCGCAGAGGTTTGCGATTTGCCGCGCGGCATCGCTTACGTTCAGGCAGATGACTCGTTGGCAGTGGCTTGCGCCAGCGGTGACGTCGTCCGACTCGCGGCCGCCGACCATACGGTTCGCTCACGAAACTTCATCGATACCGATCTGCGCGACGTGATCGTGAACGGCGCCGGCAAAGTGCTGGTGTCACGCTTTCGCACCGCAGAGCTGCTCGAGATCAAATCAGACGGAGCGCTCGCCAGGCGGAGCCGCCCCAAACAGCGCGCGTCCTTTCGCTTTGGTCCCAGTGGCGAACAATCAGTCACCATGCTGCCGGGTACGGGCTGGCGCGCTCTGCCCACGGGGGATGGCAAAGTCATCATGCTCCATCAGGAAGCGCAGCGCGAAGTCGTACAGGTCAGCGAAGGCGGGTACGGCGGCTTCGGCGATTGTTCAGCCATCTCGCATCCTACTGTTTCGGTCATGGGTGAAGGCACGATCAGCAAGCAACGCACCTTCGGCCTGGCAGGGGTCGCGCTTGCGGTCGATGCCGCGGTTTCGCCGGACCAGCGCTGGCTCGCCGTGGCCGCGCCGAGCGCTTACCTCCGCGGTGGCGACACTGTCATGCTCTATTCGGCCGTGAGCGCCGAGCCACCTATCGAAAATTTTTCGGACGCCGGCGTGCCACCCACACCGGGCGTGGACGCTGCCATCTGCTCGTTCTCGATAGCCACCGCAGGCTTTGATTCGCAGATCACGGCCGTCGCCTTCGCTCCGGATGGTCGATTGATAACGCAGAGCCGCGAGCCTGCACGCATTCAAACCTACCAGGTGGCAGTGCAACAACTCGATCATGAAGGCGCCCAGCCATGGGCCACGCTGACCCTCGTCAATACGATCGAGTTGGGCGGCGCTTCGGTCCGAGATTCGGGGCACGACCTATTCCATGCCGATGTGGGCGGCGGAATCGCCTGCGCGTCATGTCACGCCGAAGCGACCGATGATGGCCATGTCTGGAACTTCGACGGTATCGGCCCGCGGCGCACCCAGAACATGCGCGGCGGTTTGAAAGGAACGGCACCCTTCCACTGGGACGGCGACATGGTCACGTTCGACCATTTGGTGGATAACGTATTGACCGGCCGCATGAGCGGCTTCCCTGTTGAGAAGCCCTTCGCAGACGCGCTGATCTCGTGGATCGACGCACAGCCAGCCTTACGGTTGCCGGTTCGCGATGCAGCAGCGGCGGAGCGGGGCAAGAAGTTGTTCGAGTCCGCCACCCAGGCCTGCACGTCCTGTCACAGCGGTAAGAACCTGACCAACAATGGCACCTTCGACGTCGGCACGGGCGGCACGTTCCAGGTGCCTTCGCTACACGGCCTCGGGTTGCGCGCACCGTTCATGCATGACGGTTGCGCCAAGACGCTCAGACAGCGCTTCGACAAGGCGTGCGGAGGCGGCGACCAACACGGTAAGACCTCAACGATGACGCCAGCACAGATCGACGATCTGACGAGCTACTTGCAAAGCCTGTAGGCGACACGTACCAGCAGCCGTGGCGGTGCGCCTTCGTCGATTTCTGGACGTGAACCCCGCCAGCATGGCAACCGCAAGAGGTGCGTCGCGCCAAAACCATGGGCCTTGTGCTCGCTCTCTGCGCATGGGCATGCGTGAGTCCTGCGAACCGAGAGAGTTCCTCGCAAGACGCAGGTGTTGCGGAACCCGTGGCCGAGCCTCCGCGCGCGTCCACCGTGGTCCCAATGAGGGCGCGCGCGGCGTTCCGTGAATCGGGTGAGGCCGAGCTGCTCGCCAAGCGCTATCCGGCGTACGGCGTGGCACTCAATCACATGTCCACGGTGTATGCGGCAGCCAAGAGCGATGCGCGCGTGCTCGGCTACATGCGCCGAGGCTCGCAGTTTCGCGCGAGCGAAGAGGTCTCACGCAAGGGCTGCGCCCGCGGTTGGTTCGAAGTGCCTGGCCAAGGGTTCGTCTGCAACGGTGACGGCTTCGTGCTCGACAGTCTGCCGCGCGGCAAGAACCAGGCACCGATTTCCGCGACCTTGGAAGAGGCCCTGCCCTATCGCTATGCCAAGGTCGTGTCGGCCCATGTTCCGCAGTACACGCGTCTGCCCAACGCCGCCGAAGAGCGCGCCATCAACGACGCATTGAGCGTCAGCGAAAGTGATGCGGGAACCCCGGCAGCGGACGCGATCTCGGCCGAGCTCGCGCCGCTCTTGCGCGTGACGATGGAGCCGGGCTTCTACGTCAGTGTCGATGCCGAAGAGCGCGATCCAAACGATGCCAGCCGCGTGTTCGTGCGCACGGTGCGCGGCGGTTACGTACGCGCGGACAAGGTGATCGATGCCAGGCTGCCTGCGCCGATCGGCGTGACGCTCGGTCGTCGTCTCAAGTTGCCAATCGCGTTCGTCTATCGCGGAGGTGCGCCGCGTCTCACGCGTGACCCCGTGTCTGGTGAAGCCAAAAAGCTGGGCGGCGATCTGGCTGTCCACAGCGCGCATGCGCTAACGGGCGAAGCCATCGAGCGCAGCGGACGCCGCTACTTCGTGACACAGGAAGGCTTACTATTGCGTGACACGGCCGTGCGCGTCGTGAGCGCAGTCCCCCGACCCAAGCTTACGAAGGTCAATGAACCGTGGATTCGCGTGGACCTCGCGCGCCAAACACTCACGGCTTACGAAGGCGACACGCCGGTTTTTGCCACCCTGATTTCGAGCGGCATTGCGGATCACGCGACGCCGCCGGGCATGTTTCGTCTGCACGCCAAGCACATCACAGCCACCATGTCTGACGATCTCGCTGTCGATGGCCCGTACAGCATCGAAGACGTGCCGTGGACCATGTATTTCAATGGCAGTTACGCGCTTCACGCCGCGTTTTGGCATGAAAGATTCGGGCACCCGCGCAGTCACGGTTGCGTGAACCTGACGCCGCGCGATGCGCGCTGGCTTTTCTTTTGGACGCAGCCGCTCTTGCCCAGCGCATGGCACGGCGTGTTGCCTGATGTGGGGCGCGGGACCTTGGTCGTCATCGACCCAGGCGAGACGGCCCTTTCAGGCGAGCAGACCTAGCGCACTGCGGCGCTGGCTTTTCGAGCGCCTCTGGTGACAGTTGCTTGGGAGCTGCTAGAGGGAGGCCGGTGACGCAGAGCCTGCCTTACGAGCCCTCGGTGCCGTGCGCCGCATGCTCCCGCGGCGTGGACCCACTGCGCGCGCCATGCGTGCTCATCCTCGACGATAGGCATCGCCATGGTCGCAAGGCGCGCAACGAGCTGGTGTTTTGCAGCGCCGAATGCCGCACGTTGTTTCGCGCGTCGCAAAGTCGACTGCGGTCGCGCGTGGCCACCCCGGCTGCGATCGGTCTTCGCAGCGATCAGGTCGCGGCTCTTCATCAGATTCCGCCGCGGCTTTCGAGCGTGCCGCCCGCGGAGCGGCTCGCGGGCAAATCCACCTGGTACCTCGTTCCCGCGGTCGCTGCAGTCGCGCTCGGCTTCGTGCCGGGCCCGATCCCTGCTGCGCTGGCGGCGGTTCTCTTGACTGCGCTTGCCGGCGCGCTCCTGATCGGCCCTGACGTAGCGCGCAAGGAGACCGGCTATCTAGCGGCGTCGATAGGTCCGCTGGGCAGCATTGCGCTGGCGCTCTCTGCGGTCATCACCGACCAGCCGCCTGCCTTACCATTGATGGCTTCCGCCGCAGGTATCGGGCTGTCTTGGGTGCGCGGCCGATTCGCACGACGTGGCAAGACCGCGCTGGAATCGGTATTGGCTGAGCTGCATGCGAGCGTGCCCGAGCGGTCGCGCATGTCGCTGCCCGATCTAGACGATGGCGGTCCGCTCGAGACGCGTGAAAGCGCGACCTCAAGCATTCGCACCGGCGAAGAAGTGCTCGTTGAAGCGGGCGACGTGGTGCCCGTAGATGGTGTAATCAGCGCGGGCGAAGCTAAGGTACTGCCCTTCCCGAGTGCAACGGAACCTGTGCTTCGCAAGCCTGGCTCGTCGGTGTTGGCCGGTGCGCGCGTCATCGAAGGCTCACTGCGCATCACGTCCACGCGCGTGGGCGAAGCGCGCGCCTTGTTTCGCCCGCGTGCGTTCGGACAGGAAGGTGCGCCCGGCTCCGCGTCGCTCACGCGTGCTGCGACATGGGTCAAAAGCCCCGTGGTGGGCAGCTTGTTCGTCATGACCATCGTCGGCCTGGCCTTACTGTTTCAACAGGGCATCGCCGCAAGCTTAGCCGGCGCCGGGACGGGTCTGCTCGTCATGCCTGTCCTCGCGCTGGTCCTCGGCGCCAAGTGGCCATTCGTATCCGCGAGTGCCCTAGCAGCATTGCGTGGCGTGGTGTTTCGCGATGCAAGCTCGCTCGAACGTGCCGGTAAGGTCAGCGCGGCAGCCTTGTGCACGGATGGCACCGTCACCCATGGCGATTGTCAGTTGGTGGAGGTGAACTCACTCGGCAAGCCGCAAGAATCCAACGAATTGACGGCGCTGGCGATGGGGGCCGAGAGCGTCGCCGAACCGCATCCCATCGCAGAAGCCGTGCGTAAATTTGGCGAAGATCGCGGCATCACGCCCACCGTATTGCGCCGCGCGGCCTACGCACCAGGTCGTGGCGTGACGGCGCTCGTCGATGGCGGGGGCGCGCTCGTGATCGGCAATCGTCAGTCCCTGCTGCAAGCAGGCGTAAGCGTCGCGGTGGCCGACCGCGAAGCACAGCGCGCGGAATCGCAAGGGCGAACCGTGGTGTTCCTGGCCGTCGGGGGACGCGCCCGTGCGCTGTTCGTGTTCGAAGACCGTGTGCGACCCGAGGCGCGCGCAGCCGTACAACAGTTGATCGATCTCGACATCGAAGTGCTGCTGCTCTCGGGCGATCATCGCCAGACGGTCGAAGCCTTGGCGCGCACGCTCGACATCACGCATGTCAAAGCCGAGCTCTCCGCCGATGAACGCGCCGCCGAAGTCGGTCGTCTGCGCGAGGCAGGCGGCATCGTCGCCGTCATCGGACGGGCACCTGCCGACGAAACATCGCTGGCGATGGCAGACGTCGCCCTTACGCTCGATGCGGCTGGCAGCCCGGTGGAAGGTGATTTGGCGGTGGCATCGGGCGACGTGCGCGATGCTGCCTGGGCACTCGGCATCGCGCGCCGGGCCCGTCGCATTTCGCAGGCGGTCGCAGCGGTGACCGTAGTGGGCGGCATTAGCTTGGCCATCGCTTCGGCGATCGGCTTGCTGCATCCACTGGCCGCGCTTTTGGCCGCCGCAGGAATCGATGCTTGGGCCTTGCCGAGTGCCGTGCGCCTGTTACCACGGACGCGCCGCGAGCGCGCGTAGCACTGAGGAAGGCGAAGATGTCGGACAAAGCATGGGGCGGCCGTTTTTCAGAGGAACCAGCGGCGCTGGCGGCCGAGTTCAGCGCCAGCGTCGACTTCGACAAGCGCTTAGCGAACGAAGATATCCGCGGCTCGAAGGCCCACGCCAACATGCTGGCAGCACGAGGCATCATCAGTGCAAGCGATGCCGCCGAGATCGTCAAAGGCCTTGACCAAATCCAAGGCGAGATCGATCGCGGCGAAATGCGCTGGGATGCCGCGCGCGAAGACGTTCACATGAACGTGGAAGCCTTGCTCACAGAGCGCATCGGTGCGGCGGGCGGACGCTTGCACACCGCACGCAGCCGCAACGATCAGGTCGCCACGGACTTACGCTTGTGGACGCGTGAAGCGTGCCTTGCCACGGCCAAACGAATCGATCGTTTACTCGAAGTGCTGCTCGTGAAAGCGAGCGCGCACATCGAAGTGCTGATGCCCGGTTACACGCATATGCAGCGCGCCCAGCCGGTACGCCTCGCGCATCATTTACTCGCGTGGGGCGAAATGATCGAACGCGACCGCGGTCGCTTGACCGATGCAGCGCGCCGCATGAACGAGTGTCCGCTGGGCTCCGGCGCGCTTGCGGCCACCACATTTCCCATCGATCGCGAACACACCGCACGTGCGCTCGGCTTCGATCGTCCCACGCAGAATTCGCTCGATGCCACGGCCGATCGCGACTTTCTCGTGGAAGCCGTAGCGGCCCTCGCGAACTGCGCCGTGCATCTTTCGCGCATCTCGGAAGAGCTCGTGTTGTGGAGCACGCAAGAGTTCGGCTTCATGCAAATGAGCGACGCCTTCACGACCGGTTCGTCGATGATGCCGCAAAAGAAGAACCCGGACATGGCCGAGCTGGTACGTGGCAAGACCGGTCGCGTAGTCGGTGATTTGGTGGCGCTCCTCGTGCTCTTGAAGGGCCTGCCGCTCGCCTACAATCGCGACTTGCAAGAAGACAAAATGCCTGCATTCGATGCCTTCGATACGGTCGACGCAAGCCTTACGGTGTTGGCAGGCGCCATCGAAAGCGCCGTCTTCCGACCTGACGTGATGCGCCGTGCACTCCGCGAAGGCTTTCTCGATGCCACCGAAATCGCAGACTATCTCGCGGCCAAGGGCGTTCCGTTTCGCGAGGCGCACCATGTGGCGGGAAGGCTCGTAGGCAAAGCCGTGCAGCTTGGCAAAGTTCTCTCCGACCTTACTGTTGACGAGCTACGCAGCGAGCACCCGAGTATCGACGAAGACCTGTATGCCGCGCTCGACCCAGAAACCATCGTCGAGCGTCGCGATGTGATCGGTGGTCCGGCCAAAGCGCAAGTCGCACATCAGATCGAAGCATTGAGGCTGCGTCTTGCCACGCGTACGACCGCCACACACCGAGCTTAAAGGAGTTACCTCGATGAGCCGTATTCCCGAGTCGCGCTTCTTCGTCTATCGCAACGGCATCTTGCACTGCGAGGCCGTGGATCTGCCGCGCATCGCCAAGGAAGTGGGCACGCCTGCCTACGTGTACAGCTGGAATGCGATCCGCGAGGCGTACAAGCTCATCGATCACGCGCTCGCGCACACGCCGCACACGATTTGTTACGCAGTCAAAGCCAACAGCAACCTCTCGATCCTGCGGCGACTTGGTAAGATCGGCTGCGGTGCCGATATCGTGTCTGGAGGCGAGCTTGCGCGCGCGATGCAGGCGGGCATTCCGGGCGAACGCATCGTGTTCAGCGGCGTTGGCAAAACCGACGCCGAAATCGAAAGCGCGCTGGCCGCTGGCGTACGCTCAATTCACGTGGAAAGCGCGGCCGAAATCGACGCGGTCGAAGGCATCGCTCGTCACCTCGGCCAGCCCGCGCCCATCGCGTTGCGCGTCAATCCGAACGTCGATCCGAAAACGCACCCCTACATCGCGACCGGACTCAAGAGCTCGAAGTTCGGCATCGCCATGGACACGGCGCAGAGTCTGTTGCCCCGCATCCTCGGCAGCTCCGCGTTGAAGCTCGAAGGCTTGGCCTGTCATATCGGTTCGCTCATCGGCAGCCCGCACGCCGTGCGCGACGCAGTGTCGATGGTGGGCACACTTGCATGCGCATTCAAAGCCGCGGGCGCACCGCTGCGCACGCTCGATGCCGGCGGTGGTTGGCCCATTTCGTATGGCGATGAATCCTCACCGCACCAGCCGTTTGCGGCCTTTGGCAATGCGATTCGCGAAGGTCTCGAACAAAGCGGCGCCGACAAGCTCGGGCTGCACCTGATCGTGGAGCCGGGTCGCTCGATGGTAGGCGATGCGGGTGTTCTGATCTCGCAGCTCATCTTCGTGAAGGAACAGTCAGACAAGCGCTTCTACATCGTAGACGCGGCGATGACCGAGCTCATCCGTCCCGCGCTGTACGACGCTTATCACGCGATCATGCCCGTTCATGCTCCGGCGGCCGACGCCAAGCTCACGCCCACGGATGTGGTCGGCCCCGTGTGCGAAAGTGGCGACTTTCTCGCGCTCGATCGACCCTTGCCGCCCCTCCATCGTGGGGAGCTCATCGCCATACGCGGCGCCGGAGCTTACAGCGCGAGCATGGCGAGCAACTACAACAGCCGGCCACGCGCCGCGGAAGTCTTAGTGGATGGCGCACACTTCCACATAGTGCGCAAACG
>JBKJIA010000068.1:0-12236 GCA_046598735.1 Polyangiales bacterium
GTCATGATGGGGGGTGATGACCACTTGAAATAAATCGCGTGCCACAGCAGCGCACACCAGGCCACGCAGGGTCGAGCCATTCTGGCCTTCGTCGGTCCGCTCTGGACAAGGAGAGCCACCGCGCTCGCGCTGCTCCCAGGCTTCTTCGATGTCGAGCATGCGGCCGTCTTGAAAGAAGAACCGGGCGGCATCGATCGCGAGCGCGCGCGCGTGACCACTCGATTTGCCCGAACGGCGTACCCGCGCACCGGGCCGAAAGCTCGAATAGTGCTCGACCTTGACCACGCCGGCGTCGTGCAAAATAGGTGACCATGCGAGCAGTGCGAGGGCCAAGCGACAGTCGAGCATGCCGTGCTCCGACGATCCGTTGCGTGGGCCGAAGCTCACGCCGTGCAACGCCGACAGTACGTAGACCGGCGCGGACACAGCGGGTGCGGCGTCATCCGGTACGGTTTCGAACGATACGTCGGCCTTGTTGAGAAGACGACGACAGTCCTCGGGCGTGAGCGCCGCAATCTCGCGTCCGCTCGGTAACTCCATGTCGGCGACCGTAAGGGGCTGCGCGCTCGGCATGTCGCGGGTGTCGTTTGCATCGACCTCGACTTCCGAGGAACCAAATAGACTGCGGATGCTGCGCGCCTCGCCTGCGTGTCGCGATTGCGCACCGGCGCCCGCCATCGGGCAACATGCGCAGCACGCGACCCACAAAAGCCCGAGGGAAATGGCGGCGTCGGGGCGTCCCATCTGCCCATCAGGCCAAGCGCGCTCTCGAGGGTCAAGTAAGCGGCTCGCCGTCGTCCACGCAAATGGCGAGTGACGCTGCGGCCAGGCCGCGCCTTGCTGCGTGTTCGTTCAGGAGCTTCGCGAACGGGTCATGACTCAGTCGTGCTCGCTTGCGCGGTACTCGGAGCGCTTGAAGATGGCGATGGCCGTGGCCAGCAGCGCGGCGATCACAAAGCACAAGACCAGGGCATGCGCGAAGCCCGGTAGCATGCGCACGCTTTCGCTCATGATGCCGTGACGCGGCAAATCCGCGAGCTCCGCGCTGTGATGGGCAAGCGAAAGCAACCGTAAGGGGCCGGGCGCAAGCGATAACGCCGCCTCGAGAAACAGTAAGTGAAACGCAAGCAACGCCGCAGCCGCGCTGGGTGCAAGCGCGCCATAAAACAGCCCAAGCGCCGCGTAGACCCCGGTTTGCAGCACGAGCGCGCACCACGTGCCAAGCGTGTGCGGCAATGCGCGCGCAAGCTCGGACGGCTGCGTGATCGTGCCGCCGATGTGGAGCACCAGACAGGCCGCGAGCAACACGGCGGCGCAGGCCGCGGTGCCCACGATCCATTTGCCGATCACGATTTGCGCGCGCGGCACCGGACGTGAAGTCAGAAAGCCGAGCGTGCGCGCACTGACCTCTTCGGCGATCATGCCGCTACAGAAAAGGTAAGGTAGCAAGTACGCAAGCAGATGCGAAAGGCCGAGGTCGATGCTGGTTTCGATGGCTCCGCTCTGGCCACTCGCATAACGCGCAGCCACGCCAGCGCTGGCGATCAGGGCTGCCAGCGCAAAACCAAGCCACAGGCTGCTTCCGCGCTGGATGCGCAAGCGTTCGAGGGCGATCAACGCGTTCATGGGCGCGCCTTGGCCTTGCGATGACTTTGTGCGGGATTGTCGACACGCGCAGTGAGATGCGTGAGCAGCGCTTCGACGTTGGCGTCCGGACTTGTGATCGCCGTGAGCTCGCCCGGTAAAGTGCACAACAACCTCGCCACCGCTTCGTATGTGGCGTCAGGCGCACAAGACTCGATCTCGATTACGCCCGGTTCAGGAAAGCGTAACGAGACGACTTCGGGATGCATGGCCAAGAGCTCGGCTAAGCGGCGCGGTTCGCTGCAGTTGACGCGAATGAGCTGCGGAATTTCGTCGAGCGCGTCGCGAATTTCGCTCACGGTGCCAATCGCCGCCAAGCGTCCGCGCGCCAGCACGATCACGCGCTCGGTCAGGGCTTCGATTTCTGGCAACACGTGTGATGAAAACAGCACCAACGCCCCGCGATCGGCCCGAAGCTTAACTTCGTCGAGGATGGCGCTGCGTGATATCGGATCGGTGCCGGTCAAGGGCTCATCCAGGATCAAGATATCGGGATCGTGCGCGAGGGCTTGAGCGATCTTCACCCGCTGCCGCATGCCGCGACTGTACTCGGAGACCTTACGGTGTTGTGCATCGGCAAGGCCCAGACGGGACAGCATGTCGCTGGCCTTACGCTGTGCTTCGGCGGCGGAAAAGCCGGACACACGCGCGAGTAAGGTCACGTGTTCGAGGCCGGTCAGCGTTTCGTAGAGGGCGTCTGCTTCCGGGCATAGACCCATGCGGCCGAGGATGCTCGGGTTGTCGAACGGCGCCTGACCCGATACGCGCAGCTCGCCCAGACTTGGCCGCAGTTGACCCGTGATCGCGCGCATTAATGTGGTTTTGCCGGAACCGTTAGGCCCGACCAGGCCCCAGGCGCCAGCTCCGATTTCGAACGACACGTCGGCGAGCGCGGTGACTTCGCCATACCATTTGGAAAGACTGACTGCGCGAATCGATGCGGGCTCGCTCATGTGGCGCCTCGTGCGCGTTCAAGTCGTGTTTGGGCGTGGCGCAAGGCGAGTGCCATCGAGGCGAGCACGATCGGTAAGGCATGCAACGCAGTGGGGCCGCCCGGAGCTTGGATCTTACCGAGTAGACTGTCGCTGACGATGCTGAGTTGGGCAGGCAAGGAGATGAGGTAAGGCCAGCGGCCGTCCACGAACACCGAAGCTAGTGCGGCAAGCACATGCGGCATCAGCCAGAGACTCGCGAATAGAGTGGTGGTGAGCGCGCGGCTCGGTGAGAGCGCCGACACGCCTAACGAGATGGCGGAGAGTGCCGCGGAGGTAAGCAGGGCGCTCGCCACGGCCGGAAACAACACCAGCGCAGCGCTCGCTTGCAGGTTTGCGTCCAGGGCGACCGCGAGCGGCACGAACAGCGCGAGTGGCAGGAACAAGACCGCGAAAATCAGTGCGAAAATCGCACCCGCACGACCCGCCAAATATTGTTGAGCGCTGACCGGCTTGGCGAAAAAAAATGGTAAGGCGTGGCGGGCGATGTCATCAGCGATGGCGGTGGCACCTGCACCAAATGCAATAGCCGAGCCTGCCAACCACATCTCGCCGCGCAACAGATCGCGCACGAAATTGACAAGATCGGGCGGCGGTACTTGCCCGGGATTCTGTTTAGCCACCCAGCCCATGAACGCCCAGGCCACGAGCGCGATCAGCAACGGTAAGGTCGAAGCCACGATCGCCATACGCACGATCCAGCTCTTGCTCGCGCGTACCACGCCATGACGAAACAATACCCAGGTATTGTTCGACGGGGGCAAACGGGTGCCCGTGTACGGGCGAAAGCCTTGATCGCGGACGCTCAACGCAGGCTCATCGCGAGCTCAGAGGAAGCACAAAGAACCGGAGCCATGTCATCGGACCGATTAGTTACCCTGGGAGACCACGAACTGCATCCGGTAACCGGGGACCTCGTTCAATTCGGCCACCGCGCGCCCCGCATCGGAGCTGGCCGGCAGATAATCCCAGCGCGTCTGCACGCCGTGCATTTGCACCGCGCGCTGTTTGTCGGCGACCACTTCAGCGGCCAACGTCAGGTCTTTTTCTTCGAAGCCCTCCGGCAGGCGCGACAGGGGAACTGACAGCTTGAGCGGTCGGTTGAGCGCCAGCGTCGGCCCGATTTCAACGATGGGTCCCACCGGCCGCTCGTAGTCGTGGTTCGAAAAGGCCGTCGTGTGCGTGCCTTCACTGAAAGCCATTTCTACGGTTTCGCTGAGCGCGCCGGCAGGAATCTCGAGCCGAGCTCCGTTGCCCAACTCCAGCGTGCCGCCTGCGCGGCCGACCTCGACCACCAGCTTCTCGCCGCCACGTTTGTGAACTGCGACGGACGAATCGCTGGAATCGCCAACGACAGGCTCCGGCGCCCGGGCCGCGGGGGTATTCGTCGCCGCGCCACTACATGCGCCAACACAAACGACCAGGGTCAGGGCACTTACCGCGCACGCTAATGCGTCTTTTGCAAATGCTCTGTGCGAACGCTTGGAGTGCATGGATGTCCGTCCTTCAAAGGGCCCAAGAGGGGCTGTGCAGTAGGGTTAGGCTAGCCCTAGTCGGTGTTGGTCTACAAGATCCTGAGTGTGGCGTTCGCGGGCGCAAGGTGTAACGCTGGGCAGGAGCATGACTGCACGGTCCGACCTGTCCGAACCAGCGGCCGCACGCAAACCACTGCGATCGCGTGCGATATCGAGGGCGCTGCTGGCACTCAAAACCAGCAGCAGCGCCGTGCGAGACAAGTTCCCGCTCACGGCGCGTGGGGTCGGCTTAGGTATGAGTGCCACGGGCGGGCTGGCATGGCTCGGATACGGCGCGCTCGATCAAGTTTGGTATGTGGCGGGCTTGGGCCTGCTGGCGTTGGTAAGCCTCACGATCGTGCTCGTGTTGGCCGCCACGTTGCGCGTGTGGTTACCCTTGCGGCGCCAAGCCGTTGGGGAGAGCGCAAGCAAAGAGCCAATCGAAAGCCAGCGCGTCGACACGCGCGCCACATGTCTTACCGGCTACCGTTTTTCGCGCCTGCGTTTTTGGCCACTGGTGGAAGTGCGGCTTTCAATCGCTGCGCCCGATTATGTGCGCGCCGATGCCGCCGCTGCGGGTCCCTACGCAGTCGAGCGCATCACCGTCGACGATCATGGCGAGCTGCGAAACCTTACCCGCTTGATCGAGATCCGCGACGTATTCGGGCTCGCGAGCATCCGGCTCAAGCGCCCCGGCACGGTCGACGTTGACGTCCTGCCCCACGCGGGCGCTCTGCGCAGTCTGCCCATGTTGCGTTCGCTCGCAGGGGGCGACGATTTGCCGCATCCGATGGGTTTGCTTGCGGGAGACAGGCTCGATCTGCGTCGCTACGGTCCCGGCGATCCGGCGCGCTTCATTCATTGGAAGGTGTACGCGCGCACGCAGAAGCTCGTGGTGCGTGTGCCGGAGCGAGCGCTTTCGCGTGCCCACCGCGTGGCGGCGTTCTTGGTCGCGGGCGCACGCGATGGGGCTAGCGCTGCCGTCGCGCGGGTAGCCCTGGAAGAGGGCGCGTTTGGCGACGATTTTCGCTTTGGCGCGGACGGCACCGCGACCGCCAGCGATCGCATCGCCGATGCACTGACCGCACTACGCCGCTCCGCCCACGCGCGCGCTAGCGGAGGTAAGGGACTCGCTGGTTTCCTCGACACCGTCGAACGCGAGGGGCCAGTCTCACTCTTACTATTCGTGCCGGCTAAGCTAGGTGCCGAGTACGGAGCAATCCGCGATCTCCTCAGTCGACGCGCACGTCCACCGCGCGTGGTGATCGGCGTGGACGGCATCGACAGCATCGCGCTCGAGCCCCTATGGAAGCGCGCGACCTTACTCCCGAGCTCCCACGTGCGGATCGGAGCCGTTGAGCTCAAGGCAACCCTCGCGGCGTACCGCAAGTTGGGTGCCGAGGTCGTGATCTTCGATCGAGAGTCCGGTCGCGTGCTGAGCGAAGCGCACTTTGCCAACCTCGAGACGCGCGAAGAGGCCGCATGAATAGCGTGCCTCGGCTTGCGCAGTTCGTGCGTGCGCTCGTCTATGCCCTGTGCGCTGCGGTGTTCGTGTGGCCGTTGGCTGCGCCTCAGGCCGCCGTCAGTGCCGGGGTGCTTGCGTTCATGGGCGCGTTGCTCGGAGGACGCGTTTCGAGCACGCGCGTGCGCTCATGGTCGATCTTACTGTTCGGCGTGATCGCGGCCTTTGTCTGCGCATGGCTGCTCGCGTTCGTGGAGAGCTCAGGCATGCTCGCCTCCGCGCTGGGCGACGCGCTTGCCTTGACGGTGTTCGATTCGGCCCGTTTCGGCGGCGCAGCCTTCTTGATCGCGGTCGTGATGTGCGCGCTTTCGGCGCGCCAGCGTTGGCTTGCATTTCTCGAAGTTGCGGCCGGCGGCAGCGTGTTCTCGGAGCTCGTGTCTGCCCATCGCCACGGCGCCATCAATCGTCCGTTCGAGCTTGCCGATCCGATCATCTCCACGGGCGGTGATCCCACGTTCGTATTTCTGGCACTCGGCGCATTCGCGGCCTTGTCGCTGGCGCTCTTGCTTGTGCTGGAACGTAAGGTTTTGCGTCTGCTCGGCCACATGGCCGTGCTGTCTTTGTTCTTGCTGGGCGCCTGGATGTCCGTCGATGCCGCAGGTGTTCTGCCGCGGCCGGAGCCACCGAGCGACGGACTCGGCCTGCAGGGCAAACCGCAAGATGGTAAGCCGGACAAGGAGAAAAAATCACGCGGCGGCAAGGGGCGCAGTCCGTCGAGCAACGAAAGCCCCCTCGAGTTTCGCGATCAAGAACAGGGCAAGGATCAACAGGCGCCGGTCGCCGTCGTGATCTTGCACGACGACTATTCGCCGCCGACGGGCGTGTACTACTTTCGACAGGGTGCGTTCAGCCAGTTCAATGGCAATCGGTTGATCGCGAGCACGCGCGACGGAGTGGACCGCGATGTGGTCGATAGCTTCCCGGTCCAAAAGACTCAGGTCAAAGATGCACCGGAGGCCGGCTACGATCGCGCCACGCTCGAAACCACGGTGGCGTTGATGGCCGATCACACGCGACCCTTCGGGCTCGAAGCGCCGGTGTCGTTCGAGGCGCTCAACAACTCCAATCCCGATCGGTTTCGTCGCATCTACAAGGTCGTATCGTCCTCACTTACGGCTGACTACACGGCGTTGCTGGGCCGCTCGGCCGGTGATGCGCGCTGGAGCGCCGAAGACCGCGCTGCTTACCTCGAGCTTCCGCAGGATCCGCGTTACGGCGCCTTGGCCAAGGAGATACTCAGTAAGATTCCTGAGGAGCTAGCGGTCGATCCGATGCTCAAAGCGTGGGCGATTCGCGACTATCTCGGCAAGGAGGGCATCTACAGCTTGCGCAGTAAGCACGCCTCAGCGAGCGATCCGACCGGCCACTTTTTGTTTGGCGACAAGACCGGATACTGCGTGCATTTCGCACACGCGGCCGTGTATCTACTGCGTGCGGCGGGTGTGCCTTCGCGCGTAGCGACTGGCTACGCCATCGAAGAGTCTGCGCGCCAGGGTGGCTCGGCAGTTCTGATCGCGGCCGGTTCGTCGCACGCCTGGCCTGAAGTGTACTTAGAGGACGTGGGCTGGGTCGTGGTCGATGTACAACCGGAGCGCACGCTCGATCCGCCGCCCGAGCATGCCGATGCGGATTTGCAGCGCCTGCTCGGCGAGCTCGCGCGCGGCATCAAACCGTTGCCTCCCGATGGCAGCCCCCCGCGCATGGCGATCATGGCGTGGCTGAAAGACGCCGCGTTGTGGCTGGCGCGCGGCAGCCTCGTGGCCGGCTTGGCGCTGTTCATCGCGCTTTATTCGATCAAGCTTTGGCGCAGGGCGTCGCCGCTTTTTGCGTCGGGTCCACGCCGTACACGGGTGCTGTATCGCGCCGAGCTCGATCGCCTATCGGAAGTGGGTGTGCTGCGCGCGAAAGGCGAATCGCCCGAAGCTTTTGCTGACCGTGTGGCAGCAGGTCTACCGAGTCTTACCAAGCTCACGCGCGCCCATGTGGGTTTGCGCTTCGGCTCGGCCTGGGCTTCGCAGCTAAAATCCCACGACGTCAGCCAGCTTTCGCAGGCCGTGCGCGACGAACGCGCACGCGCGTTTCCTTGGTGGCGACGCGTCTTGGGAGTACTGATTCCGTGGAGCTTCTTGCGTACGCGCTGAGGGAGAGTTCATGTCTGATGTGAGTTCCGAGCTTCAAAGGGCCCATGCATTGGCCGAGCGCCTGCGCGCGCGTCTAGCTCGCGCCGTGCGCGGTCGCGATCAAGTGATCGAGCTCATCCTGATCGCGTTGCTGGCCGATGGTCACGTCTTGCTCGAGGACTATCCCGGCTCTGGCAAAACCACGCTCGCCCGGGCGCTCGGTGAAGCCGTCCACGACACCTTACCGGGCTCTGCGATTGCAGCCTTTCGGCGCATTCAATTCACGCCCGATCTGTTGCCCAGCGACGTGACCGGTACCAACGTCTTCGAGCCGCAGACCGGTAAGTTCATCTTCCGCCGCGGCCCGGTGTTTGCGCATGTCGTGCTCGCGGATGAGATCAACCGCACCTCGCCCAAAGTGCAGGCGGCCATGCTCGAGGCGATGGCCGAAAAGCAGGTCACGATCGACGACGAAACGCACGCGCTCGATGATCTGTTCTTCGTGATCGCCACGCAAAATCCGCTCGACCTTGCGGGCACGTATCCGCTGCCACGTCCGCAGCTCGACCGTTTCTTGTTCAAGATTCGCATGACGCACATCGCGCGCGACGCCGAGCTTGCCGTGCTCGCGGACTATCCTGCGCCGCGTTTGTTGCGCGCAGCCGAGCTACCCGGTGTGACGCGTGACGAAGTGATCGCAGCCCGCAAAGAGTTGCGCGACAACGTGGTGATTCACGAAGCGGTACGCGCTGCGCTGGTGGACATCGCCGATGCGCTGCGCCGCGACAAACGTTTGGTCAACGGCGTGTCCACGCGTTCCCTCGTGTTGCTGTTGCCGGCGCTGCAAGCGCGTGCGCTGCTCCATGGTCGCGACTACGTGGGCCCCGAGGACGTCGAAGCGCTCGCCTCCCACGTGTTTCATCACCGTATCGAGCCTGCGCCGGGCATCGATGATGTGGCGCCCGTAGTGCGCGATGCGATAGGCCCGCAGATCGATAGGCTCGCCCGGCTCAGCCTCAAACGCGGATGAAGTCTCGCTTACGCCGCATGCTCGCCTGTGTGCTCGTGCTTTCGCACGTGGGCGTGCACGCACCCGTAGCGGGGGCCCAGGCGCCCATGCCCATTCCCATTCCTGCCGATGCGACGGACAGCTTGCTCGAGGCACCGGCAGGCTTTGAGGCCACGCCGCAAGAGCTCGAAGCGTTTTGGGCGCTGGCCGGCGAGCGTTTGATTCGCGCGCGGGAGCTTGCGACCAAGATTTTGGCAAAGCACCCGGACTCTTACGTCGGTCACTTCGTCTTGGGCGAAGCCGAGCACGATGCCGAGGCCAATTTCCCGCGCGCGGTATTTCATCTCGAGCGCGCGCTCGCGTTGTTCGAACGTAAGCACGGTGTCGAGCCGACCCCCACTGCCCCGTGGCGCTGGCACACGCGTATCTTACTATCGCTGGCCTTCGCGTACGGCGACATCGAGCAGCACGAAAAGAAGCTCGCACTCATCGCACGCTACAACGAAGTCTACGATCCCGACCGGCTGGCCGATCGAGCGTGGCCGTTGATGAAGTTGCGCAAGTTTCGTGAAGCGCGTGCTGCCGCCCTCGAAGGCATGAAAACCGAAGACCCGCGTCAGCGCGAGATAGCGCTCAACGCGTTGTGCGCTGTCGAGTTCGAAGCGGGCAATGATCTCGCAAGCTACGACGCGTGCAAACGCGCGATGGATAACGCCAAGAATTTCGGCGCGGACCTCGATCCAGCGGACCTGATGAACTTTGCCGAAGCCTCGCGCTCCGTGTTCAAGCTCGACGAGGCCGAGCGCATCGATCGCGAAGCCTCCGAAGCCAGCATCGCTTGGTATGGCAATCCCTGGTCCGAGCTTGCCGAGCTTTACCTGCGCGAGGCTCGCTACGGCGAAGCATTGGGCGCACTCAAAGAAATACCTGAGTATCGTGGCCAACGTCCTGCGCACGTGCGCGAGTCTGACCGCAACGAGAATCGTCGTGCGCTGAGCGGCTTTTTCGTGATCATGGGTCGCCCAAGGGATGCCTTGCGTATCACCGGCAAGGCACTCGTGGCGCCCGATCGCCGTGGCCACAACAGTCGCGATCCAGCGCAAGATCTGTGCGTCGCAGCGCTGCTCGACCGATCCGCTCGCATCTTATCTGCCGAGCGCGCGCTCGAAGATGCGGTCGCACAACCTTGGTACGCGCGTCTTTGGGTGCGCGCTGAAACTTGGTGGCAACGGGTTCTAGCGTGGATGAGCGGCCGTCGCGCGGTGCGCGCCGTGAGCGATAACGTGCGCTTGAGCGGCAGCTTTCGTATCGGCACGGCGAAAGCGGCCGTCATGCCGCCTTTTTTGGCGGGTGAGCTGGTGCGCGTCTTGGGTAGCGGGCCCGCGCGTGCTGCGATTACGCGCGCGCGCCGCGGCGACAAGCGCCCTAAGGCGCAGTCTTACTATGATGCCTTCGAAGGCGAAGCCGCGTGGCTTGGCGGTGATGATGATGCCCTGCGGCTGCTTGCGCGCGCCGAACGCGACTTGCCCGATGCCGAACAGCTTTTACGTGCGCGTGTGCTCGCCTTGAGCTTCGAGGTCAAGAGCGATCGCGGCGATGAACGCGCGGCATGGCAAGACCTCGAGCGCTCCATGCAAATCGATCCCGGTCTCGTGCGGCGCTTGAGTCTGACCTTACCAGTGCGCATCATCGCGAGTGGTGGAGCGCTTGCCAGCGATGTGAGCGACGCGCTCGCCCGCTCGCCGCGCTTCAGCGACGAAGGTCGCGGTTTCGTGATCGAAGTAAAAGCCGATCGTGCCGGCGGCGAGGTCTGCCTACGTGGCTCGTCCGGCTCGGTGCTGGCCTGTGGTCGTGCGAGCGCCAAGGCCAACGAGAAGCCGGATGCGGTAATAGACAAGATTGTTGACGAGTTCCATCAGCGCGCCTTCATGCCCGGCATCGACCTATCGCAATCCGATGCCAGCTCGCTCGATGGCTCCAACCTACGCGGCAACGACCAGGACCTGTCGCCGCTGCTCAACAGCGAGGACGAGTAAGGCCGCGCGTTCGACGGAAAGAAAAAACCGCCGGAACCCGAAGGCGCCGGCGGATAACAGCTTGGTCTGAAGAAAAAGATCAGCTGCCAATCAGTTCTGTCGAGATGCTGCCTGCTGCCTTCACGTTGACGGAGAGCTTCTCGCCCGACGTCGCGATAAGGCCAGCTACGGCTTTGAGCTGCTCAGGTACGCACTCTACGACGCGAACGGTAGCCACGGCGTCGAGCTTGCCTCCAGCGATACCATCCAAGGTTCCCTCGATGGCGACAGCTCCTGCGTCAGCAAGCTGTGCGCCGGCATCGACGACCAGCTCTCCCTTCTTGAGCGAAGCGAGCAAGTTCGGCAAGTGTACCTTGAGTGAGCCGATGGCGAGATCGAAGTCTGCCCGGGCGGTCGCACTCAGACTGGCTTTGAGCTTCCAGGTGATGTCGATGCTGGGCGGCGTGCACTGCACGCTGAACTTCGCGTCCGCCTTGGCGCTCGCTTCGCAAGATGCCGATGCGTCGCAGTCAGCCTTGGGCGGCTCGAACTCACCCTCGCATTTGCCTGAGCACTTTACCGAAGCCATTGCGTCAGCTTTGCAGCTGGCGGTCGCACTCGCGTCGCACATGCCGCTTGGCGGGGTCGCCTTGCATGAGCCCGTGCACTTGCCGGTGCACGATGCGCCGGCCGTGACTTCGCAGGAGCCTTCGCACGTGCCGCTGCACTGCGCGCCGGCGGAGGTGTCGACCTTGCAGCTACCCATGCACATGCCCGTGCACGTGCCGTTGCACATCCCGCCCTGCATGCCTCCCGAGCATCCTCCGGAGCAGGTGCCCTGGCAGGTGCCTTCGCACTTAATGCCGGGGGAGTCGACCGTGCAACTGCCCTTACAGCTACCTTCGCAGGCCGCAGCGGCAGTCAGCTCGCAGCTACCCTCGCAGGTACCTGTGCAAGCGACCGACGGTCCAGTTACTTTGCACTCAAGCTTGGCGGAACCTTCGCACGAAGCCATCGCACTTGCTTCAGCCGTGCACTCGCCCTTGCAGTCGACCTCAAGCTTGCCCTTGTCCACTGTACAGCCGGCTTTGGCCTGACAATCGACGGTCGCCTCTGCTGTCACCGAGGCATCGACGTCGCAGCGAGCGGGCTGTGCCTTGATCTTCAGCGTTGCGCCAAAGTCCGCGTTCAACTTGCCTTTGATCGCTCCACCCAGGCTTCCTGCTGCCTCCACCTGTGCGTCTGTAAGTTGAAAGCCAGCCTGAAGCGCCTTCAGCTCTGTGCTGAGCGCCGCGTTGACGCTGCCGGCGGTCTGCTGGAACTTCACCACTGAACTGAAGAAACCGTCGATTGGCGCATAACCCGAGATGGACGCGTTGCCCTCGGCGACGCCATCGGCGGGGCAACTGAGACCGCACGC
>JBKJIA010000184.1:0-5651 GCA_046598735.1 Polyangiales bacterium
CTGCTTCAAGTACCCCTCCACGCGCGTCACGAACGTCTCGGGGTCGATGGGCTTTTCCATGTAACCACTGCAACCGGCGGCCAGCGCGCGTTCTCGGTCGCCGGGCATCGCGTAGGAAGTGACGGCGATGATCGGCACCTGTGACAGCGCTTCGTTTTGTCGAAGCTCGCGGGCTACTTCGTAACCATCCATTTCTGGCAGTTGGATATCCAGCAATACCAGGGCAGGCAGCGCTTCTCCCGCGAGAGCCACCCCGGCGCGTCCGTCCCGAGCCGAGAGCACCTTGAACCCCGCTTGCTCAAGGAGGAACTGGACCAGGTACAGGTTGCGTTCGTTGTCTTCGATCACGAGAATCCGGCTGGGCATTTGAAAACCTCAATCGACTGGCAAAATCAAAGTGAAGGTACTGCCGACCCCCAACGCGCTCTTAACGCGAATTTCCCCACCGTGCATGCGTGCGAGGTGCTGGCTTATCGACAGGCCTAAACCCGTTCCCTCCCGCAGTCGCGAAAGGCCATGGTCTATTTGGCGAAAGGGTAGGAAGATCTGCGCTAGATGTTCAGGAGCGAGCCCTATCCCGGTGTCTTCGACACTAAGGTGGACGCGACCATCCATCACGCTACAGCTCACCCTTACGTGACCCTTGCGGGTGAACTTGATCGCATTGCCGAGCAAATTGAACAGTATCTGTTCGATACGGCGTTTGTCGGCTCTTATGACGATCGGGCGCGGAGTGTCGCCTTTCTGCAGTTCAAGCCCCTGACTCTCGGCCGAGACTCGCTGCACCTCAAAGACGTGTTGAACGCTTTCGCACAGTAGAAACGTCTCCTTGCTCAATCTCAGCGCGTCCGCCTCGATCTTCGATAGATCCAGCACGTCGTTGATCAAGGCGAGCAGATGCTGTCCGCTATCACGGACCATGCCGAGCTGCTTGGCTTGCTCCGTAGAGATCGGCCCCGCCAGCCCCTTCAGCAGCACGCCTGTGAAGCCAATGATCGAGTTGAGCGGCGTCCGAAGCTCGTGGGACATCGTCGCGAGGAAGCTCGACTTCAAGCGGTCCGAGGACTCGGCTCTTTCTTTCGCCTGGGCGAGCTCCGCAGTGCGCTCGCGAACTCGCGCCTCCAGCGCCTCGTTGGCTGCTTCGAGAGCCGCGTGGGTCCGGACGGACTCCGTGACGTCGAGGCACGCGCCGAACATCAGCAAGGGTTTGCCTTGCTCGTCTCGAACCACGCCGCCCCAGGACTTCAACGAGCGCACCTCACCGGTCGGCCGCACGATACGCTCTTCGTAGGCGAAGGGGTCCGAGCTCTGCAGGGCGCGCGCCACCTCTCCCTCGATGCGTGCTCGGTCTTCGGGATGAACGCGCGCGAGATATCCCTCGAACGACGCGCCGAAGTCCGGCCGGACGATACCGTAGATGCGGTACAGCTCATCGGTCCAGGAGACCGTGTTGGTCGTGATGTCCCACTCCCAGATGCCGAGATGCGCGAGTGGTTGGATGCGGTCCAAGAGCACCCCGCGATTGTGTGCGGCCTGCACAGAAGCCTTGCGCGCCGTGATGTCGCGCAGGAACCCCGCCACGCGCGCCTCGCCATTCCACTCCGACACGCACGCGCTTACCTCGAACTCCACCGGCTGTCCCGACTTGGCGGTATGAGTTGTCTCGAAGCGAGCCGAGCCCTCCGCGAGTGTTCGCCGTAGGCGTCGTTCCACGTCGCCGGCCCCGACCGCGGGAGACGGACTTGAGGCGCTTGAGGTGGCGGAGAGCTCGCCTCCCGATCTGGTCCTCACCGATGCGCTGATGCCGCAGATGGATGGTTTTACCCTGTGCCGGCGCTGGACCGCCGACCCCAACCTGCGCAAGATCCCGTTCATCTTCTACACCGCGACATACACGGATGTGCGCGATGAAGACTTCGCGCTGTCGCTAGGCGCCGAGCGTTTCGTGCGCAAGCCGGCCGACCCGGATCGATTGCTTAGGGTGGTGTCGGACGTGCTCGAGCGCCACAGGGGGCGCGAGGTCCCTCCGGTCCTGGAGGAGGAGGGCTTTCAGCGGGAGTACAACGAGATCCTGGTCCGTAAGCTGGAGAAGAAAGTGAGTGACCTCGAACGAACTCGCGCGGAGCTCGAGTTGCGTCTACAGGAGCTCAGACAGAGTCAGGCGCAGCTTCTGCAGGCACAAAAAATGGAGGCAGTGGGGAAACTCGCAGGCGGCGTGGCCCACGACTTCAACAATCTGCTCACCGCTGTGCTGGGGGCGAGCGAGCTTGCGGAATGGAAGCTCGGCATGGGCCAGCCTGTGGGCAAAGAGCTCGAGCAAATCAGACGCGCGTGCGAAAGCGCCACTGCACTGTCAGGTCGACTGCTGGCCGTGAGCAAGGGGCAGCTCAGCATCCCGCGGGTCTACGATCTGCGCGAAATCATCCGCAGCATGGCGCTGTTTATGGAGCGCGTGATAGGCGGCGGCATCCAGGTCCGAATTCTGCCCGGCGATGACCCCCTGTGGGTGCTGTCTGACCGCGTCCAGCTCGAGCAGGTGATTATGAACCTGCTGGTGAATGCCAGAGATGCGATGCCGGGAGGTGGGACGGTCACCATCGGCGCCGAGCGTCGCGAGCTATCGGCATCCGATGCGGCGGCGCGCGGGCTCCGTGCCGGCCCGCATCTACTGTTCAGCGTGTCGGATACAGGCACCGGGGTCCGTCCGGACGCCCGAACCCACGTCTTTGAGCCCTTCTTTACCACCAAGGGCGAGAGCGGCTCGGGGCTGGGCCTGTCCACCGTACGCACGATCGTAACCCAGGCAGGCGGGGCAATCGAGCTCTGCGCTGATTCGCCGGGTAAGGGCGGTGCACGCTTCGATGTGTTTCTACCCTGCGCCGACCTTGCAAAGCTTGGCGAGAAGGGCGAGCTACCCAAGGCAGCCGGGCCAGCCACGATTCTCGCCGTAGATGAGGATCCTCGCCGGCAGAGTAGGGTCAGCGCATGGCTTGGCAATGCGGGCTACCGGGTGCTGACCGCGCTTACCGCCGAGGAAGCTCGCCGCTTGGCCGCTGAGAACCACGTCGATCTCTTGCTGACCGACGTGTTTCTCGATGGAACGAGCGGGACTGCGCTGGCGGCCGAGTTGAAAGCCGCCACGCCAGCCATGGTGGTCCTGCTGAGCTCGGGTCACCTGGCGCAAGCCCTGCCGTCGCCAGGCACCATGCCGCTTCGTTTCATCGCCAAGGCGCACGGGCCGGAAGAGTTCTTGCGCGAGATTCGCAGCGCGCTCGAGACTGTCGCGCGCGTTTAGGCCCTGCCTAGCGCGAAAATGGCGACCTCACTGGGCGATGACGCGGGCACGTCCCTGGCGCTTGCCCGCATACATACGCGTGTCGGCGAGTGCGATAAGCTCGTCTAGGGTGCGTCCATCTTCGGGAAAGTTGGCCACGCCAGCGCTGAAGGTCACGTGAAAGGGAGGTTGGCTGCCATCGTCGAAGGTCAGGCTTTGGAACTCTGCGAGCAGCCGCTCCAGAGCAAGTGTTGCTGCCGTGCGAGAGCTGCCCGCGAGCACGATCACGATTTCCTCCCCGCCCCAGCGGCAGCGCAGGTCCTCGCCTCGAAATCGGCTATTGAGAAGCTGACCCAGCGCGGCGAGCACACGGTCACCGGTGACGTGACCGTAGCGGTCGTTGATCCCTTTGAAGCGATCGAGATCGAGCAAACCTAGGCTCAGCGGCCCCTCGTTGCGTCGCGCGAGCTTGACCATGCGCTCGAATGCTTCAGCGAAGGGGCCTCGCATCAAGAGTCCCGTCAAGTTGTCGCGAGTCGTGCGCTCATCGCGCAATGCGCGCCGCTCAATGCGCGACGTGACGCGGGCGACCAACTCCTCGGCCACGATCGGCTTGCTGACATAGTCGGTAGCCCCAGCGTGAAACGCAGCAATGCGCATTTCCACAGACGTCTCGGCGGTGACAAGGACGATATCGAGATCTTCCCAGCGCGGGTTTGCGCGAAGCGTGCGACAGATATCGAGGCCGCTGATGCTGTTCAGTCGGACGTCGAGCAATAGTAAGGTTGGTTCTTCTGTGGCGAGGGTTTCGAGCAACTGCGATTCGTCCTGCACCGCCCGGAAGGCGAGTTTTGTGCGACTCAGGATGCGCTCCACGGCAGCACAGAACAGCGGATCGTCGTCGAGCATCACCACGCGGGGCCGGGCGGCAACTTGGACCTCCGTCAAGCGCCGGACCGCTTCGAGGAGCGGACCGGAGGTCAGCGGCTTGCTCAGAAAAAGGGAGCCTCCTACGTGCAATCCTGTGACCTGCGTTTCGAGGGACGAGTCGGCCGACATGAAGACGATCGGCACTCGTTCGGTACCTGATTGCGCGCGTAAGGCTTTGGCAAGCTCGAACCCCTGGAGTGGCGCACCGAGGTGGACATCGATCACGATGCATGTCGGCTGGGCCGCCCGAGCCACCTCCAGCGCGGATTCGGCGGTGGCCGCGGTCAACACTTCGATCGAGGCCGCCAGGTCGGTCGCGAACGACTGCAGTAGCAACGGGTCATCCTCGACGATCAACACCGAGGAGCGCATGGACGCGGGGGGGGCGTGCGACGGCCGCGGACTGTCAACGAGAGCGGCCCGCATGCGCTCCCGCGCGGCGGCGATTCGTTCCCATTCCCTGTCGTCGAGCCGGGAGCCTGTGGGTATCGCCCTGCCGACTATCGTCTCGATCGCATCGGCCGCCACACTGACCTGGTCGTAGCCGAAGGAACCTGCCGTGCCGTGGAGCTTGTGTGCCTCGGCGTGAATGGGCACGAGCAGAGCGGGATCGCCCGACTGGCGAGCGACCTCCAGCGCAACTTCAAAGGCGTGTACCCGCTCCACCAACTTATCTCGAAACTGAGCTATCGCCGCTTCCAGCAGCTCAGCACCTTCGGCGGTTCGTTCGACGGGTCGATCGGCTTTTAGCGCGTACGAGACCTCGAGCGAGAAGGTGGCCGGATCGATCGGCTTGCGCAGCACGCGCGAGACGCCGAGCTCCCGACTTTTCGCTGCCACTTCACTGACTTCCTGCCAAGACGAGCTCACGAACATGGCGTTCACGGGCTTGTCGGCATGCCTCTGCTTCTCGAGCAAGTCCGTGCCGCGCCCATCGGGCAGACGGCCATCGACGATCATCAGGTCGTATCGCTGCGTCCCGAGTCTCTCTGCGGCCTCACGACAGCTCATGGCTACGTCTAGACGATGTCCCCGCTCCTCAAGCAGCTTACGAACGAGCGCAGCGAGCTCAGGGTCGTCGTCGATCAGCAGAATCTCGGCCATGCGCGCTCCAGCTCTGCGGTCTCCATAAACGGAGGCGACTCAGCAAGTTCTGCTGCGCCTCCCCGCCTCTGAGAGTGCACGAGTAGGATCGGGTCGGCAAGCGTGCAAAGTGAGTGCATGACCGCGGGCCGGGCGCGTTACGATGACTCGCCATGACCATCGCCAGGGAGGCGTTCCTTGGCGGTGTCAGCGCGGCAGTCCGCTTAGAACCTTCTTGATCTCGCTCGGTAGCGTCATCGGATCGAACGGCTTCTGAATCACACCGACCGCGCCGACCTTCAGGTAGTGCTCCACTTCGCTGCGCTGCACTTTGGCGGTCATGAAGATGACGGGGATGTCGCGA
>JBKJIA010000048.1:0-2566 GCA_046598735.1 Polyangiales bacterium
TTGCAAAAGGTAACGACAGACTTCGCCGATATACGGAAACGCCGTGACGCCATACTTCACGCAATCATCCCAAAACGCGCTGGCACTGAACCTGCGGCGTATGGCGATGGCGCCGCCCGTGGCAAGCACCGAACCCCATGCCGCAATCGCGCCCGTGGCGTGATAAAGCGGCAACGCCACGTAGCTGACATCTGAGGGTGTCAATCCCATCACTACGCGACCAAAGATCAAACCAGCACGCAAAAAGCGTTGGTTCTTGACGATGGCAGCTTTGGGCAATCCGGTCGTGCCCGAGGTGTACATATAGAGCATGGGATCGCGCGTCAGCTCGCGCTTGGTCGATGACGGATTGGTTTCACGTCCCTGAGCGAACAACGCGTTCATGTCGCGCGCACCGAGCGGAAGAGTAAGTCCTGTCGCTTCGCTCCACACCAGCACATTCTCGATTGGCACGGGTAAGTCCGCCATGATCTCGTGCAAGTTGCCGAGATGCTCGTCGCCGATGATCACGAAGCGCGGCTGACAAATCTTGAGCGCGTGCACGAGCTGCGCGCCGGCAACATGGGAGTTGATGAGTGAGGTAACGATCCCCAGCTTGTTGGCACCGAGGATCGTGAACAAATACTCAGGTCGGTTGTCCATCAACAGCGCCACGCACTCACCGCGCGCAACACCCAGGCTCTTGAGGGCGCTCGAGACGCGGTTGGCCGCGGCATTCAAACCCGAATAGCTATAGCGACGATCCTCGAACAGCAGGGCCGTCGCATGCGGGGTGCGCTTGGCGTGTTCTTCGACGAAACGTGCCGCGCTACCTGGCGCATTGTCTCGCAGCACGACGCCCGTGTAGTACGCACCTTTCGCCACCACGCGAGCGAGTGCCAAATTTCCACGCAAATTCATGCCGAGCTCCCTGCTCCAAGCCGTAAGGTCGCGCAGCATAGCCAGCCGCCATCGCGCACACCAGGCGCGCAAACCGCGGGGGTGAGGCGAATAAAGCCTGCTGGGGCCGTGTCTTGGTGTCGTGACACACCGCGTGACGATGGGCCTGCTGCCGACTTCGCTTCCTTTCGAACAGTTGGCGACGCAATCAGGCAGCACACGCGACCGTACACCGGTCGCGCGCGAACGCGTCGATTGCGGCAGCATCGTAGGCGGTCGTTACGAGATTGCGGACTTCATCGCAGCGGGTGCTTTCGGCGCCGTATATCGCGCCCATGACCTCGATGTGCCCGGCCATGTGGTCGCACTCAAGCTCATGCATCGCGCACCGCGTTCGGAGCAAGAGCGAGAAAGCTGTCTGCGCGAAGCTCAGTTGATCGCGGCCATATCGCATCCCTCGGTCGTGAGCTTCAAAGATCACGGTTGGCATCGTGGTCGCTTCTATATCGTTATGCCTTGGTACGAAGGGCAAACGTTGGCGCAAAGGCTCGCCGAAAGCGGCGAAGGGCTGTCGCGACGCGAAGCGGCCCGCATCTTTCGTCAGCTTGCAGATGCACTTGCGGCGATGCACGCCCGCGGGATTCGTCACCAAGACGTAAAGCCCGAAAACATCTTGCTCGCGCGCTTCGGTGAAGGCTCAGACCTGTGGCCGGTGCTGCTCGATCTAGGCGTGGGCGCATGGGGCTCTGAGATGTTGCCCGCGTTTACGCCGGCCTATGTGGCGCCCGAAATGGCGCGCGCCCACTTGGACCTGTGCGAGGCGCGTATGCCTATCCCGGTCGATGGTAAGGCAGACGTGTTCGCGTTGTCCCTTACCTTGTTCGATGCCCTCATGCCCGGATCGCGCGATCTGAATGCGTGCACTAGCAGCGTCACGGGCTTGCGTGTTCGTGCGGAGCAGGGCGCGGCGCTGCCGCCAGTGGAGGGCGTAAGCGATATCGCGAGCGCGCTTGGCCGCTGGCTTGCGGTCGATCCAGATCACAGGCCTACGGCACGGCAGCTCTCGAGCGAGTTGTCTGTGCTCACGCAAGCTGACGAGCGTAAGGCCGAGCGCGCGCAGCTTTTACGTCGCGTCACGCCCGTGCTGGCTGTCGTTGCGTCGGTCGTGGCCATGTTGGCCGTTCAGTTGCGCAAGGAGCGCGTGCGCTCCCTCGTCAAGGATCAGCGCATCGAAAACCAAGCGGCCCAGATCGATGAAGTGCGCACGCAGCTCACCGCGCTCGATTTGGAAAGGCGGATGCACGAGCGCGAGTTGGTGGAGCTGCTCCGTAAGAATGCGGATTTGGCAGCGCGGCTTCAGCGCGAGCACGCGCGTCGCGTCGACCTCGAGAGCTCCGTGAAAAGCGAAGAGCACACGATTGAGGTCTTGAAGCGCGAGCTCATGTAGCGCGAGCTGATGTGGCTCCAACGCGCTGATTGGGGCCTGAGGCTGAGCGTGTTTTGTGTCGCGCAGCGCGTGCTAGGCTCGCGGCCCTGAATCGGAGCCTTTGATGAGCAACGCGAAAACAGCCATCGTTCCTACGCGAGAAGAAAACTATCCCAAGTGGTACCAGGAAGTCGTGACGGCCGCGGACATGGCGGAAACCTCCGTAGTTCGTGGCTGCATGGTGATCAAGCCATGGGGATA
>JBKJIA010000050.1:0-23597 GCA_046598735.1 Polyangiales bacterium
ATGGCGTGATGCTACCCCTCACAACGCTCAACCTGATGGTGTTGGTGCCGCTCGTGACGCTGCAGCTCGGTGCGCCGTGCGTGGTGCTCGAGAGCGCGCGACCGCTCGAGCTTGCACGCCGCGTGCGCGAAGAGCGCATCGGACACTTCACGGCCGTGCCCACGATCTATCACGATTTACTCACCCATCCCGATGTGGACCTGAGTGATCTTGCGAGCTTAGTGGAGCCAGAAATGGGTGGCGCCAACATTCCTCCTGCGATCCTCGAGCTCGTGCGCACGCGTCTTGGTAGGGGGAGCTGCGTTGGTTACGGCATGACGGAAGCACCTGCGACCGTCACCCGCACACACTCAGGTGTGCCGCATGCTCCAGGCTTGTGCGGCCAGCCATTGGCCCACGTAAACATCGAGATTCGAGGCGAGGACGATCAGCTGCTCGATCATGGTAAGGTCGGCGAAATTTGCGTGACTTACGCGATCCAAGGGCCGCTTGCAGGCATGTACACGCCCATGCTCGGCTACTGGAATAGGCCTGACGAAACGGACGAAGTACTGCGCGCAGGCCGCTATTACACCGGCGATCTCGGATTACTCGACGAAGGCGCACAGCTGTTCGTGCTTGGGCGTAAGAAGGAGCTCATCGTGCGCGGTGGCTCAAAAATCTATCCCGCCGAAATCGAGCACGTATTGTACGAAGATCCCGCGATTATTGCGGCGGCGGTGCTGGGCAAACCGGATGCGCGCTTGGGCGAGCGCGTGATCGCATTCATCGAGGTAAAGCCCGGTTGCACGGTGGATCTCGATGCGCTGCGCGACCGCTGTGCAAGCTCGCTAGCCCGCTACAAGGTGCCCGAAGCGTTCTTCGTCGTGGAATGTATGCCGCGCAACGCGATGGGTAAGGTCGTCAAGCGCGAGCTAGCTGAGCGTCTGTAAAGCGGCTGGCGGGTTCGCTGCTGGCGGGTTCGCGGCTGGCGGGTTCGCGGCTGTGAGGGGTCGCTCAGGCGGCGCCGCGCCACGCGCAAGTTGGCTGCGCATGCGGGGTCGGCGACACGATCTTGTGGGTGGTCCACAAAGTTAGTTGTTGGCCGTCGCGCATCACGACCAGCTCGAGGAGCTCTCCGCGCAGGCTCCGGGCGTTTGCGTAATCGTGCAGTCCGCGCACTCGGCGGCCGTTCACTGCCACTAATACGTCGCCCGCGCGGACGCCTGCGCGGTGACTTGTGGTGCCTGGCTCAACACTGAAAATCGCGACACCTTCATAGATTTTCGCAATCATTTCAAGGTTTTCGCGGAACAGCATCGAAGTCCTCCTGCGCTGGCTGGTGCGCATCTCACTGCGTGACCTGCAACCGGCGTTGCTGCAAGAATCCTAGCATGCAGTAATTCTTGCGGGCCGAAAACTGCACGTTTTGTCAACGGGCCCACCATGATCCCGTCCGAGATCGACGCAGATTCATTGCATGCGATCCGCAAACGGGCTTGCCGCAAGGGGCCTATCTGCCTGAAACTAGATTCGAAGCGGATGTGAGAGCCGGTTTACCGGGGGAGTAGGGGGACGCGATGACGGAGCCCAGAGCCAAGGGCACGAAGAGTCCGCTGGCGCAGTTGAAGCGCGTGCTGATCGTTGAAGACGATGAAGCACTGCGTAGGTCGCTAGCGCGAGTAGTGCGCCAATGGGGCGCTCAAGTGAGCGAAGCAGGTTCAGTGGCGGAGGGGATCGAGTTGCTCGCAGAGCATCCCGACCTGTTGATTACCGATGTGGCATTGCCGGACGGAGACGCCTTCACGTTGCTGGAAGCGGCCGCGTTATGTCGTCCCGCGCCGGTATCGATCGCAGTGAGTGGGCAGACGTCGACTGAGGATGCGTTTCGGCTCGCGCAGCTCGGATGTCGCGCGTTCTTGGAAAAGCCATTCGAGCTCGATCGTTTGTCTGAGCGTGTAGAACGTGCGCTGACTGAAGCGCCCAAGCTTGATGCACTCGTGGCAGCAAGCGTGGGGCGTATGCCGATGCGCGAGCTGCAAACGGAAGTGCGTCGCGTGATGGTGGAGCAAGCGCTTGCGCGTGCGGAAGGCAGCCGCAGTGGGGCGGCTCGTCTTCTCAGCGTGTCGCGCCAAGCGGTGCAGCAAATGGTGCGCGAGCGCGAAGAAGAGCTCGGACTGCCGCCCGCTGACGACGACAAGTAAGCTTCAAACAGCTCACGCACTCGTTGATCAGCTGGCTTTGCGCATGCGCACGGCTTCATCGACGATGTCTTGCACGCTGCGCGGCTTCCAGCCGAGATCGTAGCGCGCTCGGCTATCGTCAAAGCGTAAGGAGTAAGGAATCGGCAACGGGATGCGCAAGAACGGGCTGCGCCCACCCGCGCGTTTCCACGCACTGCCGATCTCCCACAACGAGGCGGTTGAACCTTGCAGGTTGTACGCCTTGCCCGTCGCTAGCTCCGGACGCTCGAGGGCGAGTGAGATGGCTTCCGCTACATCGGCTGCGTGCACCACGCCGATCATGGTCCAGATTGGAAACGGTGCGATCGGTAGCTTGAACAGACGTTCGAGTGCCTGCATCAGTAAGGGATCTTCGGGTGCCGTGATCCCGCACGGCCGCACGGTGGTAAGCGCGATGTGATGCTCCTCCGCGAGCTGCCATGCGACGCGCTCTGCAGCCGCTTTGGACTCGCCATAGGCATTGAACATGTTCTTCGACGAGCCGTTGCGAATGGGGGTGCGCTCGTCCAAGCGAAACAGACTCCACGGATACGCAGCCGTGGACGACACGGCGATGGCGCGTTTGACGCCTGCGCGCGCCGCGGCCTCAAACACATTGCGCGTGCCTTCGACATTGGTTCGCGCGGTCTCGTCAGGCTTGGTGAACGACACGACAGCCGCGTTCGAGATCACGGCATCGGCACCGCGAAAGCCTTCGACCAATGCTTCGTACTCGGCCAGGTCTGCGCGCCGAATTTCCACGCCTCGGTCTGCAAGCGCACGTGCCTTGTCTGGATTGCGCACGACGGCGATCAGACGCGCACCGCGCGCTAGCAAATTGTCGACGAGGTAGCCGCCAAGGAAGCCCGTAGCACCCGTGATGGCAATGGTCTTATCCCGCAGTTTCACGCGCCAGCCATAGCGCAACTCATCACGCGCGACGATTGGACGAGCCACGCGATTCGGAGTAGCAGCTACGCGTACCCGCACGTGAGGAGTCGCGCATGAAGGCGTTGTTGGCGCATCGGTGGTGTGAACCGTCAGATCTCGAGCTTACGGACTTGCCCGATCTCGAGCCAGGTCCCTCTCAAGTGTTGATCGACGTCAAAGCGATCGGCACCAACTTCCCTGACATCCTGATGATCCAGGGCAAGTATCAGGTGAAGCCGCCATTCCCGTTTGCGCCGGGTGCAGAGGTTGCTGGCGTCGTGCGTTCCGTGGGCGCCGAGGTGACCAGCATCAAGCCCGGTGATCGCGTGCTCGCGATGTTGGCCTGGGGCGCTTACGCCACGCAGGCGGTAGCCCACGAGAAGCAAGTCTTTGTCATTCCCGCAGCGATGCCGTTCGAACATGCCGCTGCGTTCACGATCGTCTATCAGACATCTTACTTTGCGCTCGTGCTCCGGGCGCCGGTGCAGCGTGGGCAAACCTTACTGGTGCATGGCGCGGCCGGTGGCGTAGGTCTCAGTGCGGTGCAGATCGGTAAGGCACTCGGCGCGCGCGTGCTCGCTACGGCAGGCAGCGAGGAAAAGCGCGCGCTCGTCAAACAGCAGGGCGCAGAAGATTGTTATGACTCGCGTGATCCGCGCTGGGTCGACGCGGTGCTCAAGGCCACGCAAGGCAAGGGCGCGGATCATATTTACGATCCGGTCGGCGGCGACGTATTCGATCTGTCGCTCAAATGCATTGCCTTTTCAGGCAACTTGCACGTGATCGGCTTTGCATCCGGCACCATTCCCAACTGCGCCATGAATCGGGTGTTGCTCAAGAACATCTCGCTCGTGGGCTTGCATTGGGGCGCCTACCAACAAAAAGATCCGAGCAAAGTCCCCGAGTCCATGGCGGCTTTGCTTGCGATGTACGAAGAGGGGCTGCTCCCGGTGCAAATCGGAGGTAGTTTTCCCTTAGAGCGTGCGGCTGAGGCCCTGCGCTTGATCGCTTCGCGCAAAGCTACGGGTAAGATTGTGCTCGCCATCTAGGGCGCAAACTGGGTTGTCGTGCGCTCAGGAATGTACTTCTGCTTTCCCTGGCTTACTGGATTTATTCGGACTCGCTGCAAAATGGCGGCAATTCGTTCCCAGATCACCGGCCAAGCTTGTCCCTTCGTTAGTGCTTCTGTAAATCTGGGGGGAGCAGCGTGGGTGTTTACACTCAGCGCGAAACAGGGGGGCGAGCCCTGCGGAGGGAGTCTTGGAGCGCAATCAGGGCCAGCGACCCGAAGGCAAGCGGGAATCCAGCGCCGAGATCCTCGGTCGCTACTCTTTGCTCGCGGAGATCGCATCCGGCGATCTGACCACGGTGCATCTTGCACGACAGCACGGGGATTCGGGTTTTCAGCGTTTGGTGGCCCTGCGTCGCCTCAAACCGTTGTTTGCTCGTCAGCCCGAGTGCGTGCAGCTGCTGCTCGATGAAGCGCGGCTGACCTCGGGGCTGCATCACGCGAACGTGGTCGGCTGTCTAGACATGGGGACTGAGGGCGGCTGCTACATCGTTCAGAACTATGTGGAAGGTGACAGCCTGGATGGCTTGCTGGCACGCGCCGGCGCGGAACGTCATGCGCGCTACACGGTGCCATTGATCGTCGACGTGTTGAACGGCTTGCATGCTGTACACACCGCGCTCGATGACGACGGCGCACCACTGTTGCTCGTGCACCAGGCGCCACGCGCACGTCACGTGCTCGTCGGCATTGATGGCATGGCTCGGTTGACTGATTTCACGCAGGCCAAGGCACGCATCGTCGCGCCCACGCGTCAGCGCGCGGAGCGTCTCAAGATCGCCGATATGGCGCCGGAGCAAGCGCTCAATCCAGAGGGCGTCGATTACCGCGCGGATCTCTTCTTGGTCGGCGTGACGTTATGGGAAGCGCTCACGGGCGAGCGCCTATTCGCGGCCGAGGGCGAAGAGAACACGTTCCAACATTTGTTGCATCGCCGCATCCCGCGGCCGAGTGAAGTTGGTTTGCGTCCGCCGCGCTGCTTCGATGCGATTTGCCTGCGTGCGCTCGAGCGCGATCCCGACAATCGCTATCGCTCGTCGCTCGATATGGCGCGCGAGCTGCGCGACGTGGCGCTGAACCACGCGCTGTACGCGACGGCTGGCGAGATCGGGCAATGGGTGAAAGCACTCGCGGGTCCCAAGCTTATCGAGCGTCGCAAGCTCGCCGGTTCGGAGTCGAGCTCGCAAGAAGTGAACATCGAAGCGTTGCCATCTTCGACCAGCGGTTTTTTCCAATCAACCAAGTCAGATCCGTACGGTAGCGGTCTGATTTTTGGGGGCTCGTTCTCGCGCCTCGAGCAGGCGAACCCCATGGACGTTGATAAGACGCCCGCGATCGGCATTCGTGCGCTCAATACACCGGCACGCGACAGCGGGCCGGGCGGAACCCCCGACACGGCTTCCGCCATGGCCAATCAAGAGCGCGACGACGAGCCGACTGCACGTCACAACACCACACGCGAGCGTAAGAGCACCGAGCCGATGTGGGCGCTCAGCGATGCGGGCGGGAAGCCTACCGAAGCGGCAGCGGCGCGCAGAGAAACGGGGGCCACGCCCAGCGGAGGCCCTGCATCCGCGCCCAGAGGCCGGGCCGTGTCGACCAAGACGTTGAACGAGGTCCAAGCCGCGGCGTTGCCAGCACCCGTTCGCTCGGCAGCAGCGCGCCCGGAAGGTGCGCCAAGTCCAGGAGCGTACAGTCAGACGCCCGCGCGCATTCGGCCGAGCCCTCAGCCGTCGCCCCCTGCCAAGCCGACATCGCATGCCAAGCCCGGACCGCTCGGTGTCAATCGTGCGGCCCTTCCGCCCACCAATAAGGGGGGCGAACGCGTGCCACCGAGCTTGCCGCCGATGAAACCTGCGGCAGGCGTCACGCGACCTAGGCCGAAGTCCAAGGCCGCGATCGACGCGCAATCGCGCGCGGATCATCGCAACGATTCTGCGCCGACACGTTTGTTCGTGCCCCCGGGGCCGGTCGGTTCCCCTTATCGCGATGCACCACCGAGTAAGACTCCGACGGCTTTCGAGCCCCCGTCCATGCCGCGCGCTCTGGGCGATTTGTCGGGACGCATGCAGCGGGCGGACGTGTTGCATATGCCGGTCGACAGTCTTACGCCGCCGACGACGGCACAGCGCACGCAACCACCCCGCACGTTCGATGAGCCGGCGCCCCGCTCGAGTCGCGCGATCTGGCTGGTGACGGGCCTGCTTGCTGCCATCATTCTGCTCGCCGCGGGCGTGTCTGTTCGCAACTGGCGGAACACTCAGGTTACCGATCGACGGGTGACCGCATCTCAACCGAAAGCGCCAAGCGTCGTGCCGGCTCCGCCGGTTGAACCTGCGCCCGCGCTGGAAGCACCCGCGCCACCGGCTGGTGAGCTTGGCAAGCCAGGTATCATAGGCATCATGCCTGGTGTCATAGGCGCTAAGCCCATCGTAGGCGCTAAGCCCATCGTAGGCGCTAAGCCTTCAGTGATCGGCGGCAAGCGAGCCGCGGCCGAGGTTGATGCGCCCGCGGAGTCGGCCCCGGCGGTGCCCGAGCTCGGCACCGACAAGCCGCTCAAGCCTGCCAGGCGATCTCGGAACGCTTCGCCCATTCCAGACAATCCGTATTGACCCGGTCCGGCGCCAGCGCGTAGAACGTGTTCTACATGCGCCCTGGCGCTGGAGGTTCGGATGGATGGCTCGGCGGTGGCACCCAAGCCTGTGGTGCCTTTTTTAAAAACTTCTAGCGGCGGCGGGGATCCCTTCCTCGAAGCGCTGGCCTGTGAGCGTTGCGGCAAGTTGTTTCTCGATGCCCGTCGTCATTGCGCAGCTTGTGGTGCGCGAGATGCGCTCGCTCCCAAACGGCTTGCACAGACCGGGCAATTGCATGCGTACACCGTGGTCTATCGCTCCTTTCCGGGCGTGAACGTGCCCTACGTGTCGGCCGTGGTGGATCTAGACGGCGGCGGCACCGTGAAGGGCAATTTGCTGGACGTCGCTGCCGATCCGCGCGCGATCGAAATAGGTATGCGGGTGCGCTTGCGTTACTCGCTGATCGAGCGGGCCGCGAATGCAAAGGGCCAGAGCCTACCGGCCATCCTGACGTATGCCTTCGTGCCCGAGGAGAGTAAGCCATGAGCGAAGCTGTGTACGTGCTGGGCGTGGGCATGATCAAGTTCGGGCGCTTTCCCGAACAGACCGCGCAGTCGCTAGGGGCCGAGAGCGCACTCAAGGCGCTCGACGATGCAAACCTTACTATTCAGGACGTCGACGCTTTGTACGTCGGCAACTTGCTGCGGGCCAATGACACGATCGGCCAGAAGATCTTGCAGCAGATAGGGCAGACCGGCATTCCCGTGGTCAACGTGGCGAACGCGTGTGCCACGGGCGCCACTGCCTTTCGCGAGGCAGTGACGGCTGTGCGTGCCGGCATGTGCGATGTCGCGCTCGTAGTTGGTTGCGAGCAAATGGGTCGCGCCGGCCTGCTCGGTGGAGGCGGGGCCGACGACATTCAAACCGAGGGCTTACTCGGCTCTTCGCTCATGCCCGCGCTCTTCTCGGAAGCGGGACTTGCATACAGTCAGATCTCGGGCGCTACCTTCCAGGATTTTGCGTTGGTAAGCGTAAAGAATCATGAGCATTCCATGCGCAATCCGCTGGCGATGTATCAGAAAGAGACGCCACTCGAAGAGGTAATGGCCGCGGAGATGATCGCCTACCCGAACACGAAGCTCATGTGCTCTGTGAACGTGGATGGCTCTGCTGCAGCCGTGGTGGTGTCTGAGCGTAAGGCCAAGCAACTCGGCATGAAACGCGCCGCACGCGTTCGCGCGTCGGCCTTACGCAGTGATCGCTTTACCGACCGTAACCTTACCATGCCTGATTTCAGCACCTGCACGCGCGAGGCCGCAGACGCTGCGTATGCCGAAGCGGGAGTCGATCCGAAGGACATCGATTTGGTCGAGCTACATGATTGCTTCGCGACAGCGGAGCTTTTGCACTACGAAAACCTGAGGCTTTGTGAAGTTGGACAAGGGCCGCGACTTATCCGCGATCGCGTGACCTGGGCGGGTGGGCGCGTGCCCGTCAACTTGTCGGGCGGCTTGCTGTCGAAGGGGCATCCGTTGGGCGCGACAGGTGTTGCGAACATCGTAGAGATCGTGACGCACTTGCGCGGCGAAGCTGGTGCGCGCCAACGCGAAGGAGCAAGGCTCGGTCTGACGCATGTGGTGGGCCTTGGTACCTGTGCCGCCGTGCACATTCTCGAGAAAGTGAACGGCTGATGGGCACGCTTGAAAACAAAGCCGTAGTGCAGGCTTACTTTGATGCCGTCAACAAGGGCCACCTGACTGACGATTTGCTCGACTTCATGACTGAGGACGTCACGTGGTGGATCCAGCAGGCATCGCCCAGCGCCGGAGTGTACGAGGGTAAGGCCGGCATCAAGCGCTTGTTTGGCATCGATATCCCGATCTTCTCGGCGCCGCTCGCCGTGCGGATCGTGCGCATGGTGGCCGAAGGCTCGCTGGTAGTCGCGGAGGCGGAAATCGGCACGCGCAACAAGAATGGTAAGGTCTATCTGAACCAGTACACATTTTGGATGGAAATAAGAGACGGTAAGATCTGCGCAGTACGAGAATATCTCGACACCCTCTACGCGCAGCAAGTCCTGTTCGATCCGGCCGGTCTCGCGCCCATTTTTTACGGCTGACCGCAGAGCTTGCACGCGGGACAACGCAAGGCTGGTTGTCGTACGATCGCGGGTCTTCGCGGGTGCACGTCGCAAATGCTTGCCCTGCGTTGAGCGGGCACGTTACGTTTCCGCCACACGCGACGTACGCGCCGGGGGGCCGCCGTTTGCGTGCACATGCTTTCAGAAATGAGGGGCCATTGCGCAGGGCGTTGCTATGGATTTTCGCCGTCCTCATCGCGTTGCAAGGCAACGCCCAAGTCGTCGGGGCGCAGGATGCGAGCCCCCCGCCCGCTCCCGCAGCGACGGAAGCTTCGACGCCGGCGACAGCGGGGCCAGCGATACCTGCCGATGCGCAGACTTTGCGCGAGATGCTCGCCGCTGAGCAGAAGCTGAGGCAAGAACAACAGGCGGCCTTTGAGCAGCGCTTGTCGGCGCTCGAAGCATCGCAGGCCGCGAATGAAGAGGCGGCCTTACTCGAAAGCTTGAGCGCCACGGACGAAAGCGCAGCGCTCGAGAGTCCCGAGAAACTGTCGCTCTACGGCTTCATGGACATGGGTCTGCAGCGATTGTGGCTGCCGCGAACATCGTTCTACCGCCAGATCGCCTCCACGCGTGAGACCACCTTCTTGCTCGGCAACGTCAATCTCTACATCGACGCGCGCCCGGACGAGCACTTTCGCGCGCTGGCAGAAATTCGCTTCACGAACATGCCGCATGGCAACGAGACAGGTCTCGGCGGTTTGGGAGGTGGATACAAACGCGCCGACAACTGGGTCCTGGACTCGTCAGACATGTCGGGGCTCAACGCGGTGCGCTACGGCTCCATCCTCATCGAGCGCGCGTACCTGGAGTACAAATACTCAGACGCGCTGCAGGTCCGCGGCGGCCAATGGTTTACCCCCTGGGGCATCTGGAACATCGACCATGGCTCGCCCACGCTGATCGCCATTACGTTGCCGAGCATGATCCTGGGCAACTGGATTCCGCGGCAGCAGATCGGCCTGGATTTCTTCGGTACCTTCAATCGCCCGCCGTTCAGCGTGGGTTACCACCTGACGGTCTCGAACGGGCGCACGCCGTCGTTGGTGGATTACAGCGACGGAAAGGCACTCGGCGGACGCGCCTTTCTCAAGTACAGCGGCAAGTCAGAGGTTCAGCTTGGCTTTACCGGATGGTACGGGCATGCGGACGACATCACCAAGGACCTTACCGCCATCAAGCCGGTGACGATCGACGTCAAGAAAACCGTCGCCTACACCGAGACGGCCGTCGGCCTCGATCTGTCGGTCGACTATGGCAACACGCGTCTACGCACAGAAGGCTTGGTGACCACGCGGCGCTACGATCGTGGCCACCGGGGACCGGCGGCGCTCGAACCACCTGAGTATTTGGATTCTGATCGCATCGGCTACTTTGGCTACGCGATTCTCGCCCATCGTTTCGGTTGGTTCGAGCCTTACATGATGGAGGACTTTCAGCACATCCCGACCGGCCGCGGCGACGCCGCACTGTCGACCGCGCCAGGTGTGAACGTGCACTTCTCGCCGGCCAGCCTACTCAAGGTCCAGTACGGATACGTTCACTTCTTCAATCTGATCGCGAAGAACGACGGTGATCACTCGAGGAACGATTTTCATGATCTCGCTGCCCGCTGGGTCATGGCGTTTTGATATGACACGACTACTCAAAACTCTGGCTCTGATGTGCGCTCTGTCGCTCTCGTGGTCCATGTCGAACATCGCGGCAGGTGAGCCAGAAATGCTGGCGGTGATCGTCCATCCCGGCGTGCCGGTGAAGACGTTGACTGCGGCCGACTTGCGCTCGATCTATCGACGAGAGACGACCTTCTGGCCCGATGGCCAGGCCATCCGAGCCTTGAGCTTGCCCGCAGAGAATGCGCTGCGAAATCAGTTCGATCTCGCGGTGCTAGGTTTGGCTCCCGATGCCGCGATCAAGTACTGGATCGATCAGCGGGTGCGTGGGGGTGCAACGCCTCCGCGCATTGTCTCCACGGCAGCGCTGATCGCGCGCGTTGTGCCTGCGCTCGCTGGCTCGATCGCGTACTTGCCGGAGTCTGCAGTTCCTGCGGGCGTGCGCGTGGTAGCCGTGGTGCGCGCTGGAACAGTGCGCGCAGCGGAAGCGTCGCGTCGGTACGTGGCCGACGCCGCGCTATCCGTGGAGGCACCATGAACAAGGTTGAGCTCGGCGCGGCCCTTACTATGTTCGCTGCGTTCGGCTGTCAGTTCGATGATCGCTGCGGCAAGGACGATTTGGTTTACGCCCGCGGCTTGTGCAGCGCACCGTCTGTGGATGCAGGCCCCCCTCCGCCCCCCGTCGATTCTGGCGCAAGGGACTCAGACTCGGGCGGCGCGCCATCGCCGTGCTTAGGGGCATGCGAGCTGATCGGCCGCTGCATTTCCGAGAACAGTGAAGCCGCCGCGTTCCTTGCCAATGAGCTCACCGCCATCGGCTTCGTGGGCACGGATCGCGCGGGCTGCGTGACCTTTTGCGATGCACACAGCAGTGGCAAGGGCGATCAGGGCGTGCTCGCGTGCCTTGACATGAAACAGCAGACAGCCTTGTGCGATCAGAGCATGCTCGCTGGGTCTCTGCCGGGGGTGCAAGGCCTCGACACGTGCTGCATGGGGCACGCAGATTCCGAGTACTGCGTGGCCGTGTGCACTGTCCTTTCCAAGAATGCGGCAGCTTACGGTTTCGTGCCGAACTGCAAAGGCATCGTGCCCTAGTAAAGGCCACCTTACTTTGCTTCCGCTGCACCGGTCGCCGCGTCCATGTGTGGAAGCACGCGACGAAATGGCGGGCCTGAAGCCGCTAACCGTGCGTGAGACGCAGAAGAGGCAGGGACTGCATCAAACGTTTCTGCAGCGGCTCCGGGGACATCGCGAATTCCGCGGTGGCACTGCGCTCCAACGTAAGCAGCGCTGCCATTGCGCTTTCAACAGCGCTCGCCACGACCGCGGGCACAGGCACACCGGGGCGCGTGTTGTCGATCACAACAGACAGGGCACCTAGCAGTTGTGCGGGCTTCTCGAGGCCCAGCAGGTGCGCCTGTCCCCGCAGCGTAGACAACGCGATCACCAGCGCTTGCTTGTCGGCATCGCTGCCCGCCGCGATGCCACGCCAGCGCGTATCAGCTCGACCGAGATCTCGACCGATCTGCGCTGTAAAGCCCGAGATCAAATCGTTGACTTTCGGCTCGACGGGACGCGAAGTCGGCGCGCGGGCTTTACGTGCATCGCGACGCTGCAAGAGCTCGTCGAGCACCGGCAAGAGCATGGTATTCATCGACGCTTTGGGCACAAAACGCGTCTGTGCGAGCTCCGCTTGCAGTGCCGCCATCTTGTCTTGCGACACACCCGAGATGATCACGATGGGTAGCTCTTTGACGCGATCCCATGTCTGCAACAAACGCGCGACGTTGTCGCCCTGCATGACCGGCAAGTTCACGTCGATGATCGCAATGTCGATGCTCTCACGCACGATCACTTGCGTTGCACCGATTGGAGATTCGCGCGTGACGACCTTGTAGCCGGCCTCTTCCAGCAAGTCCGCTATGGCCACCAACACGACCTCGTCGTCGTCCACGACAAGGACGTTAGCTTTCGATTCTCCCATCGCCCCTTCCTTCGTAGAGTTACCCCATCATAGGAAGAGCTGGCAGCGGTTTCTACCCATAAGCACCAACAGACCACGAGCCCATGAATAAGTCCCCGCAAACCGAATCCGCGAGCACGCCCGCTGAGATGGAGATCGTCTCGAACGATCTGCGTGCGCGAGTCCTATCCGGCACACGTATTCGCGTAGCTTTCGCCGTGTTGGCGCTGGCCCTGTTGGGCGGGTTGTCGGTCACGACGCTGATGGTCGTCGACAGTATCTTCGATTGGCTCACACCTGTTGCGAAGCGCGACCTGGTGTGGAAAGTCACGCGTGGTGCGAGCGAGCTCGGTCGCCTGTCTGATCTCGGAATCTTACTCTCCGACAAGGAGATGCTGCGCCAGGCCGCGCAAGAGCTCGAGCGTGACGAAGAAGTCTGGGGCGTGCTGATGCAAAACGAAGACGGCGAAGTCGTCTATAAGCGCCAAAAAGGCGGTGTCTTTCCGAAAGAGCCGTTCGGCGGCGCGCCCAATATCGTGCGCGAGGAAGCCGGCTTTTTGTGGAGCTGGGCTCCCGCATCGGTGGAAGGGCGCATGGTTGGGCGCGTCGGTCTGATGGTGTCCACGCAACGTTTGAAAGCGGGCGAGGCACTACGCGCGAAACTCTTGCGAGCGGCAGTCGGTGCGAGCTTGCTCGGGCTCGCCCTCTCGTTCGTATTCGTCAGCTTGTACGTGGGTCCCATCATATCGCTTACAAAGCGCACGTTCCTGGACCTCGAAGGTAAGACGCGCGAGGCGCTCGAGGCTACGCGTGTGAAGAGCGAATTTCTTGCCAACATGAGTCACGAGATTCGCACGCCACTCAACGGTATCATCGGCATGTTGGGCTTACTGTTGCGTGGAGACCTCGAGCCACGCCGCAAGCGACAAGCCGAGATTGCGGAGAACAGCGCGCGAAGCTTGCTCGCGCTCGTCAACGATGTGCTCGATTTCTCGAAGCTCGAAGCAGGCCGCTACGATTTGCACGTGACGGATTGCGACGTGTCTAGCTTGGTTCAGGACCGCATCGAGTTGCTCGCCGTGAAGGCACACGCAAAGCAGCTCGAACTCATTCATCGCGTGGCAGACGACGTTCCCAACGCAGTCAAAGGGGATGGGGATCGACTCGTGCAAGTGCTCACCAACCTGGCGGGCAACGCGATCAAGTTTACGAACACGGGGGAGGTCGTAGTCTCGCTCACACGCGAGTACGCGGCGGATTGCCTAGAGACTGACGCTCAGCTGTTGTTCGAAGTGCGAGACACGGGCCCCGGTATCTCGTCGGAACAGCAAGCGAAGTTGTTTCAATCGTTTTCTCAGCTCGATAACTCTTCGACGCGCGCGCACGAAGGCACGGGCCTCGGGCTTTCGATCTCCAAGCATTTGATTGAGCTGATGGGTGGACAAATCGGCGTCCACAGCACGCCGGGTGTGGGATCTACCTTTTGGTTTCGCCTGCGCCTTCCGATCGCAGAAGGCACACGTCATGCGCCCACGCGCGTGGGTACGCCGCGTGGAAGGCGCGTGTTGATCGTGGATGCGAACGAGAGCTACCGCGAGCTTTTGACCGGCTATCTGCAGCGCTGGGGCATGGTGACTGCGTCTGCCAAGACCAGCGAAGAAGCCATGACGCTCGCGGCCAAAGCCGTCGAAGATGGGCAACCTTACGAATTCGCGATAAGCGATCTGAAGATGCCCGCGCTGGAGGGTGTGCCGCTCGTGACTGCCTTGCGCACGCGCATGCCGCGTATCGTGATCATCCAGCTCACGCCGGCACTCCACTCGCAGTCCGCCGATTCTGGATCGGACGTGCTGTTCTTGGCCAAGCCTGTGCGCCTCTCCGAGCTCTACAACTGCATCGCCGAAACCGCCGACGGCGTTGCCCCGCACAATCAGAACGTAGACCCGCATGCAGTGCGGCCCCAAGCTGCGCGCCGCGGGCATTTCCTCGTGGTGGATGACAATGAAGTCAATCGCGTGCTCGCCGCAGAGCTACTCGATGAGCTTGGCCATAGCTGCGACTTGGCCGTGGATGGCTACGACGCCGTCGAAAAAGCCAGCGCGCGCCGTTACGACGCCATCCTGATGGACTGTCAGATGCCAGGCATGAACGGCTATCAAGCGACCTACGAAATCCGTCAGCGCGAAGGAAAAGAGGCCCATACGCCGATCATCGCGCTGACCGCCCACGCCTATCATGGTGAGGCCGAGCGCGTGAAATCCGCAGGCATGGATGATTTTCTGACTAAACCCGTGGCGCCACGCGTGTTGCAGACGACCTTGCGCCGCTGGATGGCGCGCAAACAAGCTGCCACAGACAATCAGGAACCCACGCTCACGGACGCACGACCGAGCTCAGTGCCGATTGCGCTCGAGTCCGTCAACCTGCCGCAGGTTCCAGGCGCGGGTCCTTCGCGTCTCGATGAGCGCAAGCGGTCTGCGCGTCTGATCGAAACCTTCCTGCGCACGGTCCCCGCGCAAGTGACGGCACTGGTTGCCATTTCCAAAACTGACGATGCCGGCGACATTCGCGCGCGATCGCACAAGCTCAAGGGTAGCGCCGTCAGTCTGGGAGCCATGCGCATGGGTAAGCTGTGCGAGGCGATGCAGAACGCAGCGGAGCGGGGCGATCTAAGCTGTGTTCCCGCTTGGGCTCGCGACATCGAGCACGAATTCGCTGAGATTAGACCCTTGCTGGAAGCCGAAGCACGGGCCAAGGCAGCAGCCTCGTAATCCTCTCGCGCAACGCCGCTCAGTCCCTTCGAGCCATGCCGTCTTACGGTTTGAACGCAACGCGCGCAGTATACTTTTGACCCTCTTGGCCGGTAAAAAGCGGCATGCGCGATTTCATCATCGCGCCGGTCAAACATGCGAAAATTCCACTAAGTTGCGAAGGTAAGGTTTGGATCGAAGCGTCAGGTCGATCATTCTCATGCATCACGATGCTAACCACGATCGTGCCCGAAAGCTGAGGGTTGTTTTTGGCCTCGCGCTGGTAACATTGTGTGGCAGCGGCTACGCCCTTTTCCAACCAGGGCTTCATGCGCGGGTCCTTGGCCAAGTCCGCTTGCAGACCCTTGGGCGCATCGATCTTGACCTGGGCCGATCCCGGCATCGCGTAGGAAGTGGGCGCGGGCGCAGGGTTGGCGGGTTCTGGTTTTGGCAACGGTAAGACGCCGCCCGCTCCGATCTTACTAAGGTCGATCTTGATCGGAGGTTTCACGGGCTGCGCGGGCGAGGGCGTCGTCGCTTTCGGCTTGGGTTCGCGATCGTAGACCGAAGCGCCCGGCTTGGGTTTGCGCGCGGTTGCAACGGCTGCGACTGCGGGCTCGCTGGGCTTCGTTTCGGCGGCCGCTGCAGCTTCAGGCGCGGCTGCAACTGGCGTTGCCGGCGCTTCAGCCACCGGCGCTTCAGGCGCTTGAGGCACGGCTGGTGCGGTAGCGACAGGGAGCGGGGGCGGAGGCGCAGGCATGCGCTCGACATCGCCGCAGCCAAGGCCGCAAAGCACGGCCGCGCCGCACAACCACTCAGTAAGCGGTTTCGTTCGCTTGAAATTCTTGAGCATGATGCGGGCAGCATAGCCCGAGCATTTCACGCTGTCTCAGCGGCCCACTACTCCGCGGCGTGCTCGACCGGCTGCGAGTAGAACTGGGAATACCAACGCCGAAACTTACCCACGTCGCCATCGCCATCCGCAAGCAACGGAATCGGCCGGTACTTCTTCTGATTCCAGATCTCGAAATCCCGTACCCAATCGAGCGCGTAAAAGTCGAAGAACTCTGCCATCTTCTCTTTGGGCGCTTCGTCGCTCACGTAGTAGCGATGGCGAATCTGAATCTTATCCTGCGCTATCGGCGTGAGCGTCTGCACGGACACGCCTTTCATCCAGCCACTGACACGGGTGAGTGACAGACCGGGCCCCCATACGAACGAGCGAATCTGACTCTCTTGCTTCTCGTCGACCTGAGCTTGTGCTTCACCGTCAGGTCGCTTCATGTCCAGCTCAAGCGCGCCGAACGGGCCTTCGGTCTCGAACTTGGAACGCTTCACGTCCATGCCGTGCACCACGACGAAGTGCGGAATGTCGATGGCATTCTCGAACACCTCTTGCAGATGAGTGTTCACTTCCCAGGTCTGTTCCTTGAACAGGCGATAGTTCGGGTCCTTGACTTCCGGAATCTCGGGCACTTCGTAGCTCGGCGCCGCCTTTTCGACGTGATGCCAGAGCGCGATGTAGCCGTTCACTTCGCGCAGGTGATAGGGCTCCTGCTTGGCGCGCGGCGGGATCTTGGTGGAGTACGGGATGTGCGCGCACTTGCCGTCGCCATCGTACTCCCAAGCATGGAACGGGCACTGGATGCGGTTGCCCACGACTTTGCCGCCGACACCGAGATGGGCACCCAAGTGCGAGCAGTAAGGTTCGAGGGCGCGCGCCTGGCCGTCTTCGCCGCGAAACAGCACGATCTCCTGGCCAAAGGCCTGGATGCGCTTTACGTCGCCGACCTTGAGCTCGTCTGCAAAACAGACGCTGAACCAACCATTGGGAAAGGGCGGCAGCGGGATGCGAGCAGACAGTTGCGGTAGTGCGCGGCTGGACATGATTCCTCCGAGGCAGTCGCCAAGAATGAAACACGTTCTACTGATGCGGTCAAGGCTCGTTTTCGCGCCGGCGGAGCGGGCTTGAGGCTTGCGAAACAGTGGTGAACGTGTTCTATGTTTTTCGCTATGAAGAGCTGGATCCACCATCAAAAAGGCCTCACGCCCAAGCAGGCGCACGTCAATCTTCCGGATGGCATCAAGGAGGAAGAGATCGGTCGCGACGGCTTTCTTGGGCCGGTGGCTGAGCTGTATCGTCGGCACGAACCCACGGCGTGGGTGCGCGTGGAGGGCGACGGTGCACCGGGCGATGTCGATGGCAAAAAGCTCGATGCCGCCGACAGGACCGATCCGCGCGCGGAACCTGCTCGCTGCTTTTGGAACGACGACGTCAGCATCTCCGTGAGTCGGCGCAGCATGGCCATGCCTTACTATTATCGCGATAGCGATGCAGACACGCTCTACTTCGTCCATCGCGGTGAAGGCGTGCTCGAGACCGAATTCGGGCCCCTTACCTTTGCGCCTGGTGACTATCTAGTCATTCCGCGCGGAGTGACCTATCGCGTCGTACCGAGCACGCGCGACAACTACTTCTTGGTGTTGCAGACGGTCTCCGCGATCGAGACCGTGGACTTTGCGCACCTGGGTCGGCACAACCCTTACGATCCGACAGTGATAGTGGCGCCGGAGCCAGCGCCCATGTCTGACGGCGATCAAAAAGAGTGGGAAGTGCGCGTACGTCGCGACGGTCGCCACACGTCCTTCTTCTACGACAGGCATCCGATCGATACGGTGGGCTGGAAGGGTGACCTATTCCCTTACCGTTTTCACAATACCGATTTCCGACCTGTCACGGCGGACCGCAATCACGTTCCGCCTTCGGCGTTTGCGCTGTTTCGCGGCAAGGGCTTTTGGCTTTGCAACTTCGTGCCCCATCCGGCACAGAGCGAGCGCGGTGTGCTGCGCTTACCTTACTATCACCGCAACGTGGACTACGACGAGATAGGTTTTCTGCACGCAGGCACCATGGGCGGCAATCCGATCGAAGAAGCTACGATCATGTGGCATCCGCGTGGCGCTACGCACGGTCCGGGTGAAGCTGCGCGGGCGGGGGCGGATGCCGCTTGGGATTCGTTCAAGACCCATGACATTCAGGCGGTAAACATCGATACCGAAAAGCCGCTCAAGATGGCCGAGCAAGTGCGCGCGGCTTTGCGCGATCAAGTCCAACTCATCACCGGCGGGCGCTAACCCATGCAAATTCTTCGCTATACCAAGGGTATGTCCATGTGGAGCTTTAGTAAGCTCCCCGAGGGCACGCGCGTCGAAAACATTCCGCTCGTTGCCCAAGACGGCGGCGAATCTGAGGGTGTGCTCTATTCGAGGGGTGGAGAACAGACGGTCGTCTGTTTCATGCATCCGCGCGGTGACATGCGTCGCCACTACGGGATACCGGCCTTGCTCGAAGCGGGCTTTGCATGTTTTGCGCAAGCCGGGCGCTGTCTCAACAACGACAGTGCTCTGATCCACGAGCAGCTAGTGCTCGACGTGGCTGAAGCTCAGCGCTACTTGCGCGGCGATAAGCGCTTCGCGCGTGTCGTGCTGTTCGGCAATAGCGGCGGTGGCGCGCTGTTTTCGATGTATCAGGCGCAGGCAGTCACGGAGCCCGCGCAGCGCTTGAAGGACACCGCGGCCGGCGATGCCTTCGACCTGGGACGTTTCGAGATGCCGCCCGTGGATGGCCTTATCCAACTCGCGACGCATCTAGGCCAGGGCAAGCTGCTGGAAGGTTGCATCGACCCAAGCGTGATCGACGAAGGTGACCTGCTGTCCTGCGAGTCTGCTCTCGACATGTACAACGCGGGCAACGGCTTTCGCGCATTTCCGGACAGCAGTGGTTACAGCGCTGAGTTTCTCACGCGCTATCGTGCCGGGCAGTCGGCACGGGTGGCGCGCATCGACGCTATCGCGCGGCAACGCGTCGAAGAGCAGCGCTTCTTTCAACGCCAGCTAGGTATCACCTCGATGGAAGCGCTCACGCAGCGCGAGCGTCAGTTGGTGGAGCGGCGCGCGTTTTCTTCGAGCTACCTGCAAATTTTTCGTACCGAAGCCCACCCCGGCTACGCAGACCTTACGGTCGATGCCAATGAGCGCGACATCGGATCTTACCATGCGCTGCGCCCCGATTTGTTCAATTACATGCCGCCTGGGTTTGGCAAGCTGGTGACGCCGCAGGCTTGGCTTTCTACCTGGTCGGGTCACGCCTCGCGCGCGAGCGTGCTGGCGTGCTCGCCCAAACTTACCCTGCCGACCTTAGTCGTGTCCTTTCGCGGAGAAAATGTGGTGTTTCCGAGCGCGATCGACGCCATCTATCAAGCGTCGCCCGCTTCCGACAAACAGCATCTTACGTTTCCTGGTGATCATCTCGGATTGCCTACGTTGCGAGCACCCGAAAGGGAAGGTCGGCCACCTGCGCTCGCCGCGGTTGCGGGCTGGCTCAAGGAACGCTTCTGATGGCACTGGTGCAAGACAAGATCGCGATCGTCTCGGGCGTGGGGCCTGGCATGGGTCGCGATATCGCGCTCGCACTGGCGCGCGAAGGCGCCCATGTGGTCCTGGCCGCGCGCGGCATGGATAAGCTTGAAGCCGTCGCGCGCGAGGTCGAGGCGCTAGGGCGCCGTGTGTTGTGCGTACCCACGGACGTGACCAAGCCCGAGGATGGCAAGCAGCTCATCGCACGCGCGCTCGAGGCATTTGGACGCGTGGACATTCTTTCCAACAACGCGTTTGATCCCGGTGCACGCGAGCTCGTGGAAGATGCAAACCTCGATGGCTGGCGCAGCATGTTCGAGGTCAACTTCTACGGCGCCGTACAGCTCTCGCAGGCTGTGATTCCTGTCATGAAGCAACAGGGCGGCGGCTCGATCGTGATGACGAACTCGATGTCAATGCGTCTGATCATCGAACGCTATGGCGGCTATGCCGCCTCCAAGGCCGCGCTACTCGCTGCGACTCAGACCATGGCGCGCGAGCTCGGGCAATATAAGATCCGAGTCAACTCCGTGGTGCCGGGTTATATCTGGGGCGATCGACTTAAGGGTTACTTCGAACGCTTGGCCGCGCAGCAGGGTAAGACGTTCGACGAGATCTATGCTGGCATCGCAGCGCAGACAGCATTGCGCCATTTGCCACACTCCGAAGAGATCGCGCCCGCAGTCGTGTTCTTTGCGAGTGATTGGGCACGCGCGATTACGGGCCAGACGCTGGACATCAACGGCGGTCACGTCTTCGTTTAGAGCAGGCAGCGCTTCCCCACGTACTCGGCGCACACTTGCCTTAGCTAGCTAAGGTTGCCGTGGCGCTCCAACTCAGCTCGGTCCCACTGCAGCCGGGCTTGCGCTCGATGTTATCCAGACCGCTGTGGCCACTCTTGCAAGCTCGCTTTTAGTGTTCGATCATAGACCGCATGGCAGCTCGGCCGATCGGCATCGACCTCGGGACGACTTACTGTTGCGCAGCGCAAGTACGCGACGGTAAGCCCACGGTTATCACTTCGCGGCTGGGTTACACGACCCTGCCGTCTATCGTGCATTACGACAATTCGGGACAAATTACGGTGGGGCACGCGGCAGAACGGCGCATGGTGCTAGACCCGACGCGCAGCGTATATGGCTCTAAACGCCTACTTGGGCGCACCTTCCAGTCCGAGGTGCGCGAGCGCTATCAGCCTCACTTCTCGTACGAGCTTGTACCCGATGAAAACGGTATGGTGGCGGCCAAGGTCTGCGGTACGGTCGTGCCGCTCACGGACGTGTCTGCGCTCATCTTGCGTGAGCTACGCAGCGCCGTGCAAGCGAGCCTGGGCGAGGTCGTCGATCGCGCGGTGATCACCGTACCCGCATACTTCAACGAAAGTCAGCGCAACTGCGTGCGCGAGGCCGGTCGCCGCGCGGGTCTCGACGTCTTACGCATCATCAACGAGCCGACGGCCGCGGCACTTAGCTACGGTTGCGGGCGCGGAGAGAACAAGCACGTGCTCGTGTTTGATCTCGGCGGCGGTACCTTTGATCTTTCCCTTATCAAAATTGATGGCGACCTCTTCGAGGTGCTCGCAGTCGGTGGCGATACGTTCCTGGGCGGCATCGATTTCGACCGCAAGCTCGTCGATCTGGTGACGACGAAGCTCGGCAAGGGTAATCAGCTGCGCCTAGACGCTGTGGGTAAGGAGCGTCTACGCGCCGCCTGCCAAGAGGCCAAGCACACGCTTAGTACCCAACCCCGCGCCACGGTGGAGGTTCCTAACTTTACCTTGGCCGATGGAACCAAACTTGAAGTGTCCGTGACCATTACACGCAACGAGTTCGAAGACGCTTGCAAACCGCTCGTTGAAAAGTGCATGTACGCCGTGTCCGACGTGTTGATGGACGCAGGCAAGACGCCTCCGGAGCTCGACGACATCCTCTTGGTGGGCGGCTCCACGCGCATTCCCTGCGTCCACAGCGCGCTCAAGACACTCTTCGGCAAGGAGCCCAGCAAGCGCGTGCATCCCGACGAAGTCGTGGCGCTCGGTGCTGCCATCGCCGCGGATTCCCACGACCGGATTGACAGCGTCGTGCTTACCGACGTAGTTCCCACGGCCATCGGTCTCGGCGGGCCTGGCGGGAAATTCATGCCCGTGGTCGCACGCAACACTAAGCTGCCCCATAAGGTGATCGCCAACACGGTCATCGCAGCAGGCACGCGCGAGCTCAAGCTTGCCGTCTATCAAGGCGAGAGCCCCAACGTCAAAGGCAATGACTACCTTGGTGCGTTGGTGCTCGATGACTTACCAGGGTCCGCCGAACCGCTGCGTTGCGCCTTACTGTTTACGCTCGATGCGGAATGCATCCTCAAGGTCTACGCTTCGATTCCCCAGCTCAACCTCAAGCGCGCGGTGACGCTCATTACGCGCCACACACCTGACGAAGTGGTGGAGCAGATGGGTGCCGAGCGCATCCGCGTGGGCCCCGTGCTGCTCGATACAGGGCTACGAGGTGACACCGCTCCCAAGGCGACGGTCGCAAGCCAGGCGCAGGCCGCAGCTCGCAAGGCGGAAGAGGAGGAGGAGGAGGAGGAAGAGGACGATGGTAAGCCCGGCTTTTTCGGCTGGTTGCTCGGCCTATTTGGTCGCAAAGGCTGAGTCCGCCCCGCGTGCGCCCCTGAGCGCCGCCTAGCTTAGTTAACTCTACTCAGGTCTGGCTGAGCGCGAACGGATGCATGCTGTCGCGGTCGCGCTGCACGCGCGCGTGACGAATGTCGTGCGTCAGTTGCACAGCAGCCCGCGAGTCTTCGAGGCCATAACCCCCGCCGGCAAGGATGTCTCGGTACGTGGCCGTATGCAGATCCGCAAAGCCCTCGCTGAACTCCAGCTCGTCGCCGCCGATCTTGATCGAACGGTAAGTACGTTGACCGCGCACGCGCACATCTTCGGGCAACGCGCGTTCGTCGATCGACAAGAACCAACGGACGCGCGCGTGTGCAAGCTCGAGATAGCCCGCAGCCGTAGTGCTACTGGCTGCGTGCAATAGGTTGAGCTTGGCGGGGCCAAATACCCACTGCAGCATATCGAAGAAGTGCACGCCGATATTGGTGGCAATGCCGCCTGACTTAGCCTCGTCGCCCTTCCACGATACGTGGTACCAACGCCCGCGACTCGTGATGTACGCGAGATCCACGTCGAGCTTCAGATTCGGGTCCGCCATGGTGCGCGTTGCGATGCGCTCTTTCAGCTCGCGAATGGCCGGATGCAGACGCAGTTGCAGCACGTTGTAGACACGGCGCCCGGTCTCTTGCTCGAGCTCGGCCAACGCGTCCAAATTCCAGGGATTGAGCACAAGCGGCTTCTCGCAGATGACGTCGATGTCATTGCGCAAACCAAAGCGAATGTGCGAGTCGTGCAGGTAGTTCGGCGAGCACACACTCACATAGGAAATGGGCGTGCCTTTTCGGCGCAGCTTGTCGATGTGTCGATCGAAACGCTCGAACTCCACGAAGAAGTGCGCGTCCGGAAAGTACGAATCGATCATCCCTACGCTGTCTTTGGGATCGAGCGCAGCCACTAGTCTGTTGCCGGTGTCGGCAATCGCGCGCATGTGCCGGGTTGCCACGAATCCCGCGGCCCCGATCAGGGCAAAATCAACCATCCATCCTCCGTGCGCGAGCTTGCGCCGCTGGCTCTCTACGCGCAAGAGACGGGCACATGCTTGGCGCAAGGTCGCCAGCGCCGCGGGCGAGATGGTGGTCGGCCCGGGTAGGCACCGACACGCGTGCTCATCAACGTGTGTGCAGCCCTAGGCGAGTTGCGCGGCGAAAGCTTGTGCAAGCGGTGGCTCACGCAACGGAGGCCGCCCGGGCGGCGCCTTGGCCAGCGCTTCGAACAGGTAAGGTTTCGACAGCTCCATCATGTCCATCTCGGGATCGAGCTGCTTACCCAAG
>JBKJIA010000478.1:0-7353 GCA_046598735.1 Polyangiales bacterium
GAGCGACCGGATTCCTACCTGGAACAAGCGTTGGCGCAATCGCTGTTCGAACAGCACGGCCTTACGCTTGTGCTCTCGGGCGCGGCGCCCACCCTGGAGGCCGAGCTCACTTCATTCGAGGAGATTACGAGCCCGCCCCATCGCGTAAGAGTCGAGGTCAGGGTGGTTCTTCAGTACGATAGTGTCGCGCGCCTGTACGAGACGATACGGGTAGAGAAAAAGGTTCCTGTCGTGACTGCGGCACAGGCACCCGAAGCCGTGGTGGAGGCACTCGCCACGGCCTTGCACGAAACGGTGGAGCGCGTGGCACAACGAACTACCGCGACCCTGTCTACGATAGAAGCCGAGGCCAGCGCGGCGGCGAAGGGGAGCGAAACCCCGGCTACGGGGCCTAACCAGCGCTAACGTCCCAGGGCCTCCCCAGGCATGCCGCGCCGGTCCAATTCGCCACATGATGCGTTTTTGCCCCGGCCGATCCAAGGTCCATCGGCGAAACCAAGCGCCTTTCGCCGGGCATACCCATTGCACTGGGGTTCGGTGTTGCCGACGCGTAGTAGTCGCCCCAGGGAGGATAGAGACTTGTTAGAGCTTGCCCAAGAGGTGGACCCTGTTGTTACGGTCAGCGCGCGACGTTGTCCGCACTGCGGCAGCCACGCCGTGTCTCGTTCACGATCCGGCGGTTGGTTGCGTGTGTTGCGGGCGGTAAGGATCCGTTTTTATCGCTGCACGGATTGTTGGCACCTCTTTATGGGTATACCTCGCAACGTAAAGAATTAGGTCCTGGCACCCCTTTTGCCTATCCTCGCGTCGGCGGGCTCGACCTGTCCTAACCTGCGAGGATCTCTCATGCGTGACCGTATTATTCTTTCGCTGCTTTTCAGCGCCGCTACCTGCTGCTTGGTCAACCCAGTACAGGCCCAAAGTATTGAGTCTTGCGGCGACATTCACGTCGAAGCCCAGGCGCAATGCACGGTGGTGCCCCCAGGAGCGCAGTGCGAGGCGATGTGCACGCCTATCTCCGTAGAGGCAGCCTGTGCAGCACAACTGACTGCCAAGTGCGAAGGCCAGTGCACTGCCAGCGCCAGCGCACAATGCACAGGTAGTTGCAACGCTGACTGCACCGCCAAGTGCACGGTCGACCCGGGTAAGTTCGACTGCAGTCTGGAGTGTCAGGCCGAGTGCGGGGGCTCATGCGAAGGAAAGTGCAGCGCGAGCTCGAACAAAGCCGAGTGTAAAGCCTCCTGCCAGGCCACCTGTGGCGCCAGCTGCGATGGCAGGTGTGATGTGCAACCCCCTTCTGCAGACTGCAACGCCAAGTGCGAAGCCAGTTGTTCCGGTTCGTGCAAAGCGGAAGCCAATGTGGACTGTCAAGTGGACTGTCAGGCCAAGCTGTACGCAGAGTGTAAGGTCGATGTGAAGGGCGGCTGCGAAGTAGACTGCGAGACTATGGAAGGCGCCTTGTTCTGTCAGGGACAGTACGTGGACTACGAGAACAACCTGGAAGAGTGCGTGGCGGCCCTCGAAGCCGCGTTGGATGCGAATGTGGAGGGATACGCTTCGGGCAGCAGTGAGTGTAAGGACGGCACCTGCAACGCACAGGGCGATGCCGGCGTCTCGTGCAGCGCACTTCCTGGCACGCGCTCGGGCGGAGCATGGTGGTTGTTCGCCGTGTCAGGCCTCGGTCTCATCGCGCGACGCCGCCGCTGAACCGCGCGTGTGCGCTCGACGCTGAGTGTTGGGTGCACATGGCACGTGTGTTGCGTCGGGGCGGGTATGCACGAGTTGATCGAAGAAGAAGACCTCACCGCGCCGGGGCGCCGCAAAGTCGTAGGTACCGCCCCGATAAGCTCCTCCTTCCCTTATCGGCACCGACGGGTGTTATTGGCTGTCTTCGCCGTGCTGTTCGTATCGGCGGCCGTATACGGTCGCAAGGCCGCGGAGGCACTGGTATCGGGTGGGTTCGACGATCCGAACAGCGAATCGTCGCGAGCGGACGCCCTACTCGATCAACGTTTTGGCCTCGGAACCCCCGACGTAGTCATGGCCTACAGGCATGACACCTTACGGGTAAGCGACGCTCGATTCGAGCAGCTCCTGGCGCCTGCGCTCGAACGGATTCGCTTGCTTCCCGGCGTCGATAGCGTCGCTACCCCCTATGGCGCGCAGGCGGAAGCGATGACCTCGAAAGACGGGCATACGGTCGTAAGCTCGATCCGCCTTTCCGGCACGGGTAGCGACCTGCAAGCCACGTTCAATGCAGTAGAGCCCCACCTTCAAGTCGGAGGCCTCACGGTCCTGGTGGGTGGGGCTGTGCCTGGCTCGCGTCAGGCCCAACACGCGGCCGAACGCGACCTCGTACGTGCAGAGCTTATTACTTTACCGTTGCTTGCAATCTTACTGGTCATCTTCTTTCGTGGCCTTATCGTAGCAAGCTTACCCTTGCTCGTAGGTGGCTTTTCGGTCGCATGCGCGCTCGCGTGCATACGCCTGCTGACGCACGTCACCGATGTGTCTATCTTCGCCATGAACATCGTCACCTTCGTCGGTCTAGGCGTCGCCATCGATTACTCGCTGTTCATGACGAGTCGATTTCGCGATGAGCTCGCCACGGGGCTGTCCGTGGATCGCGCGGTCTTCAACACTATGAAGACGGCCGGCCGCACGATCGCGTATTCAGGCTTGGCCGTGGGAGTCAGCCTGCTCGCTCTGATGGTGTTTCCGCTGATGCTCCTGCGCAGCGTGGCACTGGCTGGAAGCTTAGTGATCGTGATGTCGTTGCTTGGCGCGCTCTTGTTTCTTCCGGCCATGCTAGCTGCGCTCGGGCATCGTATCGAATGGTTGACCCTGGGCTCCAAGCAGAACAGGAGTAAAACGCCCTGGTTTTGGGAGCGAGTGGCCACCATGGTGATGCGCGCGCCGATCTTGGTGACGGTAGTCATCACGTGTCTACTTCTGGCGCTCGGGGCGCCATTCATGCGCATCCGTGCGGCGGTGTCTGGCGCTGCTGTGCTGCCCGAGACCGCCGAGGCGAGGCAAGTCGCGGAGCTACTTCAGTCCGATGAGTTTCCCGCGCAAGCCGCAAGCCCTATTCAGGTGCTGGTCACGACCTCCTCGGAAGTATTGAGCCCTCAAGGCCTGACAGCAGTCGAGCGTTACGTGAAGCGCCTCGAAGCCATTCCTCATGTCAGCCGAGTGGATGGTATAGTCGGCGGCGGTTCCCCGTCGAGCGCTCAACTTCTTGGCGCCCTGCGCAGTCCCGCCGCACCCGCCCTACGAGCTAAGCTTAGCCGACTGGTGGAGGGGCATGCGACAGCTCTGAGGCTGGCGTTGGATGTGCCCCCTGCATCGGATGCGGCCAAAGCCACACTCCAAAAAGTTCGCGCCGTCAAGGAACCTTCCATCCATGCGCTCGTGACAAGCCCCGCGGCGCGCCTTGTGGACCTGCAAAGCACGCTGAAGTCCAAGCTACCTTGGGCTCTGGGGGTCATCTGTTTAGCCACGTTCGTCGTGCTGTTCTTGGCCTTTGGCTCGATCATCATGCCGATCAAGGCCATCCTGATGAACATCCTTTCGCTGACTGCCAGCTTTGGCGCACTCGTTTGGATCTTTCAAGACGGTCGCTTCGAGTCCCTGCTCGACTATCGTTCTGTGGGGAATATCGAACTTACTATCCCAGTCGTCATGTTCGCCGTTGTATTCGGACTTGCGATGGACTACGAGCTATTTCTATTGAGTCGCATTCGCGAGGCTTATGATCGCACGCGAGATACTCATGCCAGTGTCACCACCGGCCTGAAACAAACCGGCCAACTCATCACACGCGCCGCCTTGTTACTGGTGGCCGTGATGCTGGGTTTCATCAGTGCCGATATGCTACTCGTCAAGGAGCTTGGCGTAGGCATGGCGGTCGCCATCATCGTGGATGCGACCATCGTACGCGCGCTGCTTGTACCTGCCACCATGCAACTATTAGGTCACTACAATTGGTGGGCGCCCAAGCCGCTGGCCCAGCTCTGGGCGCGACTGTCTTGGGGAGTAGACGAGCGCTCCTAACGGAGCAGCGGTGCTCTAGCCAAATCAACGCGGCGAGGGCTCAACAATCGCTTCGCGCAGGTCTTGAGCGGCCTCGCGCGCGGTGCGACCCACGCGTTGAGCAGTCTGCTTGGCTTCCCCCAGCAGGCGATCGCGGGTGGGACCCATCATACGGTTTTCTTGCCGCGTCATCGGCAGGAGCAGCCCGATACCCACGCCTGCGGCGATGGCCAGAGCACCGACCGCTACGGGGTTCTCGCGCGCGAAGTCGCGGGTGTTGTGCTGCACTGCGTCGAAACGGCCTCGTGCATCGTGGCTAAGCTCGCTTGCGCGGTGGCCCAAATCCGTGGCCGTTTCCTTGACACGACTGCGAACTGCGCCGAGCGTCTCCGACGCGTGATCCCGGAGCTCTCCGACCGCCTCTTTGGTCTTGTCCGCGAGCTGATGGGCGCGAGATTCAAGCACGGCTTCTTCGCGCGACCAGCCCGAAGCCTGTTCCTGCCAACCTGAGCGTGCGTAGGGTCGACCCGAAGCCAGGCTTCTCTGACGACGCATGGTCAAGGCCAACCAACCAGCACCTATCCCGATCAGTGCGAGTGGCACCGCATTGGCCGATACGAAGTCTCCGGTCACGTGACCCGCGTGCCTCGCGCGATCACCAAGCTCGCTCATGGTTTCAGTCACAGATTCGATCGCATGATCTTTGGCAGTGCGTAGCATGTCAGTGGCCTCCTCTTTCGCGTCTCGAAGAACTTCCTTGGCCCCTTGCTTCAAGCTTTCAGGGCTTAACTTTTCACCGAGGGCTTTGATGTCCTCGCTGATTGCCGAGCGGGTTTGATGGATCTCAGCTTCTAGCTCCTCCGCGGTCTTTTTGCGCGGTGGAGCAGACGATGGACTTGGTCCGGATGGAAGGTGTGGTGAAGTCATTTGACGGCCTCCTTGAGCGTCTGGCCAGTGCGCTTGATGCTTTGAACGGTGGGAGAAAATGCGGGTTGGTTCGACACGTCCTGCTTGCGCTGCAGCATCAGATAACCTGCGCTCAAGGCCACCAAGCTCACGATAAGCGACGCGGCCCAGGCAGGCAGGACCAGGGAGAGTGCCAAAATTGCGGTGGCTACGGCGGCCAGCACGCCCGCGTACATCACCAGTCCACCCAGCGTGACGATAGTAAGATCGGTCTTGAGGCCCTCGACGCGAGTTTCGAGCTCGGACAACGCGAGCTGAAGGTGTTGTCCGACTAGCTTGTCCGCGTTGTCCCAGACGTCGGCGACGATGGCACCCATGCGCCTATCTTCGTGAATGGCATGACCGGTCAGATCCGCGTGCCTGAGCGGGTCCTGACCTGAGTGTTGGATCGTCATGACGTCCTCGAGCCCGGTCCTGCGCCTGGCGTGCTTGGAAGGTTAGGCTTGTCGCCGTTCGTGCCCAGGGAGCCATAAACGCGCGGCTCCGAGTAACCCACGTTTGAGGCGGGACGGTCCCCCACGCTCCTGGTCGGTGTCGTCGTCACCGATGCCGTGGCGGAGGATGCTGCTTGGCGGTTGTAGGGAGCCTTGAAATTGGAGTAGTCGTGACGCCCGACATCGCCTGCAGAGCTCTTCAGGAACCGCCCGGCGGCAAGTCCTAGGAGAAACGTTCCACCAAAGAACCAGGCGGGTCGCTCGCTTGCAAAACGATGAACGTCGCGTGCCAGATCAGACGGGCTGGCCGAGCTTACATAAGCTGCGATACGCTCGACGCGATCGCCCGCTTTTTCGAGATAATCCGCCACGACCTCGTCGTCGAGACGAAGCTCGTCGCTTGAAACACGAAGGGCGTCTCCCACCCTGCGAATGCGCCGCGTTACCTGCCCGCGCTGGGCGGAGAGCCCGGATTCCGCCCTGTCGCGCGCGCTTTGTACACGGTCCAACGCGGAGCTTGCGATTTGCTCGGCGGCCTTTTCAGCTTGGCTACCCAACTTCGTAGAGTCGGAAGTGGATGTGCTCCAGCTACCGGGCACGTTTGGATTCTGAGTTCCCATTGATTGCTACCTCCCTCTGAAATGGTGATTGAGGTGCAACGGATGTGCCGCAAAAGTCCTACCCTGATCGTGAGCTGCCCATCCGGGTTCGCCAGGGGTTCGTGACAGGGGTTCGTCTGTGGACGTCGCCTCTGCGTACCTCCTCATTTCGGCTCGTAAGAAACCCGAATGGAGCATCCACCACTTCCATTTCGACTCATTGAGGCAGTCAGGTTGTAACGGAGACGTGCTGCGCGCATGCGCTTGGGGCAGGGCAAGGGCGGGCTTGACGATCTCCACCGCAATAATGCCGTGAAAATCGCGCAGAGCGCAGTGACATCCGCACGAATCGTGACTCGCAGGCACCTTTGGGAAAACCGGCACGGAGCGTGCAATGAGCGCCGTCGACAAGACGCGTGGAGACCGCGCGCACGGAGGAAGCTATGAAACGTTATATGTTCGCGCTGCTGCTCGTGGCATGCGCCGGGGCGTGCACCCACAACAACAAGCCGTCCGAAACCATGGCCGAGACAAGGACTCAGCCAGATGGTCACTTATATGGCCATAACGCGAGCACCACGAACGCGAGCACCACGCCCGAAGCTGAGATGACGGCTCCTGAGCACCGTACCAGCGATGAGATCGCGTCCACGGGCGAGGGCTTGCCTGACAGCACGCGCCCTGCGTCGCCTGCCAGCAACGCGAACAGTACCGGCACGACGTCCATGAATCGTGGCATGGACTCGACCGCGCCTACCGGCACGGTTGCGACCCCCGCTGCGAAGCGCGCGCCTGATAATACGGGCGTGAACGAGCGCGACCGCAGCGGCGCCACGCTCACGCCCATGGACCAGGGCGAGAGCGACAAGGACGTGAAGCTGACGCAAGACATCCGTCGCGCAATCGTGGACAGTGATGCGCTTTCGTTCAGCTCGAAAAACGTAAAAGTCATCACGCGCAATGGGAAGGTTACGTTGCGTGGAACCGTTCCCAGCTCGCGCGAGCGAGGCATCATCGAAGACGCCGCCAAGAGTCGGGCAGGGGCGGGCAGCGTCGAGAATCAAATTGAAATCTCCAACAAGTAAGCACCGATCAGGAATGTGAGGACGAAAATGAAAAAAGCAGTCATTGGCATCGTGGACTCTAAGGTACAGGCCGAACGAGTCGTTTCGACGTTGCGGCAGGACGGTTTTGGCATGAATGTCATTTCGGTGCTCCTGCCTGATAAGCAGGGTACTAAAGACTTTGCGCACGAGCAGCACACCAAGGCGCCGGAAGGTGCTGTGGCGGGTGCCGGCACAGGAGGCGTTCTAGGGGGAACA
>JBKJIA010000602.1:0-11978 GCA_046598735.1 Polyangiales bacterium
CAGCGAACTTCACGATGAAGCCACGGCCACTCGTGTTGTTGATGATATGCTTTGCCCAAGTCGCGCCCTTAGCACCCGTCTGCTCGTACCAGATCATGGATTCCGGACCGAAGAATTGGGGCGCCACGATGTCTTGGTCACCATCGGCATCCAGATCGTAGAGTGAGAGCAGAGAGCCGCCGCCTGCGCCGATCGGGTGCATGACGAACGTGCCCTTACCGTTGTTCTCGAACCACTCCACGCGGCTTGCACCGGTGGCCGCTGTTTTGACGTCGCCGACGTGACAAGACGAGATGAAGTCGTTGTCCTTGTCGCCATCGATGTCGAGCGGCAACGCGATGTGGTACCAGCACTTGTCTGCTTTCGGCTCAAACAGCGTCTGCGGCTTGCCAAACCCGCCGGCCGGGGTGCCCTTCATCCAGATCACCTTGGCCGTGGTAGCTTTGAGCAAGAAGCCGGCTCCGATGACCCAATCGTGAATGCCATCGCCATCGACGTCGAACAGCTCGGAAGCGTTCGGACAGCCGATCTTCTCCGCCTTATCGAACGCCTTCTGCGCCTGCCACTTGCCGATCACACCATTGGTGGCCGGGCCGCCTTCACGACGCAGCACGTACGCGCCGCCAAAATCGAGCGGCGGCGTGCCACCAAAAATGTCCGCCCCTTCCGACAGCGTGGTCAGCAGGAACTCGGGGAACTTGTCTTTGTTCATGTCGACTGGATGAAGGTACGCAGCGCCCGCTTGGGTCGACAAGGTCTCCATCTTGAACGTAGGCACAGGGCCTGAAACACCAGGCTTGACCCTACCCATGCAGCTCGCTTCGAGTACCGGTGCCGGAAACGTCACGCCGCCTGTGCCCATCGGAGGCGGCATGCCCGCGTCTGTCTTGGTGCCCGCGTCCGCCTTGGTGCCCGCGTCGGCCCTGGCCCCCGCGTCCGCCTTCATGCCTGCGTCCTTCAGACCGCTCGTGGCGCCAGCATCTTTGCCGCCCGGCATGTTCTGTCCGGCGTTCTGATTGCCGCTCGAGCCGTCGCCCGAATCAACACCATCGACGGGGTCCATACTGTTGTCGGTGGGACCCGTGTAGGGTTTGCTACCCGAGTCATCTTTGCCGCCGCAACCGAGCGCGAGCAGACAAGCAAGCGCATAAGATTTATGAAAAGCTGACATATTGAAGCGCCTCCAAACGACACACACGCACAAGCGCGTTCATCTTGGAGAAATGCGCAGCCTACGCAACAGTCAAGATGCCTCCGACTGGAACAGGCGTGACACAGCGCACGGCATTGTGGCGCTTTAAGTGCGCCGGCTCGCCACTGGGCGCCGAAAGCACGCGCGATCGGAACCTTACGCCGTGCGTAACACCTGCTTACCGTATCCCTTGTACGTCACCTAACGCAGCTAGGGCGCGCCGGCGCGTCTCAGGAGTCAGCGCGCGAAGTGAACGGTCAGCGCGATCTCAGTCGGGCCCTCGGCCCCCGCGCCGCGGGTCGCGCTCTTGTCGATCCATGTGCTTACGCACTGCGGTGCCGTGCGGTCTGCAAGCTCGCTGCGCACGGTGCGTGCACGAGCATGTCCGCGATTGAAGGTAAGCCCGAGCTCGATCGCGCCGACGCCCGTCATGCCGCGCTGGGTCGCTCTGCGACGGCAGTCGAGCAAGCCCGCAAGCCGCGCATTCAAGTCTCGATGCAGGCGCTCCAGAGCAGGGCGTGCAAACGCGGACGTGGTCAGCTCGAAGCGAACTTCACGCGCGTACGTGCCGCCCTCAGAGTACACGCGCCCGCCACCAAGCGTTTTGACGGGCACCGTCTGAGCCACGGCTCGGCGCTTCTCCATGGACTCGCGCATGCGCGCAGTCGGATTAGTAAGGTCGAGCGCGACCACGATAGAAGCACGCGTAGACTTCAGTGCGTGCAAGTCTGTCTGGGCCAGCGCGCGGCGCATGCATTCGGCAAGCTTGGGATCGCCCGTTTCGTTCAACGTGATCTGAGCTTTGGCGCGACCGCGCGATGCGGCGTCCACTTGGAGGACTACCCGTCCTTCTGCGCGGGGATTGCTGGCCATCGCTTCGGCAAAGCAGGTTCGGATGTCACCCATGCGTGCTTGCACTGGTGCACTCATCGCCATCACGAAGTCCGAGCCAGGCACGGGTGACAACGACATGCGCACACTAGTCTGCGTGCGGACGCTGCCGTCGGCGGTACTCAATCCCATGGCGGCAGCGATCCCACCAGGTGCTTCAGCGCGCACATGACTCGCTGAAAAAGCCAGTAAAAGGCCGGAAAAGAACACTCGAGTTGCTGCTTTGCGCATCACGTAGCCATCATGCAGACGGGCGTCCGCAAAGGACAACTGCTGAGCAGCTGTGCACGGCATTTTCGTGAGAGCGCGCCCTACCCTGGAGGTCGTCGCCCTACAGCGCGCAACACGGCGAGGGACACCCCACCGAGCGCCACGCCAAACCACAGCGTCGCAAGTCGCACTAAGATCGTCGCGGCTGCCGCCGTGGCAGGTGTGATCTTTTCGGACACCGCACGGAAGAGTCCAGTCATGCCGATTTCCGCCACGCCGAGGCCACCTGGCAGCATCGCCAGTGCGCCCGCGAGCGTACCTGCTGCGTAGCTGAACGCAGCGCCGGCCACACTTGTGATCGTGTCTGCAAAGCCGTGCACGATTTGATAGGTCGCAAGACACTCGAGCGCCCAACCCGCGAGCGCAAGCACGCTACCCACCACGAACGGGCCCGGACGCGTAAGCGCGTAAAGCGCTTCATACGCTTCACGCACACGCGGAATGAAAGGCTTGAGCCGAGCAATCGTTTCCATCTGATCGAAGCACCAAAGCGAAAGCGATCGGACGGTTGCAAACAGGACGATGCTCAGGACCAGCAAGGCTCCGAGCGCGGTGATCGCACCACCGTGTGGAAAGCCGATGCTCGACACGGCGACCAAGAACACGAGTGCCACCAAGTCCATCAGACGCTCTGCGACCACGACGGAAGCAGTGCGCGCAATGCCTACGCCGCGGTACTCATGGAGCAACACCGACTTGAAGACTTCGCCCATCTTGCCGGGCGTGACGCTCATCAAGAAACCGGACAGAAACACGAGAGCGCTCATGCCGACCGGAACTGAGATCGAAAGGTGTCGCAAATAGTATTGCCAGCGCACGAAACGCAGCACGTAGTTGCCGACTACGAGCGCGAGCGCAGAACCCAATGCGGCCGCGTGAAACTGCGAAAGACTCGTGCCTAGCGCGCGCAAATCGCTGGCCACGGAAAGGCCCGCGAACACCAACACGGCGAAAACAACGGTCACGAGCACGCGACGCAACATCGGTGCTGTAGGTCGCGGTCGCGGTGCGGGCGGTGGCTGAGTCATGGGTGGCCGAGATTTGCATGTCGCGCGTAGCAGAGCCAATCCGGCGCACACTTCTACGGATCTGGAGGTGTCATCGGACGCGACGAGCTTTGTAGCGACCCATCACGCTTCGTGACACCCTCGTGCGCATGTCAGACACGCGACGCGACTTTCGGCACACCAAGATCGTGTGCACCATCGGCCCAGTCAGCGACTCCTCGCGCTCGATTCAGCGCCTGGCCGCAGCTGGCATGAACGTGGCGCGCATCAACATGTCGCACGGCACGCACAAGTCCGCGTTGATGATCGTGCGACGCATTCAGAGCCTGAACAAGACCCTCAACCATCCCATCTCGATCTTACTCGATTTGCAGGGACCCGAAATTCGCACGGGCGAGATCAAACAGAACATCGATCTCAAGGTTGGCGAAATCTTCTCGTTCACGGTGCTCTCCGAAGAGAACCCCGAAGAGAAGAGCGTGCACGTGAACTATCACGACATGGTCAAGGATCTGAAACCCGGCAATCGCGTCACGGTCGACAACGGGCTCATCAACCTGGACGTGCTCGACATCGTCGATGGCAGACTGCGCTGTCGCGTGCTCGATGGCGGTACGCTCGGCTCGCGCAAACACATCAATCTACCTGGCGTACGCGTCAATCTGCCCTCGATCACCGAGAAAGACCGTAAGGACATCGAGTTCGCGGTAGACAACGATCTTGACTTTGTGGCGCTGTCATTCGTGCGCTCTCCAGATGATGTGCTGAAGGCGCGCGACATCATCCAGCAAAAGGGCGGGCACGCACGCATCATTGCCAAGATCGAAAATCAGGAAGGTGTCGATCACTTCGACAAGATCCTGGAGGTCACGGATGGCGTAATGGTGGCGCGCGGCGACTTAGGCGTGGAAGTTCCCATTGAAGCATTGCCGCGAATTCAGCGCGAAATCGTGCAGAAGTGCGCCATCGTCGGCAAGCCCGTCATCGTCGCCACGCACTTGCTCGAGTCGATGATCAACTCGCCTACGCCCACGCGCGCAGAGGTTACAGACGTGGCCAACGCTGTGAATGAGCAGGCAGACGCGATCATGCTCAGCGGTGAGACGGCCACAGGAAAGTTCCCTGAGCGTTGCGTGGAGATGCTCGACAAAATCGCACGCGCCACGGAGAAGCTGCCCGGCTACGGCTTCTACCGTGAACGAACGCCCGTAGGCATTCGCGAAGAGCTTGCGCGCAGTGCGTGTCGCTTGGCCGATGCGCTCAACTCGCCCGCGATCGTAGTCGTCACGCGACGCGGCCTGTTGGGGCAGCTAGTGGCTAGCTATCGCCCGCAAAAATCGATCATCTACGCGTTCACCAACATGACCACGACGCGCCGTAAGCTGTGGCTGACGCGTTCGATCGTACCGTTCAAAATGGACTTTTCGAGCGATCCGGACAAGACCATTCGCGCCGCGTTCGAACGTCTTAGGCAGCGTAATCGCGTGTTGCCTGGCGATCCTATCGTGGTGGTCTCGGACGTGGCTGCAGGTGGCGAGAGTGTCACCAGTATTCAGGTTCGCGTCTTCAACTGACAGTAAGGTTAGCGCGCAGCTGCCATGAGCTAGCGATACAAGCCGCGGAAAGCCCGGTGCGCTTCGGGCTCAGGCTCGGCTGCGCTTTCCTTACGCTTGTAGCCGCTCTCGATCTGCAACACCTGCATGCGGCGCCCGCTTACGCGAAAGATGGCGCGCCATTCCTTCACAGAGAGCTCGAAGTCTGTGCCGCGCGGGCGAATGCGGCGATAAGCGTGGGGCGCCGGACCAAGCGCCAGGGCAGCGTCGATACGCGGCTTGAGATCGAGCCCGTGCGCATTCCGTAAGTACTCTAGTTGCTCCGCAGCCTTGGCATCGTACTGGACATCGTAGCCGGGATGCGGATCATCACGCTCGTCCAACCAACCGCGCGACGCGTCCGGAATCGCATCCGTGTACGCAACGTAAGGTTTGATGTCGAGCACCGGCGTTCCGTCGAGCAAATCGAGACCGCGAATGTGCAACGTCAGGCCTTCGATGCGCATGAGGCGCACGGCGCTCAGTCCAATCGGATTGGGTCGATAGGGCGCGCGCGTGGCGAGCACGCCTCTTTTGACCGCGCTGCGCGGTGGCAACACTTTCGGCCGATAGCCATCCTCGTTGCGATCGAACCAGAAGATGACCCAGATGTGATCCCAGCGCTCGAGATCCTGGAGCGCGTCTTCGAAATGCCGGCCGGGATAGAGCTCGATGCGACCTTCTACATCGGGCGCGGCGCTGGGCTGTCGCGGGGCATCTACGCGGTCCATGAAGGGCGAGCGCACTACGCCGATGGGGTCGAGCGTGATCAGGCCCCCGCGCTCACCCTCGGAGCTAGCGGTCATCGTCGGATGCAGAAGCGGGCGCGCCATCTGCACGCAAGAAACGCAGGGCGATGTCTTCGGCGTCTCGTTGAATGCGCGACAGCGTAACTGGCCCTTGCAGCGCTCCCTGATCGTCCCAGCCGTACCACGCCAAGCTCGACAAGATGCCGCCCAACATGAATGCGATGTACGCATCCGCGGCGACCTGACGGAAGGAGCCCGCCTTCACGCCGGCATCCAGCAGCGCAGCCACGCGTTCCTCGGCGCGTAGAACTTGTTCGGCCGAACCGGAGAGCTGGTTGACCTCGCGGTGCCTGCCCAGATCTGCGAGCAGAATGCGCACGTGGGCAGGATTGGCGGCCAAATGAGCGACGAGATTGCGGATCGAGCGGCGCAACACGGTTTCAGGATCGGTGCCTTCGATGTCGAACTGGTCCACGATGACTTGTCCGACGCGCCTTGCTACGGCTTCGGCTAAGTCTTCACGACCTTTGAAATGCGCAAAAATGGAAGGCGAACGAATGCCCACTCTTGCCGCGACATCTTTGAGCTCGAAGCCCGCCACGCCGTGTCGCGCGATTAGCTCTTCCGCTACTTCGAGAATACGGTCTCGCGTCTTTTGACCACGGCCGACACGGCCTGACTTTTCTTCGGTCTCATCGGTCACGCGTTATTCTCCGGAAGCGCAGATACCACCGGCAAAATCTGGCAGCAAGACCCAGTCCACATTACCGACGCTCAAGGGGCAAACGAAACCACATGGCCGACGACGACCAACAAGACGCGCAGCAGCCGGCAGGCCTGTCCTGGCTCTGGGAAAACATCGCCAAAGGCGCGCAAAACGCGCTCGAGATCGCGCGCGTGGGCAGGCTTTCGCCCGAACAACACGTGCCTTATACGGTCGTGCGCCGCGAGCGCGTCTATAAACTGCGTCATTATCCGCGAAATCCAGCGGTTCCTGCGGTCGATGCGCCGATCCTGCTCGTGCCTCCGTTGATGGTCACGGCCGAGATCTACGACATGGATCCCGCGAGCAGCACGGTCACGCAGCTCACCCAAGCCGGCCTCGACACTTGGATCATCGACTTTGGATCGCCGGAGCAAGAAGAAGGCGGCCTCGATCGCACGCTGGATGATCACGTGCGCGCCGTGAGCCAGGCGATCGATCAGGTAAGGCAATTGACCGAGCGGGACGTCCATCTGGCCGGCTACAGCCAAGGCGGCATGTTTTGTTATCAAACAGCCGCCTATCGACGTAGCGCCGGCATCAAGAGCCTGATCACCTTTGGTAGCCCTGTCGACATTCACCGCAATCTGCCCATGAAAGATGAGCTGGCTTCCCGCGTCATCGACACGTTGAACGGCATCGTCAGGCGCCCTTTACGCGCAGCGCAAGGTCTGCCTGGCGCGTTCTCGAGCCGCGGCTTTCGTCTGCTGAGCGCTCGCAAAGAGGTCAAGCAGATTTACGATTTCGTGACGAACCTACACGACCGGGAAGCACTGATGCGCGGCGAGTCGAGCCGTCGCTTTCTGCACGGCGAAGGTTTCGTGGCGTGGCCCGGGCCAGCACTGAAGTCGTTCGTCGAACAGTTCGTGGTCGAAAATCGCCTGAGTCAGGGCGGCTTCGTGGTCGATGGTCAGACGCTGACCTTGGCCGACATCACCTGTCCGATCTTGTACTTCGTGGGCGAACGCGATGAATTCGCGCGTCCGCCAGCCGTGCGCGGCATCCGTGATGCGGCGCCCAACGCCAAGTCTTACGAAGTTACGCTGCGCGCCGGCCATTTCGGGCTCGTGATAGGTTCGATGGCAGGCAAACAAACCTGGCCCACGGTGATCGGTTGGACACGTTGGCTCGAAGACAAAGGCCTCAAGCCCGCGATCGCGCGCGGTGCCGATGAACCCTCGAAGCCCGCCGAAATCGAAGACGTGATCGAAGCCAACTTCGAAGACGTCGAATACAACGTACGCTTACTATTCGACAACGCCAAGGGCACGGCCGATTCCGTCAGGCGCAAGTTGGGCGGCGCCACGCAAACGCTCGCGGCCATGTTCGACAACTTGCGCTACCAGGTTCCACGCCTAGCCAAGCTCGAGCGCTTGACGGGCGAGACGGAAGTAAGCGTAGGCCTTGCCATGAGCGAGCAGGCTGAGCGCATCGGCGATCAGACCTTCTTCCTGTGGCAAGGCCGTGCGCATACGTATGCCGATGCGGATCGGCGCGTGAACTACGTAGTGCGCGGGCTTATCGCTTCCGGTGTCAAACAGGGTCTGCACGTAGGCGTGATGATGCAAGCGCGCCCGACCTACCTTACCCTGGTGGCCGCGCTCAGCCGCATCGGCGCCGTGGCGGTGTTGGTAAGCCCCGATCAAAGGCGCCTCGATCTGAAGGACGCGATCAAACTCGGTGGCATCGAGATGTTGATCACCGATCCTGAGCGTGCGGCGTTTGGACGCGACACGTTTTCTGGTCCCGTGCTCGTGCTCGGTGGTGGTGGCGGCAAACGCACCCTGCCGCCGCGCGTGATCGACATGGAAGCCATCGATCCCGAACAAGTCAATTTGCCTGACTGGTATCGCCCCAATCCCGGGCGTGCCAACGAACTGGCGATGATCATCTTCACCGCCGGCAAGGATGAGAAAGCACGAGCGGCGCGCATCACCAACCGACGTTGGGCCGTCGCAGCTTACGGGGCGGCAGCTGCGAGCACGCTGACCACGAAAGACACTGTGTATTGCTGCATGCCGCTCGATCACGCAGCGGGTTTGCTCGTGTCTGTGGGTGGCGCGCTGGTCGGCGGCGCACGTTTGGCCTTGGCCGAAGGCTTTGATCCCAACGTGTTTTGGACCGAAGTCAGACGCTACGGCGCAACCGTCGTGTACTACGCAGGCGAGATGTGTCGCGCACTGGTCGACGCGCCGAGTACGCCTACCGATCGCAGTCACGCGGTGCGCTTGTTCGCGGGCTCCGGGATGCGCATCGATGTCTGGAAACGCATCGTAGAGCGCTTTGAATCGGGCGTGCTGGAGTTCTACGCCACCACGGAAGGTAACGCCGTACTCGCCAACGTATCGGGCCATAAAGTGGGCGCGCTTGGTAAGCCCCTGCCCGGCACGACCGACATGGCGCTCGTAGCCTACGACTTCGATACGCAGAGCATCGTGCGTGATCGAGATGGTAAGCCTGTGCGCTCGTTCCCGGACCAACCGGGCATGTTGATCGCAAGGATTGACGCCGGTCATCCGATGGCTGCTGTCGACGGTTACGTCGCGGACCGCGAGTCCGCGAGCCGCGTGGTGCGCGACATCCAAGACACGGGCGATGCGTGGTTCGTGACCGGCGACATGTTACGCGCCGATACCGATGGCACTTATTGGTTTGTCGACCGCGCCGGAGAAATGGTGCGCACGGAGCAAGGCCCGGTGTCGAGCGTGCAGGTCGAAGACGTGTTGTACGAGCTCCCGGAGATCAAACACGCGCTCGTCTACGGCATCAAGCACCCGGATTCCAAGCACGAGATCCCGGTCGCGACAGTGGTCGTTCGCGAGGGATACGTGCTCGACGCCGACACCTTGACGCGTCATGTCGAGAAGCGTCTGGACCGCAACCTGCGACCGAGCTTTGTGCGCATGCGCGACACGGTAAGTATGAGCGTGGGCTTTCGTCCGCTGAAAAAGCCCCTGCGCGACGAAGGAGTCGACGAGCGTGATCCGCGCACGTTGCGCTACGACCTCGAGAAGCACCGCTACCAGACCGGCTCGGTGTAACATCGTCCGAATGGCGGACTACGATATCTGCGTGATCGGCGGCGGGCCGGCTGGTTTTGCCGCGGCCATGCGCTCCTACGATTTCGGCAAGCGCGTTGCGATCATCGAGAAAAGTCTGTTGGGCGGCGCGGGGGTTCACAACGGCGCCCTGTCTTCCAAGACTTTGTGGGAGCTTTCGCGCGACTATCGCCACGCCCTGCGCAGGGACCGTGGCTATCACGCGCGCGATGTGGTGCTCGACTATCGGCAAGTCTGCCAATGCGTGCAAGCCGCCGTCGATGAGAAGGTGGCGCAACAGAAACGGCAGCTGCGCGAGCTTGCACACGCGCGTGCGGACGCCCCTGGCAGCCTGCATCTGATCGAAGGCAACGCGCGCTTTTTGAACGCGCACCAACTCGCAATCGAATCGCCCGATCCCGGCCAGTCGCGCGTGATTAGCGCAGACCACTTCATCGTGGCCACGGGCTCACGACCACGTTCGCTGCCGGACCTTACGATCGATGGAAAGCACATCATCACGTCCGATCACATCATGGGGATGTCGGGCTTTCCGCGCAGTCTGGTCGTGCTCGGGGCGGGCGTGGTCGGTTGTGAATTTGCGACAATTTTCGCCAATTACGGGCAAACCAAGGTCTACCTCATCGATCGCGCGCCGCGCATCTTACCGTTTGAAGACGAAGACGTCGCCCGCATCTGCGCAACCAATCTTGAGAACAAGGGCGTGACCGTGCACCGCCGCTGCAAGCTCGTGTCCATGCGCGTGGTCGACGATCAGGTCGAGTACGAAGTCGAGCAACACACGGGTGGCCGCGAGGTCATCCGCGTCGATGCCGCGCTGATTTCGATCGGACGCATGCCCAACACGGAGGGCCTGGGTCTTCAGGAGCTAGGCATCACCCTCAGAGCCAGCGGCCACATCGACAATCACGACACTCAGACTTCCGTGCCGCACATCTACGCAGTCGGCGACGTCACCGACGACATCGCCCTCGTCAACGTAGGCGAAATCGAAGGCCGTCACGCCGCCGAGCGCATCGCGGGGTTCGCCAAGAAGCCGCTCTCCTACGAGAATCTGTCGACCATCATGTTCCTCGATCCAGAGGTCGCCACCATCGGCATGAACGAGCAAATGGCGCAGGAAAAACGCATTCCCTATCGAGTGGCCGTGTACGGCTACACCCTCGTGAACCGTGCCATCGCCATGCGTGCCACCGATGGCTTCGTCAAGCTACTGACCACCGACGACGATGACATGCGCATCTTGGGCATGCGCGCATTGGGCGCTCACGCATCGACCATGATCGAGGCCGTGTCGCTGATGATCCAGCACTCACGTTCGATCCGCGAGCTTGCGGAGCTCTTGCATCCGCATCCTGCTGTCACGGAAGGCTTGCAGGATTGCGTGCGCATGCTTCTCGGCAGCTCGATCTACAAGCCCAGTGTCTTCACGTCGGACTTACGCCTGTCGCGTATTACCTACGCCGACGAAGCGAAACCGTAAGCTCTACAAAGACGCTCAGACCTGCGACTCGACCGTAATCACGGTCGACACCGAATTCGCGATGAAGCATTCCTTGTGACTGGTCTCGTGCATGCGCGCGAGCTGTTCCGCATCGGGCGAGTTGTCTCGAAACGTGACCTTGGGTCGCAAGATTGCGCGCGTGACGGCGAGCTTACCGTTCGCATTCTTCTCCAAATAGCCGACGGCATGGTCCTCGTAGCGCTCCACGATGAAACTGCGCTTGGACGCGACGGCAAGGAAAGTAAGCATGTGACAGCTCGACATGGCAGCCACCATCATCTCCTCGGGATTCGGATGCTCCATCTTACCGAGATACTCCACAGCGCTCGATGCGCGCATCGTATGGCCGCCGGCAAAGCGGAGCTGATGCTCGCGGTTGTAGTCCTTGTACGCAAAACCGTCGGTCTCGAGAGTCCACGTGAGCTCGGTGATGTGCTCAGACATATGCTTCTCCTTGGCTGGTTACGGACGTACTGCGCGCCTAAAACAGCCCGTGCAACGGACCGCCCGGTTGGGCGAGCGCATCGACGCGGGCACTTACTTTTGGATCTTCGAGCAAGGGCGGCGCGTGATGCGGCTTGCGACGCGCATCGAGCACGAGCGATCCCGTGCAGCCCCAATGCTTGTGCTCGGTGAATGCGCCGATACCGTCGATATCGACGGCAGGGTTCACACGGGTAAAAGCCACCCACAGAAAGTTGTTCTGCGTGCGCGCGGCAAACTCCGCGTCATCCACCACGACAACGAGCGGAAAGGCATTGATGGGATGATCGGGACCGAGCGCCAAGCACAGCCTACGAATGCTGCCACTTTCCGTATCGTCACCGAGCGCATAAGCAGGCCCGCGAATCGCGAGCACGCCAGGCATGCACACGCGCGCGTGATCAAAACCGGACGGTAAGCGTACCTCGCTCTGGACTGTCTTAGGCAGGCTACGGATAGGCTTACCCA
>JBKJIA010000652.1:0-5734 GCA_046598735.1 Polyangiales bacterium
GCCCTGAGTGTTTGACGAGCACACTCCTCGGCGGTGACGCCCGCCATCGAGCTCGGATCGGCCTTACCGTGGCAACGCCCATCGCCCTCGAGCGCGGCTACCGAAAACTCTGTGCTCACGCGCCCTGGGCACACGATCAGCACGTAGATCCCCTGGTCGTGGAGCTCGGCACGCATGGCATTGAAAAACCCATGCAAAGCATGCTTAGACGCCGCGTAACCGGAACGGCGCTTGGCTCCGATCAAACCAAGCACACTACTCATCACCACGAACTGCCCACCACCACGCTCGAGCATGGAAGGTAAGATCGCCTTGCTCAGGGCCACGGGTGCCAGGTAGTTAGTCTCGATCAGGGTACGGTCGACGTCGAAGGATGTCTCGAGCACGGTCGAGCGCTGACCCACGCCTGCATTGTGCACCATCACGTCGATGCTGCCGCAGCGCTGGATGACAGCTTCCGCCACGGACGCCAGCCTATCGAGGGCGGCCATATCGAACGGCACCACCTCGACCTGAGTGTTGCAGCGCGCAGCCACCGCGTGCAGTTTTTCCTCGCGCCGTGCAGACAAGACGAGCTTGGCGCCGCGCTCTGCGAATGCATAGGCCAGCGCCTCGCCAATGCCCGAGGATGCCCCCGTGATCCAAACCGTCTTGCCGCGCACGTCCATCATCAGCGGCATGTAGCACGCGCCGCTGTCAGGCACGGGCCGCTGCTGCGGCCTTACTCTCCACGCAAGGTGCGTAACGCCCAGCTCGGTGACACCACTTTCATGTAGTGCATTCCGGCAAAACGCGGAGGTGCATCGACGGGCGTTTGCGTCATCGGCGAACGCACGCTCACACGGTCTCCTGAACGGACGATGTCAAGCCCCGTGCGCAGCCAAGCGGGACCATCCGCAACGGGCATGTCCGCGTCGCACACGATCGCGCGCGTCGGTTCCTCCACCTGCGTCATGGCCCAGGCGATAATTGCGCGATTCACGAGCGCCGCCGAGTTTTCCACGAGCGAAGCCTCATCGGCAAGTTGCTTGACTACTTCCGCGCGTTTGAGCTTGACCCAGAGCTCATCCGCGCGCGGCCCAGCCGCTTGGCTTGGCTCGAAGATGTGCACATGCAGCTTGCCGTCATGCACAGTCGGCTTCGAATAGACAAAGCTCAGCCACGATCCCTCAGGCGGGCTCGGTGGTGGCGTGCCAGGTACATAACTCTGCTCGATCCGCATCAGCTCTTGGAAGTCCGCTCGATCGCGATAACAAGTTGGGCTGATGAGCGCAGCCCGACGCGCCTCCAATCCAGCAACCGTTAGCTGAGCAAGGATGGCAATGCGGGGGTTGTCCATGGCAAGCGCAAGTATAGGCGCAACAGGAACTCCGCACGACGCTTGTGTCTTGCCGTATGGCAACGCCTCTTGCCTCGGTCTGCCTGCGCTGAAGTCTTGAGCGCGCGCCGCGTCCAACCCGTTTGCGCGCCAGGGAAAAGCGCGGGAGGATGCGGCATGACTTGGAAACGGACGGTCCTTTTGGCCCTGATTTCGGCAGCTTTGCCGCTAGCGCTCGTCGCGGCCCAAGATGCCAAGCCCAAACCCAAGCCCCCGCTCGGCGTAGCCTCGTGCGCCAAAGTGACAGCTCACGCACGCTATGAAGCTTATGGCTATACCCACGTGATCGAGCTGCAAAACACCTGCGATAAACCGGTGATTTGCAGCGTTTGGACCGATGTAGATCCGGCAAAAGTCACGTTGCGGGCCGAACCCGGGACCACTGAGAGCCTCGTCACGCGCAAGGGCTCACCCGCGAGAGCAGTCGCCGCACAAAGTGAGTGCACGCTCGCTAAGTAACGGCCTCACCCCAGTAAAGCTAGAGCGACGTCGAACATCCCGCCGGGAGCGACGTCGGTTTCGAGTGCTACGTTTCGAACACTTACGGACCTACCTGGAAGGCAAAGGGCATATGCGGCGCATTCAACGTGCGATGAAGCTTTCGGCTTGTGGACTCATGATGGTAACGCTTGTCGGTGCTGGCGGCGCCGTCGGTTGTGCCGGCCCCAAGGCTGTGCGTGGCTCGGACACGCCAGGCCTCGACTACAGCGCCATGAGCACCAGCCTAGACAAGCGCGATCTCAGTCAGATGATGCGCGAGAACATGGAGAAGATGAAGGCGTCGCGCGTCTACCAAGTGTGGAACGGCGAAAACCGCCCGCCTGTCACCATCTTGCCCATCCAAAACGAGACCAGCGAGCACATCGACAGCGCGCTTGGCGCCTTGATCAGCGACATCGAAACCGAGCTTGTGAATTCGGCACCCGTGCGCGTGATCAGCATGGAAAGCCAAAAGAGCATGATGGAGGAAATCCAGCGCCAGCAACACAGTCAGGGCGCCTTCGATACCTCCCAAGTCGCAAGTTGGGGCAAGCAACTCGGCGCGCGTTACGTGATCACCGGTAAGGTTTACACGACCGATGAGCGCGCACCCAATGCGCGCCGCGTGCAGTACTACCTGTTCATTCGCGTGGTCTCGGTCGAGACCGGAGAAGTTCTGTTTCAGAATCAAGCGGCCGTCACCAAAGCCATCCTGTAGTCCATGGGAACAGGTCGCGGCGGCGCGCTTAGCTTACTGTTGTTGACAGCGTCCGTGATCGCGGGCTGCGCGGGTCACGCAGGGCGTACGCTCGAAGCGCGCAGTGCGCTCGACGCTCACAATCCTAAAAAGGCGCTCGCGCTCTATAACGAGGAGCTCGACGTCGACAAGGGTAGTCAGCTCCCTACTGACGACGACGAAGACAACGCCTTACTGTTGCTGGATCGCTCGATGATTCAGCAACAGCTACAGAGCTATCAAGACTCGAGCCGCGACCTCGAAACCGCCGATAAGCAAGTCGAGATGCTCGATTTCAATCGCTCCACTAGCGATGAGATCGCCCGCTACATGTTCACGGATGACGCGGGCCCGTACAAGGCGCGGCCCTTCGAGAAGCTGCTCGTCAACACGATGAACATGCTGAACTACCTTGCGCGCGGCGACCTAAGCGGTGCCAAAATCGAGGCGCGTCGCTTCAGCGTAATGCAAAAGTACTTGAAGGAATCCGAAGACAAGGCAGCCGCGGCGTTGCTGGGTCCTGGCAGCTATCTTGCGGGCTTCATATTCGAGCAAGCGGGCGATGCGAATGAGGCCATCCGCTACTACGACGAAGCGCTGGCCGCGGCACCTTACGCTTCACTACAAGAGCCCGTGCAACGTCTTGCGCAACGTTCGAGCTATCGTTCACCTCGCCTGACCAGTCTGCTCGATGGTAAGGCTCCGGCCGACACCGCAGACAGCGGCGACGTATTGATCATGGTCAACTACGGACGCGTGCCCGCGCTCAGGGCCAAGCGCATTCCGATAGGTCTGGCGTTGACCTACGCCAGCATGTCGATTGGTCCGGAACAAAGTCAGGCCGCGCAACGCCTGGCCGGCCAAGGGCTCGTCACCTGGGTGAACTTCCCAGAGCTCGAGCGGGCAGCGCGCAGTTACCCTTCGCCTTATATCGAAGTGGATGGTCAGGTGGCGGCCGCCGATACGATCGTGAACCTCGATGCCCTCGTACAGGCAGCCTACGAAAAGGCGCGCGGCCCCATCATCGCATCGGCCATCGTTCGTTTGATTACGCGCGGTGCCATCGGCGCGGCAGCGGGTACGGGCGCGGGCAGGGGCAGTAGCTCGGGCGTGCTCGGCATGGTGGTGGCACTCGGCGCGCAAGCCGCACTCACCGCTGCAGACACTCCGGATACGCGCTGCTGGGCGACCTTACCTGCGCGCATTGCGATCGTGCGCATGCGCTTGCCCGCGGGCAAACATCGTGTGCGCCTCGGTGCGCTCGGCGTGAATCGCACCCAAGATATAGAAGTCCGAGCGGGTGGCTTTAGCGTGGTTAACCTAACCGAGCTCAGCCAATAAAGAGAATCCAATGGAGGATGTCATGTCTCGGTTTTGGAAGCGCTCAAGTTGGCTGCTCGCCTGCGCAATGGTGATGGGCGGCGTGCTTACGACTGGCTCGGCGCAAGCGCAGGCAGCACCCGCAACCGATGCGATCACGCCCATCGATCCGCTCGACATTCCGCCCGAAAATGACCCGCTTGCACACGCCTTCGATCGTCCTCGCGAACGTGGTGGGTTCTACCTGCGCTTGTCTTCCTCGATAGGCGTACACAACACGCGGCTGGGGCCTGCTCCCTTTGAAGACGACAGTGCCTCTCATGCGCACGGTTTCGGTTCGGGCTTTGGGCTCGATGCGGGGTACGTCTTAGCGCCTTGGGTCGCCGTGCACGCCAACTCGACTTTGGGCGTTCTCTGGAATGGTAACGTGCATGACGAGGTCAGCGTCTCGGGCTCCCCACGCAACAAAGCGCGCGTGCTCGCCTATGGTTTGGCACCCGCGGCCACGTTCTTTACGCCCCACGATTTCCGTTTCACCACGGCCTTCGGTGTGGGCATGGCCACGATCAAAACGCGCAGCGCCAGCGATGACACCACCAAGCCCGGTTTCTACATGGATCTCGTGGCCGGCAAGGACATCGTGGTATCGCCCAACTTTGCGATCGGTGTGCAGTTCCAGGTCGTGTACATGCTTTTGGGCAACGACGATGCGCACGAGGAGGCGCGCGTACGCCAATTCCTGTTCGGTCTGAGCGGCGCTTTCGATAGCATTTAGCGCTGTTTTTAGGGCTTTCATCAGCACGGCGCGCTAGACGCTTTCACGCGCGTCCACCATACTGCTCAGCATGCAGTTGCCCGACCTTCGTAACTTCATCGCGGGCGAGATCTCGCAGCCCACCGTCGAGCCCGCACGGGGGCCAAGCTCGCTTCGCAATCCCAACACGCGCGAGCCCTTGCAAGCGCAGCTAGCGGCAACGCCTGAAGAAGCCGAGCGCGCCGTGGCCACCGCCCATGCCTGTTATCAGCGCGGCGAATGGGAACGCATGGGCCCTGAGGGTCGCGCGGCCTACTTGGAAGCGATCGCCGACGAGCTGCAGAAACCTGAGCATCAGGATCTGATCAGCTTCTCCGATTCGATCACCACCGGTGCTGTGCGCGCTGTGACGAAGAAGATGGCCTCGCTCGTGCCGTTGGTGTTTCGCGGCGCGGCCAAATACTTACGGTCTGGTGCGCTGTCTAAGAAGGTGCCCGGGCCGCGCGGCGAAGTCGAAATCTTCAAGCGGCCGTGGGGTCCCACGTTTTTGATCTCGCCCTGGAACGGACCCACGGCGATAGGCTCGCACAAGATGGCATCTGCGTTGGCGGCCGGCGCGCCCGCGATTTTCAAACCGTCAGAATGGGCACCCCATAGTGCGATCGTCATGGCCGACGCGATCCACAAGGCCAACTTGCCGCTTGGTGCATTCCAGTTGCTGTGCGGCAGCCGGCACATCGGCGGACCTATCGTGGCCGATCCGCGCATCCGTACCGTGTCTTTTACGGGCGGTTTGGCCGGCGGTCGCGCGGTGGCACGCGCTTGCGCGGATGACTTCAAACCCACGCAGCTCGAGCTCGGCGGCAACAACCCGATGGTGGTGTTCGCAGATGTCGACATCGATCAAGTCGCAACGGCGATCGTGTTTGGCATGACCATGCTCAATGCTCAATGGTGTCGCGCACTCGGGCGTTTGATCGTGCACGCCTCGATCAAAGACAAGTTGCTCGAGGCCGTGCTCAGTAAGCTCGCACAGGTGAAGCTTACGGACTCGCTTGATGACAGT
>JBKJIA010000075.1:0-74718 GCA_046598735.1 Polyangiales bacterium
GGCGGCGGAACGCCACTATCTGCAGAGATCGATCAGGCGGCTGACTATTTCGGCTTCTTTATCAACCAATTGGGCGCAGGTCCCAATCAGGCCCCGCCGGAAAAGCTGTAACCACTCCGCGAAGCTCACGCGCTCCAAAGTTGCGCAAGCGCAGGGAGCTCGCGAGCACCGACTAAGGCGGCGTCGGAGGCCGTTGCGATAAGAGCCCTGCCGAAAGCTCAGTTCAGCGTGCCATTCGGGGCATCGCGCGGCAGCGGCGCGAGTAGATGCTGATCGGCATCGAGCGCATAGCGCAGCAGAACTCTCGGCTTTGCTCCCGGTGAGGCGTGAACCTTCAGGTCCGGACCGACCAGCACCGCTTCGATAGGCCCTCCGGGAGCCTGCGGCAACGCTTCGAGCGCACGTTCGGGCCCCATGATGAAGAGCGCGGTGTCGACCGCGTCAGCCGACAGTGCGGTGGGCGCGATCACGGTGACAGAGGCCGTACGCTCACTAGGGAAGCCTGTTTTGGGGTCGATGATGTGATGGTAAGTATGCCCCTCGTAACGGTAAGCATGTTCGTAGTCACCACTGGTCGCGATCGAGCAGTCCGAGGCTTCGATGAAGCCGAAGTAATTGTCCTCGCGCGGATGCTGAATCCCCACGCGCCATGGGCGAGAACCACGTTTGCCACCGACCAGGATTTGCCCACCCGCGAAGACGAGGAAATTTGCAAAGCCGCGCGCGCGCAAGATGTCGCCCATGCGATCGAGCGCATAGCCCTTCGCGACGCCGCCTAGACCTATCTGCATACCCTTTTTGTCGAGCCTTACTGTCTTGGCTTGCTCATCGACGCGGATCAGTCGGTAGTTCCACAGCGGCAGCTTGGCCTGCACGGCTGCTTTGCTAGGCGGAATATGCGCGGAATGCTCGGAAAAATCCCACAGACCACGCAAGGCCGCCCACGAGATATCGAATGCACCGTCGCTCCAGCGCGCGACGTCTTGGCTTGCGCGAATGCACGCGAGAAGCTCAGGTCCGGCCGGCTGCGGTTTGAGGCCAGCATTGTCGTTGATGCGTGAGATCTCGCTGTCTGGTTTCCATTCAGAGAGCAATGTTTCGAGGCGAGCCACCTCGTCCAAGGCTTCGTCGCTGGCTGCGCGCGCGCGTTCCGCATCGCCGCCGGCGATCGTAACCGCCCAAATCGTGCCCATGAGCTTGCGATCGACCTTGTGCAACGCGGGCTCCTCGACGGGCGCAGGCGTAGCCGCTGCGGATTTCAGCGGCTGCGTAGAAGACTGTTTTTCGGGCTGATCAAGCGCTTTGGGAGGCACCGATGCCGCTCGATCGCAGCCGCTCGCGAGCAGGCTCAGCGCCGTGAACAGCACCCCACGCAGGGTGGGTCGAAGCGGAACTAACGATATGCGCCGGTCGTGCATGATCATGGGCGTCGTCATGATAGGCGATGTCGCGCGGTTGCGGGACATCGCGCGGGGGGCACGCTATCGACACGCTGGTCATCGATGACGTGATGGTCAGTAAGAAGGGCGATTCATGATCTCGGTACGCAGCTTGCGCGAGGCGTTCTCGCATTTCGGGCCCCGCAATCGGCTCGTGCTCTTGCCCTCAATGTACCGGCCGTACCGTGGCAGACTTGTGCCAGGCGGGGCAGTAGGGGCGGTGTGCTTGAGCTGGCTGCTGTTGGCCGCTGCGCTGAGTCTCCTCGTCCCGGCACGTGTGCTTGCGGAGGCGCGTTCGGAGGAGCTTGAGTCGAGCGGGGCGGTATTGGCGGGCTGGACCGTCACCACGGGTCTGATGGTGGGTCTGGCGGCGATTCCGATCGCACGCTGCGATCAAGACCTTGCCTGTCTGGGTACCGCCATCCTGAGTGTTGGCACGTTCGTGCTGGCCCATCCGTTCGTTGCGGCCGCGGGCGTGCACTGGCTCACCGACGTCGCGGGCGACAGGCAACCTTACTGGCACTCGCTCGTCTCGCAGCTCGCAGGAGACGCCCTCGCCATCACGGCATTTGCATTGGCCGTCAAGCTCGCTCCGCAGCGACCGCCGGCGCAGAAGCAACTACGGATGCGCGCCCTCGTGTTCACGACGTGCGCGCTACTTTCGCTGGCAGGACCGCTGCTCTTGCGACCGGTGCTCGATGGCGACGCCGACTCACCAAGCATGTCCCGTATGGCACTAAGCTTCTAAAACCTCCGGCTCGTCCGGGGCCCTTAGGGAGCCAGGGGCCGCCGTCGCACGGCCAGCCGCGCTTGCCCCCAGCGCATCGCATCCTCGAGGTTGGAGCAAACCTGGGTTGGATACGGAGGACGAAACATCCACATGAACGCGGTCAACATCGCCCGCATTAGTACTGAATCGAAGACCATGGCGACGCCTGCACACTGCACGGCGAGCTCCGCGCGATAGTCGTTCATCATGTCGGTCATCTTCTTGCGATGAGCGGTCGACATGGGTGGCGCATAGCGAACGTCGTGAACGCACACGTACTGTCCCTTACGGTCGCGCGTCATCTGCGCCCAGCGCACCATAAACTCATCGATCGAGGCGTCGCTCAAAGGCTTATCAGGCGGTGTCACGACCACGACCGGCCACGACGACGTGTCGAGCTCGATGGTAGATCGAACAGCGGAGTAAGGTCCGAGCATCATGCTTCTCCATGGTACGCGCTGGTCATGCTTAGACTCAAGTCGGTAGGCTCACGGCCAGGCAACTCTTGCGGGCAGTAGGCGCACTAAGCGTGTGAGTGAGTGGGTGGGTGGCGAAGGCGCACCTCGTGGTGAAAGCTAGCCCTCCTCTTTGCGGCGCGCGCCAGGGTGGGCATGTGAAAATCGCGACCTACAACATCAATGGTATACACGGGCGGTTACCGCGCTTGCTTGCGTGGCTTGAGCAAGCCCAGCCGGATGTGGTGTGTTTGCAAGAGCTGAAGACGGCGACCTTCCCTCAAGCGGCGCTGCGCAAGGCCGGCTATCACGCGGTGTGGAACGTCGAACGGGCCTACAACGGCGTCGCTATCCTGGCCAAAGCGGTGGAGCCCATCGTCACTCGGCGTGCGCTGCCGGGTGCCGACGACGACAAGCAGTGCCGATATATCGAGGCCGCGGTGAACGGGCTGATCATCACCTCGATCTACCTGCCCAACGGCAATCCGCGGCCCGGCCCTAAGTTCAACTATAAGCTCTCATGGTTCGAGCGCTTGCATGCGCACGCAGCAAGTTTTGTGACGGCGGGTGTGCCCGTGGTGTTGGCGGGAGACTTCAACGTCGTTCCCACGCCAGCGGACATTTACCAGACCCGGTCGTGGGATCGCGACGCGTTAGTTCAACCTGAGTGTCGTGCTGCGTTCACACGCCTGCTTGCGCAAGGCTTTACGGATGCCGTCAGAGCGCTCCATCCATCCGAAGTGATCTACACCTTTTGGGATTACAAACGAAATGCCTGGAGCAGGAACGCAGGCCTTCGCATCGATCATTTCTTGTTAAGTGCCGACCTCGTGCCGCGTCTGCACAAGGCCGAGGTAGACACGTTCGCGCGCGGCGAGCCGGGCTCAAGCGATCACGCGCCGGTGTGGATCACCTTACGTTGATATGGGTCGCACCAGCGTGGCACTCCACGATCGACGCAGGAAAAGGCGCGCTGCGCTCCCAGCGCCGAAGCGTGATACACCGAGCACGTGACGACGGACCTTCCGATTGCGCGTGTACGCCCAGCCCTACTTGCAGCGCTCGAGCTTGGGCCCGTCGTCGTGTCGTCACCAACCGGCTCCGGTAAGTCCACTGAGATACCCCGTTGGTGCGCAGGGCGCACGGTTGTGGTCGAGCCCCGGCGCATTGCATGTCGCAGCCTGGCCGTCCGCGTGGCGGAGCTCGAAAGAACCGCGCTTGGCGAGGGGGTCGGTTACTTGGTGCGCGATGAACGCGTGGCGCGGGACGATACGCGCATCGTGTTCGCCACGCCGGGCATGGTGCTCCGCGATCGCGCGCTGCTCGAAAGCGCCCATACCGTCGTGCTCGACGAGTTCCACGAACGAAGCCTGGAAGTCGACCTCTTGCTAGCCCTGCTGGTACGCCGCCAGCAACGTCGCTTGATCGTCATGTCTGCCACGCTCGACGGTGAGCGCGTGGCAAAGCACATCGGCGGCGTGCACGTGAGCGCGGAAGGACGCGCCTTCGACGTCGACATCCGCTACCTAAACAGTGCGGAAGTGCTGCCGGATGGTACCGATCTACCTGGCCGCGTGCGTCGCGCCCTGGATGCGTCCGCCAAGGACGAAGGCGACGTGTTGGTATTCCTGCCTGGCAAGGCCGAGATCGAAGCTTGTGCTCAGACATTGCGTGGCACGCCCTACACCGTGGTTCCGCTCCACGGCGGGCTTACCCTCAATGAGCAAAAGCGCGCATTCGAACCCGCGCGAAACCGTAAGGTCATCTTAGCCACCAACGTGGCAGAAACATCCCTTACCATTCCCGGCATCGGCGTGGTGATCGACACGGGCCTTGTGCGGCAAACTCACTACCACGATGGGCGCGCGCACCTGGCCTTAGGCCCGATTGCCGAAGACAGCGCGGCACAGCGCACCGGCCGTGCAGGGCGTACGGCCGCAGGCGTGTGTTATCGATTATGGAGTGCCGCCGCACGCTTGCAGCCACGCACGGCGCCTGGCATCCATCGCGAGTCACTGGTGCCGCTCGTGTTGTCGGCCGCGGCATGGGGCGAACGCGTTGAAGATCTGCCCTTGCTCGATGCTGCAAAACCTTACGCTCTCGAGGCGGCGCGCGCGGACCTGCGCGCGTGGGGCGCCCTCGACCCTCAAGACGTGCTCAGCGAAGGTGGACGCAGCATGTTCGCCATGCCCGTGGACGCGTTGCAAGCACGTATGCTGGTCGCCGCGCGCACGGCTGACTGCCTCGCAGACATGATCGATCTCGTGGCCGCTCTTTCGGTGGGCCGGCCGATGTTCCTGTCGGCGCCCGCGGAGCAGGCGGCCGAGGATGACCTAAGAAGTGCGGGCTGTGATCTGACTGCACTCATCCGCGCGGTGCGCTGCGAGCGCCCGAGCGAACACGGCATCGCGGGCGCCGTACTCGAAGAAGCGCGGCGCGCTCGACTGCGTTTGCGGCGCATGGCCGGCCTGCCTGACTCTTTGCCCACGGAGCAGCTCTTTGATCGCGACGCGATCTTGCGCACGGTGATCAGCGCCGATCCACGCGTGGTCTATGTCGCGCGCGCCCGGGGCCGCGACGTTTTCTTTAGCAATGGTGGCACCGAGCTCGAGCTGGCACGGGAGAGTGCCGTCCGCAATCTGCGATCTGTAGAGGCTTTGGTGGTGCTCGACACTCGCGCGTTTGGTACGGGGCGCGACGCCCGCGTGCTGGTGACTTGCGCAGGCGCCATCGCAATTTCTGCCATCGCACGCGCCGGACTTGGTCAAGATCGCCTGGCGGGGGTACAGCTCGATCGCAAGCGTGTCATCACTAAGATCGAAAGGGTATACGCCCAACGCGTGATCGCCGAACGCGAGGAGATGCCGACCGGACAGCTCGCCCGAACCGCCATCGCTACCTTGCTCGAACGCGGGAGTCTGTTTCGGGACGCCGTTGTCAGCACGCGTACGCGCCTTGCACGCAGGGCACTCGCAGACCAACTCGCTCAGCGCGGGCACGCCGCCGGCTTAAAGAGCGAGGGTCCAGTGCTCGAGCTCTTACCTTACTTGCTCGCGCGACTCGAAGCGCTCGGTGTTGAAAGCGGTGATGACCTGGCGCTTTTGTCTGCCAGTGATTTCTTGGCCGCCGAGCTACCTTACGAAGTGCAAAGCTCGCTCGACCGGGACTTTCCGGAGACGGTGAGCGTAGGCGATGCCAGTTACCGAGCCGAGTACGATCTTAGTCAAAACCTAGTCATGCTACACATGGTCAAAGGAAGCCGTCGCGATCCTCCGCCTCTTGCCTATCTGCCCAAGTTTCCAGGCCTACGCATCGCCGTGGCTGGACCGCGTGGCACTGCGGTGATCAGACAGCGTGGTGGCATATAAGATCTTATACGGCCCGTCTTTGACCCAACCTCTACTCAGCCCCCTGGCTTGGACTTTGGGCGGCGTCGTCTAGCGCGGGGTCATCGTCGTCCTCTATCTCTTCCTGGTCGCGACGCTTGCGTAAGGTGCGCTTTAGAAAGCCCCGCGATGTCGCAGCAAACCCGCCTTCGACCAGCGGTTGGGCCAAGGTCGACTTCTCTACTTCGGCGCCGTCCACGCGCGCGATGAGGTACGAAAAACGCTCGCCGCGCGCGATGCTACGCGACAGCGCGTCGGCCACGAGCTTGGCATCCTCGCTTTTCTCGCGCGGCTCTTCGCGGAAGAAGGTAAGGAGAGTATGTTCCTTGCGACCCAGCCAAGCGAGCAGGCGTCCGTCACTTGCCAAGACAACTTGTGCGCCATCGGCGCGCATGGGCTTGGCGCCGTCGCGCGCGGGCCAAGCTAGGGCAGCGCCCCAGGCAGACGCTGGGTCCGTGGCGGCAAGCAAACGCGCGGGCTCTTGGCTGCGGCTTTCACGTTCGTTGCGCAACAGCTCCTCGGCGCCAGGCTGCGCGAACTGAGCAGCGCCCAAGCCCTCCACGAAGTAGCCGCGACGCACACGGCCCGCATCTTCCATCGCGCGCAAGACCTCGTACACGGCTGAAAACCCGCCGGGGATGCCCTCCGCGCGCAGCGCCTCACGCACCAGCACGCCGTGACGGGCAAGCAGCGAACGGACGAGACTTGCGCGCCTTACCGTTTCACTCACATCGCCGTAAGACAGTAAGGTCCAGCGCCCTTCGCTGCCGGGCAGAACCCGACTTACACGTACGCCACGCTTGCGCTCAGCTTGCCCGCCTGCCGAGCGCGAGCGCAAAGGCTGGAACATGTCGTTCGTCACTTCGCCGGTCCACACCAGCTCCCACAGCGCTTCGAGCACATCGGGTGGAAATGCCAGCGTAAGCTTGACGAGCTCATAGAAGAAGACCGCGCCACGCTGATTCAGCACCTCGCGCACCTTGTCGATGAGCGGGCTGTGTTTGGGCGCGGGCTTGGGAGCGAGCTCCTCGAAATGGTCGCGAAAGTACAGTGCAACGCGGCTGCCTCCCGCAAGCTGGGGCTCGATGCCGCGCCACACAAGCTCGCCGGAAGCTAGAAGTTGATCCAGATCGGCGGGCGAAAAACCGGGCACGCGTGCGGGCAGGATGTCGCGCTCCAAAGCTCCGAGTGGCAACGGCACGCCCTCGAGTCGTTCGAGCGCAGTACGCAGCGCAGCTAAACCGCGCGCGCTACGTCCGATCCCGTGCCAGCCCAACAGGAAACGCGCATATGCGAGCTTGTCGACGGCTTCGACTTCCTTGCGCAACGCAGCGAGCGAGCGCCGCTTGATGCTGCGCATGACGTCCACGTCGCAAAAGGTAATGCCCGGTTTGTCGGGATGGATCTCGCCGCGCAACAGACGTCCGCGCGCCACCCACACGTCGAGCGCCGCACAGACCTGCGGCACGGGCACGCCATAGCGCGCAGAAAACTCTTCTGCCGCAAAGGGCCCATGCGTACGAGCGAACCGCGACAACAAATCCATGAGCGGCTCGCGCACCGGCTCGAGGTAAGCATTGGCAAGACCCGCAGGCGGCATGACACCCAACGCATCGCGATAGCGCGCGGCATCCTCGACTGCGATGAGCCTCGCCTCGCCTACAACCCTTACCTCGATGGCGCGACGCGCGCGCAACAGCGCAGCGACCAGCGGCGTGTCCGCGTCGCCCAAGCGCTGCGCAAGCTCGCCATGGCTAAGATCACCGATGAACAACAGTAAGTCGTGCAGCTCGTCTTCATGGCGGGGTGGATAGTCAAGGCGACTTACCATACGCGCGACGTCGACGATCGCGACCGGATCGAGCAGGTCCTTGAGCTCAGCCTGTCCCAAAAGCTCACGCAGCTGGCTGGGATCGATACTGAGCGCAGCCGCGCGACGCTCGGCGAGCGGGGCATCGGTGTCGTAGATGAAGTTGCCGATATAGCTAAACAGTAAGCTCGCAGAAAATGGCGAAGGCTTTTCGCTGTCGACCGTGACCACCTTGACCTTATGACGCTGCACATCGGCCATCAGCGCAGTGAGCGCAGGTACATCGAACACGTCTTGCAGGCACTCACGGTAGGTCTCGAGTAAGATCGGAAAGGACCCGTAGCGCGAGGCGACTTTCAGCAAGTCTGCGGAGCGCTTGCGCTGTGCCCAGAGCGGCGAACGTTTGCCGGGATAGCGTCGGGGCAGGAGCAAGGCACGTGCCGCGCATTCACGAAAGTGCGAGGCGAACAGTGCCGTTTCGCCGATTGCGCCGATCAGAATCTCCTCGATTTCTTCTGGTAAAGGCAGGAGCGAGGCGATGTCTGGCGGCTCGTCACGCTCCGGAAAACGCAGCACGATCCCGTCATCGGTCCAGACGCTTTCGGCAACGGTGCCAAGCACCGTGCGCGCCTTCTCGGTGATGCAGATAGAAAGCGGCGAGTGCACACGCGAACCGTAAGGTGAAAGCAGACATACTCGGATGTCACCCACTTCGTCGAGGAAGCGCTCCACCACCAACTTCTTGTCGGTGGGCACGTGATAGGGCGCTTCTTGTTGCTCGCGCACGTAGCGCACGAGGTTGGTCGCGGCCTTGGTATCAAGGTGGTGATCGCGAGCGAGCAAGCGCAACGCTTCGGGCGTGTCGATACGTTCCAGCTTATGCAAGAGGCCGCCAATGCCGCGCCCAAGCTCCACACTGCGACCCAGTCTGTCACCATGCCAAAACGGCATCTTACCGGGCTGCCCCGGCGCAGGTGTCACCAGCACCCGATCGTGCGTAATTTCGGCGATGCGCCAGCTCGACGCACCGAGCACGAATACTTCGCCCTCGCGGGCCTCGAATACCATTTCCTCGTCGAGCTCACCTACGCGCCTACTGGTCTTACCATCACCGCCGTCTACTAGGAACACACCATATAAGCCGCGGTCAGGGATGACGCCGGCGTTTAGGATGGCGAGGCGTTTACTCCCCTTGCGCGCCTCGAGCACACCACGTTCTCGATCCCAAGTGACGCGAGCTTTGAGCTCGGCGAACTCATCCGAAGGGTAACGTCCGGACAGCATGTCGAGCACGCTGTCGAAACTAGAGCGCGCAAGCTCCGCAAAAGGCGCCGCCTGCCGCACCAAGGCGAACAACACCTCGACATCGATGCGCTCCTCGATAGCGACGATCGCCACGACATGCTGCGCCAACACATCGACGGGATTGCGTGGGTAGCGTGTTTCCTCGATCTCCCCTTCGCGCATGCGACGCACGGCTTCCGCGCATGCGACTAAGTCACCTCGATGCTTAGGGAAGATAGTGCCCTTGGGATTGCCACCGACCTGATGGTTGGCGCGACCCACACGCTGTATGCCGGAGGTAACCGAAGGTGGTGATTCGATCTGCACCACGAGATCGATCGAACCGATGTCGAGCCCGAGCTCGAGGCTGCTCGTGGCGACGATGCACGGCAGCGTGCCGCGTTTGAGCGCGTCTTCGATTTCGGCCCGTTGCTCACGCGCAACCGAGCCGTGATGGGCGCGCGCCAAGATCTCGCCCGCAAGCTCATTGATGGCGCCTGCCAAACGCTCGGCCAGGCGACGGTTGTTAACGAACACCATGGTCGAGCGGTGGCTGCGCACGAGCTCGAGCAAACGCGGATGAATCGAGGTCCAGATCGAGCGCGGTGCCGCTGCATCTTCAGGCTCGCGCAGTGCGCCGGGACGCTCGCTTGCACGCAGCTCGGACATGTCTTCCACGGGCACTTCGATACTCAGCTCGATCGGTCGTGGGGCGCGGGCGTCTGCGATTTTGACCGGGCGCGGCACCATGACACCGTCTTGCTGCGTCAACCCGCCCAGTAACCTTGCCACCTCTTCCAAGGGGCGCTGTGTGGCGCTCAGTCCAATGCGCTGCAGCGGTCGCTTGCTCGTGCGCAACGCTTCCAGGCGCTCCATCGACAGGAACAGATGGGCGCCGCGCTTGGTGGGTGCCATCGCATGGATCTCGTCGATGATCACCGTATCGACGGAGCGTAAGGTCTCGCGCGCGAGCGAGGTCAACATGAGATAGAGCGACTCGGGCGTAGTAATGAGAATGTCGGCCGGTTTGCGTAGAAAGCGCGCGCGTTCGTCACTGGGTGTGTCGCCTGTACGCATGGCCACAGAGAGCGTGCGATGGGCGATGCCAAGCCTGTCCGCCGTGCGCTCGATACCGGCCAGCGGCGCACGCAAGTTGCGTTCAACGTCGACGGCCAAGGCCTTGAGCGGCGACACGTAGAGCACACGACAACGCTCGTGCTTGAGCGGCTCCTCCGAAAAAAGTAAGCCATCAATGGCGCACAGGAATGCAGCCAACGTCTTACCTGACCCCGTAGGAGCCACCAGCAGCGTACTAGCGCCGTCGAGGATCGAAGGCCAAGCGCGCTTCTGGGCATCGGTCGCAGCTGGAAAGGTGTCCTGGAACCACACCCGAGTGGACTCGTTCAAGCGCGACAGCACCTGAGCCTTACTCACTGGACACCCCGCGCAGGTTGGCAAGTCGGACAGGTATAAGTCGAGCGCAACTGAGCTCCCGTGTGGCGCATCTCGATCTTAGTACCGCAATCGTAGCAAGGTTCACCCGCGCGCTCATAGACGGAGAGTAACCCCTCGCCCATGCGGCGATTGATGCGGGTCTTGCGTGCGTATGGGTGGGGATCGAAGGGATCGGGCAGCGTGCGCTTCTTGCCGTAAACATTGTCGAACATCTGAGTGCGAGCGAGCGTGACCAGCGCATGGAGCTCTTCGTCGGTGTGAGCGGACACCGGCGCAAACGGATCCAGATGGAGCGTAAAGCACAACTCGCTCTTCCACACATTGCCGATCCCCGACATGACACTCTGATCCAGTAAGGCCTCGCCCAACGTCTGCTGGGCGCGCAACTTCAGTCGCACCACGGCCTCTTTGATCTCGAACACAGGCGCGAGTAGGTCTGGCCCCAGCCCGCGAAAGTGCGCATCGCTCTTGAGATCACGCGAGCGGATCAGGCGCGCGATGGGTGCGTCATACACGAGCACGCGATGTTGTTCGGTGTCGAGCACCACCACAGCACGAGCGTGATTCACACGACGTGTAGCGGCGCGCTCCTCAAGCAACGCCCGTCCATTCATCTTCAAATGCACGTGCAGTGCGAAGCCTCCCGCAAAGTGCACCAGTAGATTCTTACCGCGGGCTTCGACACCGACAATCTCGCTTCCCACAAGCCCATCCGTGCGTGCGGTACTACGCACGAGCTCGAGGGCGCGCAGAGGCTTCCCTGTGAGCGCCGGCGAAAGGACGAGCGCAAGGCGATGGAGGCTGTCCCCTTCCGGCATGGATTTTCAATGTGCCATGAAGCCGGATGCTGCGCCCGAACGCAGCTGAGCGACTGCGGCCCTGGGCCATGCGCTAGAGTATGGTCATGAGTTTGTACCGGGCCGAAAAGCTTATCGATCTCGCTTGCTCGACGACCCACGAAGAGGAGGCGCGCACGGCCGCGCTGGCGGCGTGCAGGTTGATTCGCAAACACGGCTTGCAACTGACCCAACGGCGAACGGGCGATGTACCCATGCCCGGTCAGCGTTCGCGCCCAGCACCTACGACCCAACGCGAGCCACCACGCCAAAAACCACCTAACGGCGGAGCGTGGTCGCAAGCGCGTCGTTCGGAACAATGCGAGAGTTGCGGCGGCGACATCCACTACGGAGACGACGTATACGTTGTCGCGGACGTAGTTTGGTGCAACCGACACTGAGTACGCCACCGAAGCTTACTGCCCCAAGGAGTGCCGCACACAGCCGTGACGAGACCTTACGGTCTACTTATGGTGGCCGTAGCCGTGGCGAACGGCATCCTTGACTTCGTTCCAGCCGCGGTGGGTTGCATCCTTGGACGCTTCCCATTCGCTGCGCAGGGTGCCTTCCAGGTCGTCGTCCCAATCATGATGGGTCGCGCCGAACTGTTGACGTGCGCCATACCCGTAGCGAATGGGAGTCTCGACATCGCTCCATGCCAGGTTAGTTCGCGCTTTGGTACCGCCCGGAGCATTGGCTTGGTTGCGCGGCGGGATGACATCGGTTCCTGCCGCTTGCTTCACGGTATCGTCGACGTCCTGGTCGAGGTCACGACCGCCCGCCTTGAAGTCGCTTTTGGTCTGCTCCCAGTCGCGCTTCATGGCCTCTTTGACGTGCTCCCAGCCACTGCCGTGCTTGTCCTGAGTCCACCACTTCGGTTGCCAATTTGCCGTTCCCATTCGTCAATCTCCTTTTGAGCCTAGCGGTTTGCTCGCAAACTAGCCTGCCCCCGGTGAGACCGTGGGGCACGCGAACCTTACTTTGTCCACCTCAGCCGTGCAGCGTGCGTCCGCGGGACGCGAATCCGTAAACTGCCAGCACTGCCAGAGCGCCGAGGGTGCTCGCAAGGATGCCAGGTCCCTCTCCCGCAGTGGAGTCATACCAACCGAGTGCGCGTCCGATGAGCCCCGCGGCGACAGCTCCCGCGACACCCAACAACATGGTCACGAACATCCCACCGCCTTGCCGCCCCGGCATGATCAACTTGGCAAGGGCACCTGCGATAAGACCGACGATCAGCATCCAAACGATTCCCATGACATCCTCCAAAATGGGTGAGTTGCGTACCAGCAAAGAACGCCATTGCATGTGTCGTGCCGCGCCCGCGAATGCCTCGCGAATGCCGCACGAATATCAAATAGCTCAGCCCCTGATGGCAGCGGCTCTCACTGCCGGCGCTTTGAGCGCGCGCAGAGATCGTGGCGCGCATGCGCAAATCACGCATTCTTGCCGCAGTTGCTTCGCAGGCTCACCCCTTCAGCGCTGCATGCACAAGCGTCCGCCCCGGCTCGGGCCTGCCTCGTTCAAAAATACGTAGACCGTAAAGTCCCCGAATCGGTCGACGCACCACGAGCCGCCTTCCACAACCATCACGCCCTGGGGCGGCGCGTTGGCCTTGGATGCTTGGGGCTCGTACGTGGTGAACACCCCGTCGCTACCTTGCACGTGAACCGGGCAACCAAGCTCGTCCGCGCAGGGCGCCGGGGCCGCCAGCCACTCAGCACTATCGAGCTGCAGAACGAAGGTATCGCCTGCCTCCCACGTGCAAACGGGCAACGCCTGAGGCCAAAAAGGTGTGCCACCCAGGCGAGTGCCGGGCAGCACCTGAAAGGATGCGTCGTCGAGCTCGAGGAAATGATCGGCGTCAAAGAACTGCTTCAGCTGCTCGGGAGCCACGCCGTCCTCACGCTCACTCCATCCGGTGACGACTAGGTAAGGGAGCAGGTTGACCTTAGTCATGGCAAAAGAGTGCGTGCGCTCGGCGGCTTTGAGCACGAACACCGCGTTGGTTCCCACGTCCGGTTCCCATACTTCGCAGGAACCGGGGTCACTGAGGCACCAGAACACGAACATGCAGTCACCCTCCGCACCGAGCCGGAGTCGATCCGGATGGTGCGCGAGCTGACACACGAAGGACATGGCCGCCCCGCAGCGACTGCACACGGGCCAGCGCGCCTCGGGAAGACCCCAAGGCAAACCGCCGAAATGATCCCCTGGCGAGCTTGCCGGACCGTCGTCTAGCCAGCCGGGCGCGAGTGTGGGGACGAAGTAGCGCATGACAGCTCCTAATGAGCGCGCGCATCTACCACGCGAGCCCCGACGCGCCCAATGTTATGCGTGGCCCCTGTCTTGCTATACCGCTCCCATGGGCCTCTCGCGAAAGTGGTGCGTGCTGATAGCAGTACATGGTCCGTCATCGGTAGAGGTTTCGGTGTGGGCAGACCAAAACCTGCTCGTACCGTTGCCGCGGTCGAACAACCCGCTTGAGATCCTGAACCGCATTGTGGCCGCGCTCGTGGACTTCAGAGAGGGCGACTCAATCACCGCCGTTGTACACAGTGCGCGCCCTGTGGCAGCTTGGTGTGGGGCGAACGTGCATCTGGCTTTGCATTGGATCGCCTATGTGTTGAGCGATGCATGTTGGCCGCAGGGCGAGAAGGCAGACTCCCGGAAGGGTGGAACTGCTGAGGCGAGGCCGGGCCCGTCGCAAAGCGGATGGCAGCTTCGCCCCGTATCGCCCGACGAACCCAGCGCCGAAGCGGGTCCCATCACAGGGCTCAGGCGCAAGATTGGTGACCCGCAGGCTGAGGTCAGCGAGGCAGACGAAGAACGAACGCGGTCTTTGCCTCATCGGAGGTAACCGTAATGTCCCCGCCGTGCGCGCGGGCGATGGTACGTACGATGTAGAGGCCTAGGCCGGTACCGGGCTGCGTGCTCGCGCGCTCGAAGCGTTCGAACAACATCGGCATGCGATCAGCAGGGATAGGGTCTCCGCCATTCGTGATCTCGACTCGCATGTCGCTGCCTGCAGACGTCACTCGGATCAGCACCCAGCCACTCCCAAACTTGACTGCGTTGCTCAGTAAGTTTGCGAGCGCTTGCTGCACACGCCGCACATCGAAAGATCCGCACACGTTTTCGTCGATGTGCGGATCGAAGCGTATGGTCGGATGCGTGGCGCGAAAATCCTCGACCACTTCAACGCAGAGCGCCGACAAGTCACCGTGGGTCTTGACGGTCTCAAGCTTACCGTGCGTGGCCTGGGCGAATACAAGCACGTCGGCCGTGAGCTGCTCCATGCGAGTGACCGCACGGCTGATGCGGGAGCTGACGCCGCGCACGGCCGGGTCTTCGTGCTCGTGCAGGATGCGTGCGCCCATGGCGACCACACTGAGCGGCGTACGCAGGTCATGGGCGAGCACGGCGATGTGTTTGTCCTTGGATTCGAGCGCTTCGGCCTGGCGTCTGATTTCGTGTTCCTGGTGATATAGGTCGACGAAAGCACGCAGCTTCGCCAGTACCATATCCGTGTCGAGTGGCTTAGTAAGGTAATCCACCGCGCCCAGTGAATAGGCGCGACGCATCATCGAGCGACTCATATCGACGGCGGTCAAGAACATCACGGGCGTGGAGCGCATGGAGGGCAGGGCGCGAAGTTGGGCCAACGTTTCGAGGCCATCTAGCCCGGGCATCATCACGTCGAGCAGCACTGCCGCAAACTCCTGCTGCGCAAAAGACGCTATCGCCTCGGCTCCAGACGTCGCGGTCACGAGGTCCACGTCGAGCTGTTCGGTCAATGCTTGCAGGGCCACCAAGTTCGCGGGGGTGTCGTCGACAGCCAAGATGGGTGCGCGGTGGCCGGTACGGGCGAGGGAGGCGAGCATGTCCGTGCATAGTGACAGGCTTCCGACAGAATGCACACCCGTCGGTCCCGCGCTTGACCCAGGTCCATACCGCGCTGCGAACCTCGGAAAAACCGAGCCAGATTAGCGGGGCAGACGCAGCGAAAACGCGGTGCAGTCACTGTTCGATGTAACCGTCACGTCCCCGCCGTGAGCACGCGCGATCGAACGTACGATGTACAGACCCAGGCCGGTTCCGGGCTGCGTGTCGCTCGCACGCTCGAAGCGTTTGAATAGCGACGGGAGACGCTCAGCAGGAATGGGAGTTCCTCCGTTCGCGATCTCGACCGTCACGAAGTCGGCTGCGGCGGTTAGCGCAAGCGAGACCCAGCCGTCGCCGAACTTGACGGCATTGCTGAGCAGGTTGCCTATCGCCTGCTGCATGCGGCGCGGATCGAAGGAGCAGTTCGCGGCTGCCTGGATGCGGCGTTCAAAACGCACGTTTGGGTACGTAGCCTGAAAGTCATCCACAAATTCAGTGCAAAGCACAGCCAAGTCGCCGTACTCCAGCACCGGCTCGAGCTTACGGTCTGCCGCTTGCGCCAACGAGAGCACGTCGCTCGTGAGCTCTTGCATGCGATTTACGGCGCGATCGATGCGCGTGGCGATGCCGCGTACCTGGGGATGCTCCTCGTCTTGCAACAAACGCGCACCCATCGCGATCACAGAAAGGGGCGTGCGCAAGTCGTGGGCGAGCACCGCGATGTGCTGATCCTTGGCCGCAAGAGCATTGGCTTGGCGTCTGATCTCTTGCTCCTTCTGATAAAGTGCGATGAACGCCGCGAGCTTGGCGAGCAGCGCTTCGGTGTCAAACGGCTTGGTAAGGTAGTCGACGGCCCCGAGCGCATACGCTCGGCTCATCATCGAACGATTCAAATCGCGCGCCGTCAGGAAAATGACCGGTGTCGTGCGGGCGCTAGGTAGCGCGCGCAGCTGCTTCAGTGTTTCCAGTCCGTCGATGCCAGGCATCATCACGTCGAGCAAAATCAGGGCGTACTCTCGGCGCGTGGAGTGCTCGATCGCCTCCGCGCCGGAAGCCGCGGTAATAAGGTCGATATCCAGATGGTCAGTGAGCGCCTGCAAGGCCAGCAGATTCGCGGGGGTATCATCCACTGCCAAAATCGGGACGCGGTAAGCTGGGCTGATGGAGGATCGGTCCATGAACCCCGAGCGTGACAGGCCTAGCCAAAAAAGCCCACCGAACCGTCATGCCTGGCGCAATCATCGCGCAATCAAGCCCTCCGGACCGCGTGGGCGGCGAAAGCTGGAGTCCGCCGAGCGTCAGCATCCCCTACGAAACCATGCCCGCAAACTTGCGCAGCCTGCTATGCGGTGAGCAATGCGGCGGCTCTGGCGTCGCCGAGCGTCGCCAGCGAGCAGGCCCAGAATGACCGATGAAGATAGCTGTATTTTTGCACCGATCGGGATGGCGCGCGTGGTCTACTCGCGGTACCAGAAGTGATGTTTCGCACCACGCCTCGGATCTGAGCTCAGCCAGATCCAGCCACATAAGCACCGCCGCAAGCACGCGACCCAACCTTACCTTCGAAGTCGGTTTACCTACCCTTTGAACCTGGAAGCGAGGCGCGCAAATGGAAGCCAGTTCCATCCTCATGCCGGAAACAGATCAGGCGCATCCCTGCGTCATGGTCGTCGAAGATGATCAGCGCATCGGGGAGGCCTTGACGCACCTGTTGCACGCCGAAGGATATCGCGTGGACCGCTGTTGGGATGGAAAGGAAGCTATCGCCCATCTGCGCGCAGGCACCCATCCCGACGTGATCTTGCTGGATCTGATGATGCCGCACGTGAACGCCTGGGAGTTTCGGGTCCAGCAAAAGCACGAACCAGAATGGGCGGAAATCCCGGTTATCGTAATGTCCGCCGACGACTCTCCGCAGGCCTCTGCGATCGACGCAGATGCGTATCTCAAAAAGCCCTTCGCTGACACCGTTCTGCTCGATAGCCTGGGCCGCTTGCTACACGGGCGCAATCAAGCGCGACGCGACGCCCGCGCAGCCGAGCTCGACCGCATGAATGCGTTGGGCGTCTTGGCGGCGGGCCTCACCCACGAAATCAACAACCCGCTCGCCTTGATTTCGGGCAATTTGCAGCTCTCCCAGCGGAAGTGCAGGCAGGTCGAAAAGCAGCTGCCTGCCGACGCCAAGTCACTGGTAGATGACCTTACCCATATGCTCGCGCAGGCTCAGGCCGGGGTAGATCGCATAGCCGATGTTGTGCGCGGCGTGTCGGCATTCGCGCATCCGGATACGGATCACGTGGTGCCCATGCATATTCAGGAGGTGCTCGAGTCCAGCCTGCAACTCGTGGCCAACGAGGTACGACACCACGCTCAGATCGTGCGCGAGTACGCGCCGGTCCCCGCGGTGCTGGGCAATCCCGCTAAGCTGCAGCAGGTGTTCACCAACCTGCTGATCAACGCTTTGCACGCGATGGACGGGGAACGCGCAACCGCCAACGTCCTGCGTGTCGCCACGCGCGTTGGAACAGACAATCAGGTGGTGGTCAGTATCTCGGACTCGGGTAACGGGATTGGCCCCGAAGTCCTGGCTCACATCTTCGATCCATTTTTTTCGACCAAAGAGGTGGGCACCGGCATGGGACTCGGGCTGGCGATATGCCAGCGTTTGATTTCCAACATGGGAGGCACGATCTCCGTCAGTACGGCGCAGGGGCGCGGTTCCACATTCTCGGTGACGTTCCCCAAGCGGGAGCGCGCTCAGGCGGCCACTCCACCTCCGGCCACGATGGCGTCCACGAGTAAGCGTGCATCGGTGCTGGTGGTCGATGACGAAAACATGATGTGCGACCTGTTGCAAAACATGTTGCAAGAACAGTACGACGTGACGACGATTTCGAACCCGCGAGAGGCGCTGCCAAGGCTACTACAGGGCGAACCTTTCGACCTCGTACTGTGCGATTTGATGATGCCCGAGCTGACCGGCATGGACCTGCACACGGAGCTATCCAAAACGCGTCCTGAGCAAGCCGCCCGCTTCGTGTTTATGACGGGCGGCACCTTCACGGAGCGCGCCCGCGACTTCCTCGACCAAATCGAAGGCGCGCCGCTCAACAAGCCGTTCCGTGCGGAGGAGTTGTACGCAATGGTCTCCCAACGTTTGCAGCGATTCTCAGAGCGCGAAAGCCAACAACCCCACGCCTACAACTAGCTGCGCCGGCGGCGCCGCCTGACGGCTTCTTATTGCGCGAGGTCCTTCGTGACCGCGTCGATGCGCTCCAGCACCTCGGATGTCAGCTTGGGTAGCAACTCCAGCGCTTTGAGATTTTCTTTGAGCTGATCGAGCTTCGAGGCGCCCAAAATGACCGTGCTGACCTGAGGGTTCTTCGCAGCCCAAGCAATCGCCAGCTGAGTTACCGACCCGCCCAGCGACGCGGCAATTTCTGCGAGCTTCACCACGGCGTCGTTCTTTGCTTTGTCGGTCAGGCCCTCGCGCAAGAAGCTCAGGTTAGCCATGGCACCGCGCGTTCCTTCGGGAATGCCGGCCTTGTATTTGCCGGTCAGCAAACCTGACGCGAGCGGGCTCCAAGTGGTCAAACCCAAGCCGATATCCTGGTAGAGGGATGCGTACTCGCGCTCCACGCGTGCTCGGTGAAACAAGTGATATTGGGGCTGCTCCATCACCGGCTTGTGCAAGTGCAGGCGCTCCGCGACGTCATATGCGGCGCGAATCTGCTCGGCGCTCCATTCGCTCGTTCCCCAATACAGCGCCTTACCTTGCTGGATGATGTCGTGCAGCGCGCGCACGGTTTCTTCGATCGGCGTGTGCGGATCCGGGCGATGACAAAAGACTAGGTCCACATAGTCGAGCTGCAAGCGCTTGAGCGAACCATCGATAGCCTGCATCAGATACTTACGGTTGAGCGTGTCCTTACCGTTGACGGGTGCTTTGGCCCGATCGATGCCCCAGAAGAACTTCGTCGACACGACGTAGTTGAGACGAGGCCAAGCCAGCGCTTTGAACGCCTCGCCCATGACCACTTCGCTTTGTCCGTTCGCGTAGGCCTCGGCGTTGTCGAAAAAGTTCACGCCTGCATCGAAGGCTTGCGCCATGCATGCGCGGGCTGCGCTTACGTCGATTTGGTTTCCGTAGGTCACCCAAGAGCCAAAAGACAACTCACTCAGCTGCAGGCCGGATCGGCCGAGGCGACGGTATTTCATGGCGTCTCCGTTCTGTGCGCCGCGACTGCTAGGGCAGCGCTCTCCAAGATTGGTTGGCGGAACCCTACCAGAGTCGCGCGCCAAGGCACCTGCGTTGCAAAGACTCAGGTGCCCGCGCGAGCGCGAGGTGTGCGCCTGCTCTCGCTTGGCAACCTTGCTCCACAGTGAGCTTGTGCCTGTTGAGCGCGCTCGCACAGGGCATCGCGCGCGGCGCCTTGAGACGCCCCCAGCACGAGCAAACAGGCCGCATAAACAAAAGCCGACCGATAACCGAGCGGCGTAAGCGCGCCGCTTGCGCACTCGATGGCACTGACGACGGTCTGCGCTGAAAGGCGCGCCGCGAGCGTGCTCGGATCGGCCCATGTCGCAAGCTCGCCGTGCCCTTGCATCTCGCGCAGCGTACTCTCGGCCTCGCCGCGAATCTGCTCACTTACTTTCCACGCCAAGCCCTGGCCCGTTTCGGACTTGAGGAACACGCCCATGAAGGCGCGCTCGTCGTCGTCCGTTCCCGAGAAACCGCGGGACCAGAGCTCGAATAGCCCGAGTAAGCGCTGATATCCGCGACCCGGAACTTCCCCCAGACTCTGCGCTCGCACCGACGCTTCCACGTAGGGCTGCATGGCTTCGTTCAACAGCCCCTCCTTGCTGCCAAAGGTTCGATAGATCGTAGGCACGGAGATCCGGCAGGCCTTCGCCAACGCGCGCACGTTTACCCCCTCGACCCCGTGCTTGATGACAAAGCGCCGTGCAGCGCCCAAGATCCGTCGACGCCGCTCGACGAGCTGCTTTTCCATTAGGCTGACGGAGTTTGGACTAGCGCGCGGCGACATCTGATAACATGTTAACATCGCGATAACGCGTTATCAACACCAACACCGTGCTTTTCATAGGCTTATCGCAGCTTAATCCGGCCTTGAAAACACGAAGCATGAAGCGACCGAAAGAGGCTCTCCACGATGACAACCGTAAGCTCTCCCACCGCCAAAAAGGGCACGGGCGCCCGCCTTACGCTCGACAATCTTCCCCAGGTGCTCGGTCGCTCTATTGGCGGCGACGGCAAGCCGAGCTGGGATCACATCTACGAGTACTACGCGCCCAACATGCGCTTTCAGGATTCGATCCAGACCATTCACGGACGCGAGCCCTTTATCGAGATGTGCCAGCGTCTTGCGAAGCGCTCCAAGGAGCTGCGCATGGACATCACGGGTCTGGCCCAGAACGGTAACTTCATCTTCTTTCAATGGACGATGACGATCAAATTTGGCGACACCAAGACCACCCCACTCTACGGCTGCAGCAAGCTGACCCTGAACGAACATGGTCAGATTCTCGAGCAGCGCGACTACTACGACTTATGGGGGGACACCTTTGACATCATCCCGGGCTTCAACCGCCTCTATCGCGGCTTCATGCGCAAGGTGTTCGGATAATATGATGTTTATCAAGCTTACTCCCCAACGTAGTACCAACGTAAGCATGCAAGGCCGCGTATGCGTGATCACGGGTGCAAACTCCGGCGTTGGTTTCGAGACTGCTAAGCGACTTGCCCAGGCGGGTGCGCATGTGGTGATGGTATGTCGCAGCGAACAACGCGGCATGGCAGCCAAGCGTCTCATCGAAGCCGTGGCAACCGGACCTGTCGACTTACTGTGCGCAGACCTTTCCGTGATGTCGAGCGTGCGCGAGCTAGCCAAGGAGCTGCTCGCTCGCTACCCGCAGATTCACGTGTTAATCAACAACGCGGGGCTACACTCCACCACGCGCTCCAGCACGGTGGATGGCTTTGAGACGACGTTCGCGGTGAACCACCTGTCGACGTTCCTGCTCACCATGTTGCTGCTCGACAGGCTCAAGGCGAGTGCGCCTGCGCGCATCATCCATGTGAGCTCCCAGGGGCATCGCTTCGGCGGCTTGGACCTCAACGACTTGCACTGGGAAAAGCGCTTCTATCGTGGCCTCAAGGCCTATGGCGCTGCCAAGACCGCCAACCTACTCTTCACGTGGGAGCTCGCGGAAAAGTTACGTGGCACGGGTGTCACCGTAAATGCTGTGCACCCAGGAGAAGTAAAGACTCAGATCGGACGCGACAACGGCCGTCTCTGGCATGCATTCCACGAGCAAGTCGTGTCTCGCATGCTCAAGGACGCAAGCTTGTCAGGAGAGGCGCTCTATTATCACGCGGCAAGCCCCGAGCTTGCTCGCGTGAGTGGACGCTTCTTCAACATGACACACGAAGAAAAGCCACACGCTCACGCTCGGCCCGGCTCTAGCCGGTCGCTTGCGAAGATCGTGTGGCTACTCAGTGAGCAACTGACCGGCCTGACCCGCTCTGTAGAAGCACCCCTACCCACGAGCTTGCCCGTAGCAAGAGTGCCGGCATCGAGCTGAGTGCCTGAGCCTGAGCCTGAGGGAGCCCTACCGTGTCAGCCAGGGAGTCACATCGCTTTGGGCTGGACTACGATTTCGACGCGGCGGTTGTTGGCGCGTCCCTCGGCCGACTTGTTGTCTGCGATTGAGCGAGTCGAGCCAAAGCCCGCCGCCGTCACACGGTCCGCTGCGATACCGCGCGACACCAGGTAGTCGCGAACGGTCTGCGCACGACGTTGTGACAGGTCATCGTTGTACTTCGCTGCGCCCTGCGAATCGGTGTGTCCTTCGACCACCATCTTCGAATCTGGGTCCTGCTGGGTCAACGCTTCTGCAACGCTGTTCAACTTGACCTGCGCTGCGGGCAAGAGCTCCGCTTTGCTCGACGCGAACAACACGCCGCCTGAAAGCGTGATGACCATGCCGCGTGCTTCTTGCTTCACCGAAGCAAACTTGGCGAGGTCCGCCGCAGCTTGTGCCGCACGCTTCTCAGCGGCCTCGCGCGCCTCTTTCTCGGCTGCCAACTGCTGTGCCTGGCCCTCCATCGCCGCACCCTGGACCGCCAGCTGCTGCTTGGCTGCCCCGAGCTGCGCCGCCGTGGCCTTCACCTGCGCCGTTTCGGCGTTGTGCATGGCATTGACGGTCTTCTCCTGAGCATTACTCGCTTTGGTCGAGCTCGCGCGGACCTCCGCGATCTTTGCGCGTCGGTCGGCAACGTACGCAAGGTCTCGTGTATCCTGCGTGTCTCCGTCTTCGGTGAACGACTTCTCCGCCGCGTCCATCGCTAGTTGGGCGGTATGGAGATCGGACGGGTTGAGCTGCGCCGCCGGACCGTGCTGCGCACGATCGAACGATTCGCGCGCAGAGATCAGATCGGCCGGTGGTGTCGTCGTGGCACAACCAAGGCTGGAGAGGACAACAGTAAGGCCGAGGCTCGCGATTGACTTTTTCACTGGTGTGCTCCTTGTTCCATATTCGTCGAACGCTGAACGTTCGCCTGATCGACCGCGCTCTTCGCTGAGTCCTCAGCGTCTTCTTCTCGAGTCAGGGCAACTGCAAGCTCCGCGTCTGCCTTGGCGCGCGTGAGCAAGCTCTTGGCCTTCTCGTTGTCGTCATCTTCCATGGCAGCTTTCGCCTGGGCGATCTGCTCCTCGGCAAGCTTGAGGTGGAGCTGCGCTTTGGGATTCTTCTGCCCGCCCAGCTCATTGGCGCTGCGACTTGCAGCTTGAACTTCGGCCAACTGATCCGTGGGGGGCGGGATACTACCTCCGCAACCAAGCGCAAGCAGCAGCGGTGCGATCATCTTGATGGATGTTTTCATGAGCTCTTCTCGACCTTCGTCTTGAACGTCGTCGTTGTTATCCGTAGCTGAAAGACGACGTCGTCATTCAGCACGTCGATCTGCTGTTCGGTCGTACCGCCATTGCGCGCATGTTCGCGCGATTGCGGCTGACCTAGCAGCACCCCGATTTTGCTAGTGCCACGCTTCGCGTCGCCGAGCAACTAAACTATGTGTACTGCATGGAACGTGCCGCCTACGAAAGAAGCTATTTTGCGGATGAGTCGTGGCAAACCGATGCTAACCGTCTGCCGCGTCATGGGCATGCTCCGAAACGCCACAGCCTTAATGTCCCAACACGTCATTCGACGCCGTAGCTCTTGAGCTTGCGATACAAAGTACGCCGATCGAAGCCGAGAGAAGTCGCCGCCTGGGTCTTACTTCCATTCAACGCTTGCAGTACTTGAAGGATGTAGCGCCGTTCGACTTCTTCCATCGGTAGAAGCTCAAGCGGATTCTCGAGCGGCAAAACGAAGTTCTTTCCTTGAAATTCGCTGATGTACTCGGGCAAATCTTGGACGGTAATGCAGTCGCCCTGGGTCAGGGCTACGGCTCGCTCCATGCAGTTCTGAAGCTCGCGTACGTTGCCGGGCCAGGTATAAGTAAGCAGCTTCTCTGCGGCGGATGCATCGAGCCCGGATAGCTGCTTCTTGGAATTTCGCACGTAGTGCTGGATGAAATGCTCTGCGAGCAAGAGCACGTCGTTGCCGCGTGCGCGCAAGGGGGGCATGTGAATGCGGATTACGTTAATCCGATAGTAGAGGTCCTCGCGAAAGCGCTGCTCTGAAACTTCGCTCTCTAGATCGCGGCTGGTTGCGGAAATGACGCGCGCATCGAAGGGCTGCTCGCGATCGGCGCCCACGGGTCGTACCTTACGCTCTTGCAACGAACGCAGCAGTTTCACCTGAGTCGCGAGCGGCATCTCCCCTATCTCATCCAGGAACAACGTGCCCCCGTTCGCTTGGATGAACAGACCCTTACGGCTCGCCCTCGCGTCGGTAAACGCGCCGCGCTCATGACCGAATAGCTCGCTTTCGAGCATCGAGTCCGGAACGGCCGCACAATTGAACGCCACGAGCGGCCCTGATTTACGCGGCCCACTTTGGTGCAACGCTCGCGCAACCAACTCCTTGCCCGTGCCGCTTTCGCCAGTGATGAGCACGGTCGCATCGGTATCGGCCAGTCGCGCGAGCATCTCGTAGACCTCTTGCATCGCCGGGCTTTTGCCGATCATGTCGGCAGGAGGCCGGTGGCGCGCCACGACGTCTCGGAGGTGCTTGTTCTCTTCTTTCAGTTGCCGATGCTCGAGTGCGCGCGTCAGCGTCAGCAAGAGCTCGGGAAGCTGAATGGGCTTGGAAATGAAGTCATAGGCGCCCGCGCGAATGGCCGCCACCGCCGTCTCCATGCTGCCAAAAGCGGTCACTAAGATCACGGGCAAATTGGGCCAGCCCGCATGCACACGGCGACACAGCTCGATGCCCGTCATGCCAGGCATGTTCAAATCCGTGATCACCGCATCGAACTCCTCACGTTCGAGCACGAGCAGGCCACTCGTTCCTGAATGGGCAGACACCACCTCGTAGTCGCGATGACCCAGCAAGGTACTGATCACCTCGCAGACGGCGGTGTCATCATCGATCAGAAGCAGCCTAGCTTTCGTCACTGTCGCCGCCCTTCAAGCCGTGCTTCGGAAGGTAAACCGTAAACGAAGCGCCCTGCCCCAGCTGACTCTCTACCTGAATCCAACCCTCATGCTCGCGTGCGATGCCCTGCGCCACGGACAAGCCCAGACCCGTACCGCCATCCGCGCTTTTGGTTGAAAAGAAGGGCTCGAACACTTGCCCTATCGACTCTGGCGCAATGCCGACGCCACGATCGGTCACGTCGATGCACACGTAATCGCGCACCTTACCCTCCGGATCATCGATAGGAGCTCTCGCTTCATCGCGAACACGAACCGTCAGGGTGCCGCCGTTGGGCATCGCTTGAACGCCGTTCATGACAAGGTTGACGATCACTTGGAGAAGCTTGTCCGCGTCGCCATCGATCTCGATGGCGGGCTCTGCCAACTCGACATGGGTGTTGGTTCGATGCTTCTTCGAGATGTGCTCAGACAACATCAGTGCCTTACGCACCACGGATACCAGATCGAGACGAGAAATCTTGGCGGGCTGCATGCGCGCAAAGGATAGAATTTCGCCGATGATACGCGTCATGCGCCGCGATTGCTCGACGATCACCGACGCGCTCTGTTGCACCTCCTGGGGCGTCATCGAGTCACCTGACAGGATAAGCTGAGCGCGCAGCTCGATCACGTTGAGCGGGTTACCAAGCTCGTGCGCAACAGAGGAGGCAAGCCTACCCAAGGTGGCGATGCGATCTGAGTGTCTTAGCTGGTCTAGCGCTGCGATGTGCGCCTCGGCCGTAAGCTGGGCCGCTTGTAGCTGATCACACATGGTGTCCATCTCGAACGCCAGGCTCCCGATCTCGTCACGCCGTTCCAAGCCCAAACGGTTGCTGAAGTCTCCGGAGCCAACCGCCTTGGCCATCACCACGAGCCTACGAATCGGCCTGAAGACTGCGTAGTGCGCCACGCCGGTAGCGATCAAGCCTACGCCAAGGATCAACACGCTCATGACGATCAGACTCGCGCGCTGCGCCTCGAGCATGAAGAACGCCACGCAGCCCATGGCTAGCACGGCCAATAACCACAGCACGAACTTCGTTTCGAGGTCCATGCGGTCGTTCCAAGCGGACAATAGGCTGTTCACGCCTGGCCCGTAGCACCCTTGGCCTCGCGCATCACCACGACCGGCAGAAACTAGCCACGAAGGAACGACGAATTACCGTCTGCGCCGGGCAACGCACGCGCGATGCATCCGATGCAGGACGATTCAGCGCTGCTTCTGGTAGGTACCCACGAGCTCTACTTTGCCCAGCACGTGTCCTTCCATCGCCTTCTCGAGCACGGCCTTGCTGGGCTCTGCCAGGTCGCCCAGCAACGCGTCGAGCGCGTACAGCTTGTGGAAGTAGCGATGGCGCCCGATCGGAGGACAAGGCCCGCCATAGCCAGTTCTATCCCAATCGTTCTTACCTTCGCGCGCCGTCGGCGGCAGCGGCTTGCCCCCTTCCGGTAACCCTTGCGTGGAAGGTGGCAGGTCGTAGAGCAGCCAGTGCACCCACACGCGCTGGGGTGCGGCAGGGTCAGGCGCATCGGGATCGTCGACGATCAGCACGAGACTCTTGGTCCCCGCAGGCAGGTTCCCCCAAGCCAAGGCGGGCGCTAAGTCGTCGCCCTCGCAGGTGTGCTCGCGCGGGATTTCGCCATGGTGGCGAAAGGCCGGGGACTCAAGTGTAAGCGTGGCCATTGCTGATCTCCTCCTTCTGGGTGTATCGCGCCCAGTCTAGCCTAGTCGACGCGAGAAGGAATTGTGCGTGATACTTCTCGCGCGGCGCGTCCTGCTCGGCGGAGGCCCGAGCCCAAGGCACTTGGCGTCGCCCGCGATGCACCCACTCGATGGAACACCCTACTATCGGCGCGCGATCCCGATTCGACATCGCAACCTAAGCAACGCCACCAGTCATGCGCCAGATGAATGAGCTCAAACCTTACGGTTCCTTGTGGTCTTGCCCATCCAGCGACGCTCGTAAAGCATGCAAAAGGTCTTGGGGGGGCCGGGCCGGCGTCACTTCCTCATAGGGATACTTACCTTCGATCATCCGATTCACGAAGCCACCTTTGCTACTAGCGCGCTTCAAGAACTCGTAGGCGCCCGAAGGCACGTCGCGATAGCGGTAGACGCGGCCATTTCGAAATTCGAGCTCCAGCTCTTGGGTGGCAAGGTCGTAGCCGGCTGAAATGACGGTCGTCGAAGAGAGGGGGTCACGTCGCATGGCCCGCACCATGACTCGTTTTCGTAGGTAGGGCGAGCGAGCACCCTGCAGGGCGCGCGTCGCTGTGCTGTGCGAAGAGTCCTGCCTGCGATCTGGATGGGCAAGGGCACCAGCCGGTGAGCCGCGCGCAGATCCTTCGCAAGCTTGAGCGAGGGCGCAGCGATTGCGCGTGATCCGCGCAGAATCCGCGAATCCACCCGCATTACGAGGTGGCACCAAGTTTGCGATGGCGCCTGTCGAGATGAATGGTCTGGTTGTCGCAGCGTTCTCCGGCGCAAGTCTCGCAGTCGTTAGCAGCGCACATTGCGCCGTGATGTGTGGGCCAGTGGTGATGGCTTCGAGCGCGCGCAGTGGCGGTGGTGGTTTACGCTACTTTAGCGGGCGCTTAGTCACCTATACCCTCCTTGGTGCGCTCGCTGGCAGTAGTGGCCATCTGCTGACTTCCTTGGGGCCTACCAAGTGGATCGAAGCGGCTCTGTCATGGGCACTGGCCGTGGCGCTGCTCGCTTCTGCCGTGCGCTATCTGTCGCCAGCGCGTGTAGCCGCCCCGATCAAGCTTCACCGTAAGCCAAGAGTAAGCCTAGTCAGTCGACTCTTGGCCGCCGTGGCGGATGATCCCCTGCTGCTCGGTGCGGCCACGGCGCTACTGCCCTGTGGCGTGCTGTTCACCGCGCTCGTAGCGGCCGCAGCCCTAAGATCTCCCGCGGCTGGCGCCATGGTCATGGCGACTTTTGCCAGTCTGTCTGGCCTTGCATTGATTGGTATGTCGAGCCTCGGACATCGGCTATCGCTCGGCGCGTCGGGACGTCGCGTGCTGGCCGTGGGTCTGCTTGCAGGCGCCGCGCTAATGATTTGGCGGCCCATCCCCATGTTGCGCAGCACGGGTAACGTGCCCGCCTGTCACGCGCACGTTGCAGAGGCGCATTAGTCATGCAGCTTGCCAGCAACATCGCGACGCCACGCGCGCATGCCAGCGCGCTCGATGCCTTGTGCACACACTGCCGCCAACCCTTACCTCGCGGCGCGCGCTCGACGTTCTGTTGCGAAGGCTGCGAGCGTGTGCATGAGCTGCTAACTCGTTCCGGCCTCGATCGTTACTACAGCCTGCGCGGCGAACAGCGTCTCGCGCCGGTCGGCGAGCAAGTCCACGGCCAACACACCTGGCTCGATGCGCTGGAGGCAGACACGGCGGGGCAGCCCGTGCGTCGGGTTTCCTTCGACGTGCAGGGCATCCAATGCGGTGCCTGCGCTTGGCTTATCGAAGCGCTGTTTCGCCGCGCCACGGATGGCTATCGCATCGAGGTCAACCCCGCGCTCGGGCGCATTCTGTGCAGCGTCGGACCTGCGTTTTCGCTGCACGCGTTCGTCGCAAGCCTGGAGGAGCTCGGCTACCGGCTGGGCCCTGCGACGAAAGCCATCTCCAGTCAGTCGGAGGGCCTGGTCCTGCGCACGGGGATCTGTCTCGCGCTCGCTGCCAACACGGTCTTACTCAGCGCGACCACTTACTTCGGTCTGGCCGAGGGTCCGATCTTCGAGCTCGTTCAAAACATAAGCTTTGCGCTCGCCACTCTGAGCGCACTCGTCGGTGGCAGTTACTTCGTCGATCGCGCCTATCAGGGCCTGCGTCGCGGCGTGTTGCACCTGGACCTTCCCATCGCCGTAGGCATGGGTCTCGCTTATGCGGGCTCGGCCTGGTCGGTATACTTCGGCGGCGGTCACGCGAGTTACCTCGACACAGTGAGTGTGTTCATCGCACTGATGTTGGTAGGCCGGCTGCTGCAGGAACGTCTGGTTGAAAAAAACCGCCGTCAGCTGCTCGCAAGCGACGGCTCGAGCGGTCTACTGGCACGCCGCGTGCGCGACGGACGTACCGAGCTTGTGCCTTGTCCCACCTTACTATTGGGCGACGAGCTCCTGGTCTGCCCGGGCGAGATCGTACCGGTCCGCGCACGGCTCGAAGATAACCATGCGGAATGTTCCCTGGACTGGATCAACGGCGAAAGTGAACCGCGGACATTCGTGCACCGCCAAGAGCTCCCCGCAGGCGCAATCAATGTCGGCAAGAGTGCACTCTCGATCACGGCCCTTGCCAGTTTCGAACGCTCAGACCTGGATGTGCTGCTGCGCGACGACGCGAGTCACAAAGCACGCTCAACCGGCGACTTCTGGGACCTGCTCTCACGCATCTACGTGGTGCTGGTGCTGGTGGCCACGGCCGTAGGTGCCGCGATCTGGCTGCTGCGCGGAGCCCCGATTCTGCAGGTGCTCGACGTGTGCACCGCCGTGTTGGTGGTAACCTGTCCGTGCGCCTTTGGGATCGCCACTCCTCTCGCGTACGAGCTAGCTGTCAGCGGATTGCGCAACGCGGGATTGTTTGTAAGGGATGGCAGCTTCTTCGATCGCGCAGCGAGCATCAAGCGCATCGTTTTCGACAAGACCGGCACGCTCACCACCGGCAGCCTGGTACTGCGCACGCCCGAGCAGCTATCCACCCTGGATTTCGCGAGCCGCCAGGCGCTTTATGATCTTAGTGCACGCAGTAACCATCCCAAGAGCATGGCTGTCGCCAATGCACTGCGCGAGCTCGATGATCACGTGCGCCTAAGTCAAACGCTCGTCACGGAAATGCCTGGCCGAGGCCTAGAGCTCTCGCGCGCCGGCGTCACCTATCGCTTCGGCGAGCCGCGCTGGGCAACGGGCTCTGCTGCCACCTCCGTGTCTTGTGGTCCCGTTCTGACTCGGGATGGCGTAACGGTGGCCGTCTTGGAGAGTGCGGAAGTGTCCCGTCCAGATGCCGTCGAAGAAGCACACGCCTTAGTCGCAGACGGTTACACACTCTGGATCGCCAGCGGAGACGAACAGTCCCGCGTTGATCTGATGGCAAACACCCTTGGAATTCAGGCCGACCAAGCGATCGGTAACCTGAGCCCAGAAGCCAAGTGTTCCCTTATCGCCGACCTGGATCGCAACGACACCCTGATGATCGGCGACGGCATCAACGATGGTCCTGCGCTGTCTAGGGCGCGTTGCTCTGGAACGCCTGCCGTGGATCGCCCATTCGTCCCGGCGCGCGCAGACTTCTACTTCTTGACGCCGGGCCTGGCACCTGTGCGCGTGGCCCTGCGTGCCGCACGTGCGGTGCGAAAGGTCGTGCGCCACGCGCTCGCCTTTGCCACCTTATATAATGTCTTTGCGGTCGCGCTCTGTTACGCAGGGCTGATGCGACCCTGGCTGGCTGCTGTGTTGATGCCAGCCAGCTCGCTCTTGGTGCTTGGCTACACCGCCTTTGCATTGTCGCCGCGGAGACCGCTGTGGAGGTCGTAGCACTCTTACTGTTCATCGGTGCGGTCTGGGTGCTCTTCGCACTCGGCCTGTTCGCCTGGAGCTTGCTGCAGAAGAATCACGAGCACGCGGACCGCCTCGCGCTGCTTCCCCTTGAAGACAATTGGCACGATCGCGCCGCGGGAGCATTAGACGCGCTGCCCGGGCACGACACGAAAGAGAGAAAGGCCCCAGTCCCATGACGTCCGCATCCCTGGGCGCGCAGTCCACCGACCTGAGTGTCGGACCGCGCACCGTCACCTTCCGCTACGACGACCGCATCGTAAACCAGTTCATCTGGGCATCGGTGGTCTTTGGGCTCGTTGGGCTCCTGGTGGGCCTGCTGATCGCGCTGCAGCTGGCCTTCTGGCAGGCCAACATGGGACCTTATCTAAGCTTTGGGCGGCTGCGTCCATTGCATACCAATGCAGTCATCTTTGCCTTCGTCGGCAATATGATCTTCGCGGGCGTTTACTACAGCACGCAACGTCTGCTCAAGACACGCATGGCCTCTGACGTACTGAGTCGCATTCACTTCTGGGGCTGGCAAGCGATCATCGTCGCGGCGGCCATCACCCTTCCACTTGGCTTCACCCAGGCCAAGGAGTACGCGGAGCTCGAGTGGCCTATCGATCTCGCGATCGCAGTCATCTGGGTCATCTTCGCCATCAACTTCTTTTGGACTTTGGCCCAGCGCCGCGAAAAGCAGCTGTATGTGGCGCTTTGGTTCTATATCGCCACGCTGATCGCCGTCACGGTCCTACACGTGATCAACAGCCTCGCCATCCCCGTGTTCGCGTTCAAGAGTTACAGCGTGTTTGGAGGCGTGCAAGACGCCCTCGTGCAGTGGTGGTACGGGCACAACGCCGTCGCGTTCTTCCTCACCACCCCCGTGCTTGGCATCATGTACTACTTCTTGCCCAAGGCGGCAGATCGACCGGTCTTCTCCTATCGGCTTTCGATCATCCACTTCTGGGCGCTGGTATTCATGTACATCTGGGCGGGTCCTCACCATCTCTTGTACACGGCCCTGCCGGATTGGGCCCAGAGCCTCGGCATGGTCTTCAGTATCATGTTGTGGGCCCCGAGCTGGGGTGGCATGTTGAACGGCCTACTTACCTTGCGGGGCGCCTGGCATAAGCTGCGCACGGATCCAGTGCTCAAATTCTTTGCAGCGGGTGTCACGTTCTACGGCATGGCCACCTTCGAAGGCCCCTTACTAAGCATCAAGTCGGTGAACGGCTTGGCGCACTATACCGATTGGATCGTGGGCCACGTACACGCAGGTGCCCTGGGCTGGAACGGCTTCATGGCCGCCGGCATGTTCTATTTTCTATTGCCGCGTCTCTATCGCACCACGCTGTATTCACGAGCCGCCGCGGACTTTCACTTCTACATCGGCACCGTCGGTATCCTGCTCTACGTTATCTCGATGTGGGTAAGTGGCATCACCCAGGGCCTCATGTGGCGCGCGGTCAACGAGGGCGGCGGGCTCATGTACCCGAACTTCGTAGAGACACTGCTCGCGATCAAGCCGATGTACTGGATGCGCCTGACTGGCGGATCGTTCTACCTGATAGGCTTTCTGATCATGATCTGGAACCTGGTCATGACCGCACGCAGCGGCTCCCTGGCGGATGAAGAAGTCAGCACGATCGAGCTGCGCGATCCGACCCCGAAAACACCGTGGCAGGACATCGCCTTTGGCAAACCGGTCATCATCTCGGTCGTCATCTCCCTGCTATTTGCGCTATTTCCTTTCGTCGAACCCATCGCCAACGTGGCGCTGATGGGTATGGTCGTGGGCATTGGTTTACTTGCATCTCTATCCCTGACTGAAAAGCGTCGCGACCGCCCCACTTGGCATGCGGTGCTGGAAGGACGCGCCGTATGGTTCACTTCCTTTACGGTCGTGGCAGTGCTCGCAGGCGGCGTCTCTGAGCTTATCCCCATCATCATCACGGGCCACCAGACCTTGGTGAGCACCAAGAACGTTCCCTACCGCGCCCTTGAGCTCGAAGGGCGCGACGTGTACGTGAAAGAGGGTTGCTACAACTGCCATTCTCAGATGATTCGGCCGTTCAAATGGGAGACCGCGCGCTACGGCGAAGTTTCCACGGCCGACGAATCCATCTTTGATCACCCTTTCCAGTGGGGATCCAAGCGTACGGGACCGGACCTTGCACGCGTGGGCACCAAGTACAGCCCTGCCTGGCATTACCGTCATATGATCGACCCGCGCGAGATCTCGCCCGGCTCCAACATGCCGAGCTACGCGCACTTGGCCCACACTAAGATCGATTTTGGCACCTCGACCGACAAGCTGCGCGCGATGCGCTCGATAGGTGTTCCCTACTCCGCAGGACAGGTGGCCAATGCAAGCGCAGACGCGCGGCTGCTTGCCCAGCAAATCACGCAGGAGCTCGCCCAAAGTGGCGAAACGAACGTGGCGCCAGACAGCGAGCTCGTGGCCCTGATCAGCTTCTTGCAGCGCCTGGGTAAGCCCGGCCTTGCACCCCCGAGCGGCGTCGAAGCACCGCTCAAAGTCAGCCTGCGCGGAGGTGAGTGATGTTGAGTCTGGTCGCTTTGGATTTCTTTCAGAAGAGTCCCATGCTGGTCTTCCCGTTGTTGGCGTTGGCGCTCTTCATGTTGGTCTTCTTCGTGGTCACGGTTCGCACGGTACTGACCCAGAAGTCCCGATATGAGGCGGTCGCGCGCCTTCCGCTCGAAAACCAAAGCTCAGCCTCGCATCAGGAGGTGGTTCGTGAGTAAGCCAGAGCGTATCGTCGACGCCATTCAGGGCGAGATCATCCACGTCTACGACGGCATTCAAGAGGCAGACAACCGTCTACCCGTGTGGTGGTTGTGGACATTCTTCGGCGCCATCCTCTTCTCCATAGGATACTGGTTCTGGTACGAGGAATTCGAAGCTGCTCCCGGCCTCACCCAGGCCTACTTCATCGAGCGCGAAAGCGAGCAAGAGAAGCAGGGTAAGGATCCCACCGATGCCCAACTGATGGCTCAGCTCGGCACACCGGCGGTAAGCGCTGGCGCGCAGCTCTTCGCGACGAACTGCGTGGTGTGTCACGAGACCAAGGGGCAAGGTAAGATCGGTCCCAACCTGACTGATCCGCTCTGGATCCATGGCGGTGAGCCACTCGCGATATACAAAACGGTTCGAGATGGTGTGCCTGCCAAGGGCATGCCCTCGTGGGGTCCACTTCTGGGTCGCGCGAGCGCGCTCCAGCTCACGGCGTTCGTCCTATCCATTCGCGATAGCAATGTGCCAGGTAAGGCGCCGGAGGGTGAGCCCATGACCGCTGGTATCGCTCCGTCACCCTCGGCTTCGCCATGAGCGCGCAGCCCCGCACGCGCCGCTCGTTGCCTATTCTCGATCAAACGAGCGCGCTGCGGCCCGATGGCGGACGCAACTTCGTCGTGCCCGCCGACGTCTCAGGTAGGTTCACGCTCTTGCGTCAAATCGTGTTCGTGCTCTTAATTGTGGTGTACGTGGCGTTGCCTTGGCTTCAAATCAAAGGACATCCCGCGGTCTTCCTTGATATTCAGCACCGCGCGTTCTACCTATTCGGCGCCACGTTCAACGCGCAGGACGTGTGGATGGCGTTCTTCCTATTGAGTGGCATCGGCTTCTTACTGATCCTGATGACGGCGCTGTGGGGCCGTATTTGGTGCGGTTATGCGTGCCCGCAGACCGTGTTCCTGGAAGGGGTATACCGCCGCGTGGAGCGCTGGATTGAGGGCCCCCGCAATCGACACATGCTCCGCGATCGCAGTCCCCTGAGCTTCGATCGGGTCTGGCGCAAGCTACTCAAACACAGCCTGTTCATCGTGCTGTCGTTCTTGGTTGCGCACGTGTTCCTTAGCTACTTTGTCTCTATCCCGGCGCTGTTCGACATGATGACGCAGCGCCCGAGGGAACATCCGGAAGCCTTTGCTTGGGCCTTTGGCGTGACCTCAGTCATGTACTTCAATTACGCGTGGTTTCGTGAACAGTTGTGTGTCGTGATCTGCCCATACGGTCGACTGCAATCGGTGCTCACCGATGCGGACACCTTACTTATCGGCTACGACACGCAGCGCGGAGAGCCACGCGGTAAGCTTACAGAGAAGGACAAAGGCGATTGCATCGATTGCGGTCGCTGCGTGGCCGTGTGTCCGACCGGCATCGACATTCGCAACGGTCTGCAGCTCGACTGCATCGGCTGCACGGCCTGTGTGGATGCCTGCGACGAGGTGATGGAAAAGATTGATCGCCCGAAGGGACTCGTGCGCTACGACTCGCTCAACGGTCTGGCACGCAAGCCTGGGCGCTTCTTGCGACCCCGCGTATACCTGTATACCTTTTTGGGCGCGCTCGGCCTGGTGGTTGCAGGTTTCTCGCTGCAACGTCACGTGTCATTCGAAGCGAACCTGCTGCGTCTGCAGGGTGCCCCCTACCTGCTCGAAGGTGCACGCGTGCGCAATGCCCTCGAGCTGCACGTGGTGAACAAGCGTGGCGAGCCCACCACCTTCAAGCTTGCACCCGTGCCCGGTCAGGACCTCGAATACGTGATCGCTAGGCCCACTCTTACTCTTTCGTCATTCGCGGCGGAGCGCGTGCCGGTATTCGTGCTTGGCCCCAACGACGGCCGTCCACGCAAGGTGCGCATTCGCATCGACGATGGCCAGGACCCGCGCGTGGTCGAAGGCGCCTTTGTGGCCCCCCACTGAACCCGACCACGAGCACAGGCCAGCAAACAACGAAACGAACGCGCCGACTAACCGTAAGGTCTCGACTAGGCGCTCTCAGCACAGGCTCGCTTAGATGCGTGACTCCAACAGGGCTCCTCGCAGCAGGTATGCGCGGGCCTTTCTGGGATCTTTTGCGATCGCTCGCAGCTCCTGATTGCGCCGTTCGGCCTCTGACTCTTTCGCAACCAAGTCGCTGTAGTTCTTGTCTGCGTTGGCCTGCACGCTCTGCACAGCCGCCTGCTTGCGTGTGGTCGCATACGCATCGAGCGCCTGAGTAAGGCCCCCCGCGCGCACGCTCTGCAAAGCGCGCGCAAGCTCGTGGGCGTCGTGGATGCCACTATTCATGCCCATGCCGCCAGTTGGATTGTTGAGATGGGCCGCATCGCCCGCGAGCAACACCCGGCCGATACGAAAGCTCTCGGCTACGCGTTGATGGACACTGTATACGCCGGCCACCTTGATCGCGAACGGCACCTCCGCGCCCAACAGGCGCTTCATGCGGGCGCGCACGGAGGCCTCGCTTTTGGCGACCGCCGGATCAGCCTGACTATCCAGGCGGAATACCGTGCGCACGAGGTCCGGGAGTTGCATCGCGATAACCCACTCCTCGGGATCGTATAAGTAAGCGCAGCCCGCAATACCCGGGAAGTAGTCGCGAAGGTTGATGTCCGAGCCAACGAGCAAGAACTGATCGGGGTAAGTCTTACCGTGTAGCGCAAGGCCAAGCTGGCTTCTGATTGGGCTGTGTGCCCCATCGCAGGCAACCAGGTAGTCCCCCTCGAAGGTTTTCTCCCCCTCGGAAGTTTCGACGCGGATGCGCACCCCTTGCTCATCGGCTTCGAAGCCCTGCGTGCGATGCCCCATGTACAGCGTTGCTAGGCCGGTCGCCTCCAGCGCGCGTCGCAGGATGCGCGTGATGTAGTTCTGCGGACATTGCAGGCGAAAGGGATAGGGCGTGTCCTTCGCGATCAGCGCATAAGGTAGCTCCGCCAGCATCGTACGGGTCGGTCGGTCCCAGAACTGAAGGCGGTCGATCTTATAGCCCCGATCGATCACGGCGTCGGCCACCCCCCATTCGGCGAACATCTCGAGCGTGGATGCGTGCACGGTGCTGGCGCGCATTTCATCCGAGAGCTCCGCCTCTGCCTCGAATACGCGAACCGTGACGCCATTACGCGCCAAGGATAGCGCCAACGATAGTCCAACGGGGCCCGCCCCCGAAATCAAGATCGGTTTGGAACCAGACATTACCTTACTCCGAATTGAGGCTGCCCTGCCCCCATGATCAACATCTTTGCCACTTCAAGCCGCCCGCGCTCTGCGGGGAATGCTTGCACCAGACCCATGATAAGATCGCGCACTGCGCGTGCGACCGGGCTGATGTTCATGGTGGCGCTGGTGCCACCGCATTTGAGCGCGTCGATGGCCACGTCGAAGCAGCGCTCGGTGACGGCGCCCTTGCACATGCGCCAGTGCATGATGACCTCGTCCTTGGGCAGCAAAGCGGGCTCACTCGTCTCGAGCTCCATTTGCCTGCGTGTCCATAGGTAGGCAGTCTCCAAATTGACCCGCATCTTACCTACCAGCTCCTGATGAAACGGACTTGTGCCGATGGGCTCGCCGGTGTCTTGGAACTTGTTCGTAGTAAGGTGTTGGATCGTGAAGTCATAGACGGCTTGTGCGCCTCCAAGGTAAGCCGAAGCCGCGGCCGCCTGATTGCCGACGAAAGAGCCGCGGCTCATCTGCATCATGCGTGTGAAGGCACCGGGCACCGTGAGCGCTTCAGTGTCAGGGATGAACACATTTTCCATCACGAGCCCGTGGGTGGCACTGGCGCGCATGCCGATCGCGTCCCACTTCACGCGCTCTCGCACGCCCGCGGCATTTCGCGGCACAAAGAAGAGCGCGAGCCCCTCGGCCGTGCTGTGGCCCTCGAGCTTGGCCGTGACGAGATACTCGTCTGCAACCCCCGTAGCGCAACCGAAGCTCTTCTCACCATTCAACAGCCAGCCGCCTCGAGTCTTCTTGGCTTCGGTCGAGATCGTGATCGCGTTGCCCGCATTCTTATTGGTTTCGGAGGCAAAATTGGCCAGCCACTTGCCCTCCCTTCCCATCTTGCACAGCACCTTTTCTGCAAAGGGTTTGACGAGCGTTACCTCCTCCGCAGAGAACAGACCCGCTTCGATCGCTTCGAGCGCGAGCAAGCCGCGCGAGGCGCTCGAACAATGAAAGAAGAAGCTCAGCGCAGTCGACGGACAGGCCTGCGACATGGCATAGGTCGCCGCCATCAGGTCGCGCAGACCGCCGCCGAGTCCTCCGTAGGCAGTGGGTATGATCAGGCCGAACAGACCGGCTTCCCGTAAGGTTGCCACGTGGGACATGGGAAACTCGCCGCTGCGATCGGCCTCGGCCGCTTTCTCGCGCAGCGCTGGCAGCACCCGATCCACGCGCGCAGCGCGGCTGATTTCGACTTCGCTCATACGCTCGAGAAAGCGCATGGCAGTTACCCTCGTCTGGTTCATGGTGCAGCCCCGCGATCCACTCCCCACAACGCGTCCACGAGCTGCGCGCCAAGGTCCTGACCTAACATCTCGAAAGCGAGGTCGTTGACAGGATCGCGACGCGCGACAGTCGAGCGCACGAAACGGTCTCGCGCCAAGAGCTGCGGTCGTTCCTCGAAGGGCACCGGCTCCGCTTGGTCGACGAGCTTGATCCAGTGGTCCATCAACTTATGTGCGTGTTGGCCAAGGTCTTCGATGAGGCCGAGGTCCGTCTGCCCCGAGTAGCAGGTATGGGCGGGCGAGAGGGCCACGCGCATATACGTGCTCTGCGAGACGAAATAAGTCAGCCGTGGGTCGTTCCGCAACTTGATAAAGTCATGATTGAGCGCTTCGTAGTTGCGGTCGACATACTCAGGATTCGTCCACAGGTCCACACGCGGCGGCATGTCCATAAAGGTAAAGAGCTGCGGCACGGTACCAAAGACGATAGTAAGGTGCGGCACGCGCACCTGCGGTCCAAGCCAGATGTTGAGGTGCTGATTGGTAAAGCCTTCTGTCGGGTTGCCAAGCCAGGACCACATGATCCAATCGATCTCAGGGCCACTAAAGCCGTTGATCGATCCGTTGTACTTACCATCGGGGCTCTGATAACTCTTCCACTTGGCACTGCCTGCGTGTGGAGTGAGCTCGAAACGGGCCTTGAGCTTGTCTACCAGACTCGAGAGGATGCTCCAGGTCTTCTGGAATACGGCGCTGTTGTCGACGCCCTTGCCTGCAGCATACATCTCCTGGATCGTCTTCGTCGTAGTCGGTTGAATCTGCATGGCCTGCTCCTCCGGAATTTCTGCGCGCCCATAGGAACGGCGCGCGCAAGCGCCGTTGCAAAGCCGATGCCGGATTCTACCGATCGGTTTCGCTCGGGAATTTCGCGGCAGGTTCAGGAGGCGCTGCGCACGAACTGCGTGCAGCCCATCCAGTCACGCAAGACTCGCGCTGCGACTACGAACCTTACTGTGACTGGGCACGCCATCCTGTGATGGGGGCAGCGGCACCGCGCACGGCCGCAACCGTGCATCGCCGGTTTCAGCGCGAGCCCGGCCTCTTGGCGCGGCTCCTGCAACAGACGGCAGCAATGGGCGCGGGCAACGACTTCGATGGAGTCGTTGTCAGCCCTTCGAGAAGGAGGCACTGTGGCAACCATCAAAAAAATTCTAAGCCCCGTCGATTTTTCCGACGCGGCCTGGCCCGCTATCCGTGCTGCGGAAGCGTTGGCCCACGAAACCGGGGCGGAGCTCACGCTCCTTCACGTCGTCGAGGATGCATCGTACGCGTTCCCAGAAGGGGGCTATCTCTCGCCTCGCATCATCGAAGAGTATGAAGCGGCCATGGTCGCCAAACTGTCTGCGCTCGCCGCCGGGCTGCGCACGGACATCGCAGTGAGCGCGCGGACCGTGCACGGCGTCCCTTATCAAGCCATTGTCGACGCGGCAGAAAAGGAACACGCGAGTATGATAGTCATGGGCACGCACGGACACAGTGGGCTGTCCCATCTATTTCTGGGAAGCGTGGCCGAGCGTGTGGTCCGTCTATCTAAAGTGCCGGTCTTGACGGTACGCACTGCATAGTAGCGTTTGCGCAAGCTACGCGGAGGGTAAGGAGATGACTATGGAACAGACCGTTGGAGACATCATGACGAAGGCTGTGGTCACCCTCCTCGAGGAGGAGAGTCTCTCGCAGGTCCGTGCGAGCTTGCCCCGCTATCGCTTCCGCCACCTGCCCGTAGTCGACGACGGTAAGGTCGTGGGCATGCTCAGTGAACGTGACATGTTGCGCGCCACAGTGGCGGGCGTCGATGTTAGCGCCGCGGCCCACGCCCGTGAGGAGCGCTTCCTCGAGCGAGCTTTCGTGCGCGATCTGATGCAGACCAAAGTCGTGACGGTACGTGCCAGCGATTCGCTCAAGCAGGCCGGCAAGCTCATGCTCGAGCATCGGATAGGTGCGCTGCCCGTGGTAGATGGCGACAACAACTTGCTCGGCATCGTCACGGAAAACGACCTAGTTCGGACGATCGTTGCCGCGCCCTGAAGAAGGTCCGTTTTGTGATGCGAAGCAGAGCTCCTGTTTTCGCATGTGCTTCGCATCGTAAGAGACAACGTTCAGCCTGAGAGGAGGCCGCGATCATGGGCAAAAAGATACTGGTAGCGCACGATTTTTCGGACCCAGCTAAACGAGCGCTGGCTTTCGCCGTCGACCTGGCCTCCGTCCTGGGCGCAAGCCTGGAGGTGGTGCATGTGCACCAGGACGTCTACAGCGGTCGCGGCGACCCGGCGCTTGGCTTACCCTGGCCGACCGCGAACCAAGAGGAGCGCTACCTACGTTTCCTCGATACCGAGCTAGAGCGCGTGGTGCGCGAGGTGGTAGGCGACGACGACATCGCGGTCAAAAGGCATGTCGTACGCGGTGAGCCAGTCAAAGCGATCGAGACGATGGCCGCCGAACTGGGCGCGGACATGATCTGTCAGGGATCCACGGGCAAAGATGCCGTCGCGCGCTTGCTGCTAGGCAGCGTGTCCCAGAGGCTGTTGCGCACCAGTAAGGTACCCGTTCTGACCGTTCATTGATCGGGCTAGCGCTCGTTCATCCAAACAGTAAGGCGGCGCCCAGAGCGCTACCTCGACTGAACGCGGAAGCCAGCGCCTCCTTGGCCAGTCGTCAAGTGATCACTCGGGGACGTGCACACTGAGCACCGGCACGGTCGCCGTGCGCACCACGCGTTCGGCGGTACTGCCCAGCAGAAAGCGTCGAAAGCCACTGCGACCATGGGTCCCGATCACGATGAGCTCGGCGTGAATCTCCTGCGCGCGCTCGACGATGGCTTCCGCTGGCTGTCCTTGCCGCAGGACCGTCGTTACCGCTACACCGCGACCACGCACGCTATCGCGCAAAAGGTCGAGAGCACCCTGCGCACTATTGGTAAGGTTCGTAATAAAGGTGGGGCTGACCGTGACCGGAGCATCCGGCAAGGCCATGACCGGCAACTGGTATGCGTGAAACAGCTCGACTTCGGCCTGCATGGCTTTCGCCAGCTCCTCGGCCTTCGCCAGGGCCTGCTCGGAGCCCGTGGAAAAATCGACGGGACATAAGATCTTCTTGGTCACGGGGAATTCCTTTCGCTTGGATGATCGGATTGGGGCTCACCATCCTCGGCAAAGGCACCCGTCAGGCCCCACTCCTTGAGGCGATACTGAATCTTACGACGGCTGATGCCAAGCATCTCGGCGGCTCGTGCAGTCGAACCGTCAACGGCTTCCAAGGTCTGCAGGATGGCCATGCGCTCGAGCTCCGCCATGGCAACGCCAGGGATGAGCAGGCTCGCCTCCTGGAGAGTCTCGCCTCTAGCGCCTGGCAAAAGCTCAGGTCCGATCTGGGGACCGCGACACATCACCACGGCCCGCTCCATCGCGTTCTCGAGCTCGCGCACGTTACCGGGCCAGGGGTAAGCTAGAAGAGCACGCAACGCATCGTCGCTGAAGCCTTGGATGGTGCGAGCGTTCTCGGCCGTGAAGCGACGCAGGAAGTGCTGCGCCAGCAAAGGAATGTCGCTCCTACGCACGCGCAGGGGCGGCACCTCGAGCTGCACGACATTCAGGCGGTAGAACAGGTCCTCGCGAAACGCGCCATTCTTGACTCTTTCCTTCAGGTCGCGATTGCTCGCAGCAACGATGCGAACGTCAACCGTAAGGGTCTCGTTGCCGCCTACACGCTCAAACTGCTTCTCCTGCAGGAAGCGCAACAGCTTGATCTGAATAGAGGGTGGGATCTCGCTCACCTCATCGAGGAATAGGGTGCCACCATCCGCTTGCTTAAAGCGCCCCTCCCGACGCCCGGTTGCGCCGGTGAACGCGCTCTTCTCGTGACCGAAGAGCTCTGATTCGAGCAGGCTCTCTGCGAGCGCTGCACAGTTCAAACGGACGAATGGTTTGTTCCTGCGCGGAGAATTCTGGTGGATCGCCGCCGCAATCAGCTCCTTGCCCGTGCCGCTCTCGCCATGGATCAACACGGTAGCGCGACTGGGCGCCACCTGCGCTATCGTCTTGACGAGCTGCTGCATGGACGGGTGATCGCCGAGGATGTTGCCCATGCTGAATCGTTCATCAAGACGCTTTCTAAGTTCGCTCGCCTCCCGCGACAGCTTGGCCTTTTCACACGCGCGACCCACCAACGCGGAAACCGCATCGAGGTCGAGCGGCTTGGTAAGGTAGTTCTCCGCGCCGGCTTGAATGGCCCGCACTGCGGTATCGATGGATCCAAACGCTGTCATCACCAAGAAGGAAGCGTGTGGAACGCGGGGCTTACCCATTTCGAGCAGGCCAAGCCCATCGAGCACGGGCATCTTGAGATCAGTCAGCACCACATCGGGCCCAAAGGACTCGAGCATCTCGAGCGCCTGCTGGCCGTCCGCTGCCACGTCCGTGACGTAACCTTCGTCGCGCAACAGCTCTGCCAAGGCATTGCGTGCGTTGGCTTCGTCATCGACGACCAGCACACGACCTCGATCGCCGTTCAAAGGAGGAGCGGACTCGACAACATGGGGCATGGCTCGCGAGGCTTGCATCTTCTGGTCGCACTCAAAGCAAAGCCCGTTCCAAGCAGAAAACCCCGAATTTGCACGAACCGGCGCAAATGGTGCGCGAGAGACCGTCGACGGTGAAAGACCTGCGCGTACCCGTCAAACGAGCGGTCTCCCGACGATGGCGAAACCGCGGGTACTCATAGGGACGTCCGTCGTTGGCACAGCCGCTGCACAGAGGTCGGCGGAGGTGAGCGTGTCTGCAAACGACTACGACTGGGGACGGTACCGACAAAGCGCGAGCGAAAAGCCGCTGCTCGATGCCTCCCGTGAGCGCGCGCTCCTTGAACGCGCCAAGCGAGGCGACCGCCAAGCGATGTCGGAGCTCGTCGACAGCCATCAGCGGTTGGTCGTTCAAATCGCTTCGCGGTATTCCCGTGAAGGCTTGAGCGCCCACGACCTCATGGCCGAAGGCATGCTTGGGCTGCTCGAAGCGACCCTACGCTTCGACCTCGCGCGTGAGTCGCGCTTTGCAAGTTATGCCACGTGGTGGGTGCGAGCTTATGTGCGCAGGCACGCGCTTCAGAATCGGCGCATCGTGGGTATGCCCAACTCCCGCGGTGCCCGCATCGCGGCCTCGCGCATACGCAGCACGGAACGTGGGCTCACTCAAGCCCTGGGACGTCCACCGTCTCGATCTGAGATTGCTCAGGCCCTGGAAGTTTCGGAGCAAGATGTGGAGCTGGTGCTGCAGGCGCTATCGGCGCGAGACACCTTACTGTTTCAAGGAGAGGCCGATGCCACGTTCGAGCTTCCTGACGCCAGCATGGGCCCCGAGGAGGCACTGGCAGACGCCGAGTTGCGCGCCGAACGCGCCTGCTTCGTGCACGAAGCATTCGAAGACCTGAGCGGACGCGAGCAAGCCGTCGTGCGCGGTCACCTCTATTCGGAGGATAGTCGCAGCCTCGCTGAAATCGGCCGCGGACTGGGCGTATCTCGACAGCGCGCCGGGCAAATTCTCGCGGGCGCACGCGAAAAACTCAGGGCAAGACTTGCAAGAGTTGCCTAGCGGCGCTTTTGGGTCGACATTGCAGCAAAATTAGTGTGGAGGATTCATGACTGAGGCAAACAGTAAGGTCGTAGTAGTGGGGGTGGACTTTCAACGCTACGGCGACGAGGCGGCTCTCAGCGCCCTTCGCATGTTGCACGATGGCTCGGCCCGTGTGGTGCACATGCTGCACGTGCTCGACCCGCGGGACGTGATCGACGATCCTGAAGCACCGGCGCTTCAGACAGAAGAAGAAGTGGTGGAACGCGCGCCCGCGATCCTGCACGAACGCAGCACACGCCTTGCGTCCTCAATCGGGGTGACCTTTGCTCCCCATGCCTTGCGCACCCATGCGCGCGTCGGGCGCGCGGTGGAAACCTTACTTCAAATGACCGTGGACTACGAAGCGGACCTGCTGATTGTGGGCACCCACAGCCGCCGCGGGATCGACAGGCTGGTGCTCGGGTCGGTTTCAGAAGAGCTCGTTCGCAAAGCGCGCTGCCCCGTGCTGGTGGCAAGGCCGAAAGACTACGCAGGCGCAGACAAGACCCAGCTACCCGACGCGCCTTACGCAAAAGGCGAGGCTCCCGAGCGCCAGCGCGATGTTACAGGCCACGTGGTAAGCACCGAATCCGATGGTTGGCATCCTTCCGGTTCGGCACCCACCGGCATGCGCATCGTATGAGTGGCGTCACCTGAGTATTGCGCGGACTAGAGGAGAGCTTGCCTGAGTCTGCTCGAGGCATGCGCGGAGCAGTATGAGTTTCTTATCCTCTCAGGAAGCGCGTCTCGGCTTGGCGTTGGCCATTGGTTTACTAATCGGCACAGAGCGCGAACGCAGGCACGCCGAACGTGCCCGCAGAGGCCCTGCCGGCATGCGCTCTTTCGGCTTGGTCGGCTTCCTGGGCGGACTGTTCGGCTATCTGGGGTCGATGCCGCTCGTGACGACTGGCGCGGCTATCGTGGGCCTGTCGTCCATCGCAGCCTACGTGATGAACCGCGACGATCCGGATCGCGGCATGACCACGGAGCTTTCGCTGGTGGTCACGTACGGCTTGGGCGTGCTGGCGCTAAGCAACCCCACCCTGTCCGCAGGCGGGGCCGCGGTCGTCGCATCACTGCTCGCGTTTCGCGGTGGGTTGCACAAATTCGCCCAGGAAATCCTGAGCCAGGAGGAGCTGCATGACAGCCTGGTTTTCTTGCTGTTTGCGCTGGTCGTGTTACCCATTGCACCTGACGCGCAGGCAGGTCCCTACGGAGCCATCAACCCACAATCGCTGACGCGCTTGGTCGTGGTACTGATGTTCCTGACGGGCGTGGCGCATATCGCGCAGCGTTTGGTAGGGGCGCGCCTCGGTCTGACTCTCACAGGCTTCGTAGGAGGCTTCGTTTCGAGTAGCGCCACCATTGCACTCTTGGGTAGCTGGGCCAAAGAGCATCCCACTGCTTGGCGAAGCGCGGTGTCCGGCGCGCTGGCCTCGAGCGTGGCAACGATCGTTCAGTACTTCGTGATCATCTCTGTGGTCGACTCGCGGCTACTTCAGGTGCTCTTACCTTCCCTCGGCAGTGCAGCTGTTGTGGCAGTGCTGCTCACTGCTGCTTTCACCTGGTGGCAGGAGCCCGGAGACGCCCTGCCCGAGAAGTCAGGTCGTGCATTTCGCTTGTGGGCTGCGCTCGGATTTGCGCTCGTCTTCTCCCTGGTGAGCATCGCCTCAGCAGCGCTACGCGAGCGCATGGGCAGCGCCGGCATCTTGCTCGTGTCCACTCTGGCAGCCTTGGTGGACGCGCACTCCACGGCAGGCTCCGTCGCGGCGCAATACCGCGATGCAAGACTGGACGCGCACACCGTCCAGCTGGCGATCATCGCCGCGCTCTCGGCAAACACCCTGACCAAGGTCGTACTCGCGTGGACGGGTAGGCAGGTCAAGTACGGGCTGTGCGTCACGGCTTCGGTGCTGTTGATCGCAGCCGCAGCATGGCTGGGCCTAATGGTGGTAGGCCCGCTCTGAACCGTATAGGGTGCGTGAGCTACCGTTGGCGAGCGCATGAACGGTAAGGTTCGCGGCGCGCCGCGCAAAGCCTGCGAATCCGAGCTCGCAAACGCGCAAACGGATCGTCAGGTTTGGCGGCGAACGCGGCAACGCACGAACGTGGACCGCACTAGCTGCGGATCTGTCTCTATTTTTCAGCCTGGCACAACGCCTGCACTGGGGAAGCGAACCCCAGCGGCTCGGCGCGTGCCGTGCTGCTGCATGGCGTAGGAGCGCGGCATGTACATTAACTTCTGGTACGCGATGGTAGAAAGTAAGAACGTGAGCCACGACAAGCCTTCGCACGTGCGGAGGCTGTACCAGGACTTCGTGCTGTGGCGCGATGACCAGGGCAAAGTGCATTGTCTGCACGATGTGTGCTCCCACCGCGGCGCCAAGCTGTCCAAGGGCGAAATCCGAAACAACTGCGTACAGTGTCCTTACCATGGCTGGCGGTTCCAAGGCTCGGGCGATGTCGAGTACATTCCTAGCCTCGGCAAGGACGGACAAAAGTTCCCGCAGCGCACACGCATCGACTCGTATCCAGTCGAAGAGCACTACGGAGTCATCTTCGCTTTTTTGGGCGATCTGCCCGAGAGCGAGCGCCCACCCTTACTGTTGCCAAATCGCAACCCCAAGGCTCAGGATTATTCAGGTAAGCAATGGCGGCATGCAACGCTGGGCTGGGATATCAACAGCAACTACGAGCGCTGCGTCGAAAATGGGCTCGACCCGTCGCACAACGAGTTCGTGCATCCTTCTCACGGCTATCAGGGACAGAACCTCGACGAGTATTATGTGCCTGAGTACGACGTAGAGCATCACCCCTGGGGCCAGAGCTTCATGGTCGACTTCAATGCTCCCCCCTCCACCGCAGGTGTGGCGGCCCAGGCCGGTCGCACCGAAGGCGGCAAGCTCAACGCGGGCGCAGGGCACAACGGACCGAACCAAGTATGGACCTATATCCACATTACCCCCGAAATGTGGGCCCATCAGTACTTATACGAGACGCCAGTGGATAGCCGCCATACGCACGCTATCAACGTAAGCCTGGTAAACTTCGTCGACGCAGAGACCAGCGACGACGATATCAACGCGATGAATGCCTATATCGCGGGGCAGGACGTGGTGGTGCTCAACGAGGTCATGCCAGTAACGACGCCCGAAGACGCCTCTTCGGAGGTCATGATGCCGTCAGACAAGTGTGTGCTGGAGTATCGCCGCTATCTCAAGCGCTGGGATAGGCGCGGATGGCGTATCGATCACAAAGCCGTCGAGGCCACGTTGGGCGAAAAGGTATACGCCATCCCCTCGCCGCGCAGGCGCACTGAAAAAGGCTGGGTATTTCCGCCTATCCCCCTTGTACCTGGACATGAAGACTGAGTACTAAGGCGACTCTCGGGCTCCGTGGCCCAACATGTAGCCATCGGCCCGGGCCAAGAACAGTAAGATGTCCGAGGCCGAGAGCATGCCCACGATCTCCCCGTGGGTGGATACGACGACCGCGCGCGAGGTCTGCTCGAACACCATGACCGCAGCGGCGCGAGTCACGGGCGTGCTCTCTTGCAAGGTAAGGGGCCGGGGGCTCATGACACTCTGCGCGTCGCGCGAGCGGCGCGGCAAGCCGGGCGCACGCGACCCGCCCGCGATGCCTACGACGCCTACGACGCGCTCCTCTTCCTTGATTGCGCCGGCTGCGTGCACGTCGAGCAATGCATCTGACTCCGACGCGATGCCCAACAGCACCCCTTGGGGATCGACGACGGGGACCGCTTTCAAGCCGGTCTGCAGGAACAGCTCTATCAACGCGTCGAGCGAAAGCGTCGGTCGCACGCACAGTACGTTGCGCGTCATCAAGTCGGAGACCGGTAAGCGTGGCAGTTGCAGGGGGCGCGCAGCACTCTCGCCGCCGCCTGCGTACGGACCGGGGCAGTGGACCTCAACGGGTCGCCCTTCCGCGTCGAATGTGATCTCCCTCAGGTGGGGGCAGCGCGCGCATTGCTCAAGTGGCACGCTGCTTTCCTGTCGCTCGCAGCGCACCCAACGTTGCTCACTCTGCCCGCGCTGGGGCTCCGCGTAATAGACGCGTGTCACCTGATGCGTATCGGCTTCGCGGGACGTCATGGCACCCCCTCCTGCATCGTGTTGCTTACGCAAGGGCAGTGCCAGGGCCATCAAGTGGGAGCGTGCGCGGTTGGCTCGTTCCTTGCGCTCCTCGACGACACGTACGATGGAGCCTACAAGTAAGGGCGCCGTCACAACTCAAAAAAAGGAGTCCACCATGGGCGAAGTGACCAAACAGAAATTCACGCGTGAGCTCGATGCCCTCGTCACGATCCGTGATGAGCTCAAGCTGAAGGCGCATCTTGCCAAGGCCGACCTCAAGGACGAGCTCGATCGCCTGGAAACGAAATGGCAACAGGTCGAGAACGACCTAAGACTTACGGTCGACCATGCCAAGGAACCCCTCCAAGACATCGGCCACAAGACGGGTGAGCTCCTCAAAGAGCTGAAAAAAGGCTACGAGAGCGTTCGTGACCGTCTCAGCTGATTCCAACGAAGCTAAGACCGCACCTCAAGACCCGATTCACATGCGAGTGGTCGAGTTGCGCAAGAGCTATGGCGACCACGAAGTGCTCAAGGGGATTACCTTCGACGTGCATCGTGGGTTGACCAACGTGATCATCGGGGCGAGCGGCTCCGGTAAGACCGTGCTCTTGCGCCAGCTCGTGCGGCTCGAACGCCCAGACTCGGGCAGCATCGAGATCGATGGCCAGGACATCGTGCCCCTGGGCGAGGCGCAACTTTCGCGCTTCCGACGCAAATTTGGCATGGTGTTTCAGGATTCGGCGCTCTTCGACTCCATGGACGTGCTCGACAACGTCGCCTTCCCACTGCGCGAGCATCAACCTGACCTTTCGCGCGCAGAGGTCGCAAAGCGGGTTGAAACCCTTCTGGAGGCGTTGGGCGTAGGGGCGGCCATCCGTAAGCTTCCCGCCGAGCTTTCGGGTGGCATGAAGAAGCGAGTGGCTGTGGCGCGCGCCCTGATCATGGAACCTGAGATGCTGATCTACGACGAGCCCACGCGCGGCCTCGATCCGATCTTATCGCGCACTGTCGATCAGCTGATCGAATCCACGCGCGAGCGATTTGGCGTGAGCTCGGTGTTGATCACCCATGACATGCGGTCGGTGCTCGCGATCGCCCAACACGTCAATCTACTGATCGATGGACGCATCGAGACGAGCGAAACGGTCGCAGACTTCGTCGAGAGCCAAAACCCCAAGGTACGCAAGTTCATGAAGGCCAGCGGCATCAACCTGGAAGCTTGGAAGGAAGGCCACGGGTATGGCGCGCCCGTAACTGCTGCAACCTTACCGTCTGCTAAAACGTAAGGCCTGACATCAGCTAGGCCGCAATGTAGAAACGTGCGATCGTGCCGCCACCCTCGCGCGCCACGAGCTCGATCTCGCCGCCATGCTGCGCGACGATCTTACGGACGATGGCAAGGCCGAGGCCGGTGCCACCCTGCTTGCTGGTCACGAAAGGTTGGAAGGCCTCGTCGATCACCGCAGCGGAGACGCCGGGACCGTCGTCACAGACAGCGATCGATACGCCACCTTGTTCGCGCGGCTGAGCTTGGATTTCCACGTGGCCATAACCCCGCTCGGATAACGCCTCGATGGCATTACCAAGTAAATTGATCACCACCTGTTTCAGGCGATCCGCGTCCGCACGCATACTCAGCGTGGGCTCGGATACGCGAATCGTGAGGGTCACGCCCACGCTCTGGGCAAGGGGCTGTTTGAGCGTGACAACGGACTCGAGCAGCTCTGACACGGAGCAGGCCCGCCTATCGAGTTGGCGGGGCCGCGCGAGGTTCAAGAAGTCGTCGAGCAAAACAGACAGCCTATCGAGCTCGGCGCGCACGAGCTCCGCGGGCTCCACGACTTGCTTGCTCAGCGCGGGGCTCGCAGCAGACATGCCCGCACTCGCAGGATCCACCGCGCGTCGCGCGCGCCGGATCAACAGCTCGAGCTGAAGCTTGGCCGCATTGAGCGGGTTGCGAATTTCGTGGGCTAAGCTCGTGGTGAGCGTGCCCATCACTGCCATCGCTTCGGTCTCCGCAGTCTTACGCTCGAGCTCCAAGCGCGCCGTGATGTCGATCCCTACGGCTAGCACGAGCGAGTCCGAACCCGAGCGTCCTTCCATGCTCGCGAGCGATGCGTGCGCTGTGGTCCTTACTATTCCGCCTGCAGGTGTCTGTTCCTTCATGCGCGTCTGCAACGGCATGAACGTCCAGCGAATCACACGGGCGCGCTTACCTCCGTCATGGTGACCTTCGTGATCGCGGACAGGCTCGCCCGCGATCGCTTGCTCGATCGCTTGTGCCAACTTGGGTGCACAATCAGCGCGAGCGAGCGAGGTGAACTCGCGTCCCACCAAGGCCGACTGGCTCACGCCTAAACGCTCCGCCGCAAAGCGATTGGCAAAGCGGATGGTTCCTTCGCGGCTCAAGCCCAGAATGCAGGCCTCTACCGTTTCGACCATGCTGCGATACAGCGCTTCCGAAGCTAACAAGCGCTGACTGAGCGCCTGCTTTTCGCGCTTGAGCGCAACTTGCGCCAGGGCTCGCTTGACCAGCGTGACGAGATGCTCAGGCTCGAAGGGCTTGGGTATGTACGCATATACGCCACGCCGAATCGCTTCGATCGCGCTGTGCAAGGTCGCATTGCCTGTCATCAACAGGATCTCACCGTAAGGGCTGTAGCTGCGCAATCGCGGCAGCAGATCGAGCCCGCTTTCGTTGCCAGCGAGACCGATGTCGACGATCGCAAGATCGAAACCGCCATCGGACGCAGCAAGATTGGCGGAGGCAGCATCCGCTGCGAACACGACTTCGATGCCCTCATCTTGCAGCATTTCGGCGATGTTTTCGGCCAGCGCCAGGTTGTCTTCCACCACCAAGACGCGCTCGTTCACGCGGCGTCTCCGCGCAGCGTGGCGAGAGCATTCACCAGGGCATCAGGAGCAAAAGGCTTCACCATTAGTTGCGCGCGCGTACCGAGCTCGGCAATCAATGGTGTGTCGTGCTCATCCACATCGAAGCCCGTCACCAAGATGACTGACAGATTGGAAGTGCGGGCAAGCTCCGCCGCGAAGTCCGCACCATCGCCGTCGGGGAGTCGGATGTCGATGATCGCAGCCACTAAGGCTTTTCCGAGCACGCGGCGCGCGCTTGCCAATGAATGGGCGCAGTGCACGCGATACCCGCTTTCGGTCAGCGCTTCGGACAAGGCCGCGCTGAGCTCCAGATCATCGTCCACGAACAGCACGTCGCGATTGTCGCCACCTTCCTGTTCGAGTGCCTGCAGAAGCTCAGGTAAGGGTACTGGCTTCATCAGCACCCTGCGCACACCGGCCGCTAGTGCAGAGGCGATGCGATCGTCTTCCGTATAGGCCGTCATCAGAATGAAAAGCGTGTGCGGATGGGTCTCACGCAGGCGCCGATGCAGACCGACTCCGTCGAGCCCCGGCATGCGTACGTCGAGCAAGGCCACGTCGAATTTCTTGTCTTCGGATTCGGCCAGCGCACGCGCGGGGTCATCGAACACGCATACCTCGTAGCCCTCAAGCTCGAGTATTTCGCCCAAGTCCTCGGCCAAGGCTCGGTTGTCATCCACGATCAAGGCTCGCCGCGCCATCAGCTACTCCGCAAAAGCCTGGGGAAATCGCACCTCGAAGCGTGCGCCGCCTAAACTACTGCGCAAGGCGCGAATGTCACCGCCGTGCTTCTCCGCAACACGCCGACATAGCGCAAGCCCCAGCCCAAGCCCGCGCGCACGTGTGGTGGCAAGCGGCTCGAACAAACGGTGGCGAAGCTCTTCGGCGATGCCTTCACCCGTGTCCTCGACAGACAAGATCATCGTTGCCGCTTCGCGGGCCACCTGCACACGCACCTTACGGTCTGCTAGCTCGCTGAGCGCCTGAATGGCGTTGGTCACGAGATTCACGATCAGGTGGCGGAGCTGCTTAACATCCAGCTTGGCGTCGGGCAGATCCGCTGGCACGTCGATAGTGATCTCCACCGTATCGCGCAGGGGAACTTCATCGATCACGGAATGTAAGAGTGCTTCGATCGCTACAGGCGCAGTGACAAGCGGTCGATCGCGGGCCAGCTCGAGCAGGTCGGAAATGATATTAGTACATGCGGTAAGTTGCTCGCCCAAGCGGCGAGTATGCCGCTCGATGCTGCTATCGCCGACGGGAATTCGCTTCTTCAACAAATGCAGCGAGGTTTCCATCACGGCCAGCGGGTTACGCAGCTCGTGCCCCACGAAGCCCGCAAGCTGGCCCAGGGTCGCAAGCCGTTCACTATCGCGGATGCGCGTGGTGTAGTCCTCGGAATAGGTCTGCAGCATGATCGCAAGCTCGAGATCACAGATTTTATCGAGTGCTTGATGTGCAAGGCTGCGCCGCTCGGCCACAAACTCCGAGCTGTCAACAGCGGTATGCAGGCCCTCACGCACGATGTTCATGGCCCCAAGCACGTACCGTTGATCGAGTTGAATGCGTACGTGCGTGCGACCAATTTTTGCGCGCAACCTGAGATAGTCGACGCCATAGACGCCCGACACCACGCCTTCGAGCCACTGCCTCAAAAACGTCTTCTGACGTTCAATCTGGGGGGTTCCCCCCTTGAATACGGACAAGGCTGTTGGGTTTTGCTGAATCGCCTCATAGAAACGATCGACGATGCCCGCAAAAGCGGGCTCCACGCTGGGTCGCAAATCCGCGAGCACCTGAGCGTGGGCCTGACTAAACCCCACGTAGCGCTTAAGCTCTTCGAGAAATTCCTCTTCCCACACTCGGGCAGACGCCTTTCCTGCCTTGATTGACGGCCCTATCATCTCGACCTTCGTTCAGGTTGCAACCGGAATCCGGAATGAATGTGCAACCTGCGGGCCAGGCCCATGGACGGCCTCGGAAAGAGGCTCACCGCCTGCTGGCGCCCTCTGTGCAGAGAAACGCACGCCCCACCCGGTACGTGTCGGCGTCGGGTTTGCGCGCTACACCGCCTTGCGATGCAAGGCTTGCGTCTGCAACGGGTACCGACGTACCCAAGCAACGAGCGCTCAATCGAGCACTTTCACTTCAAGAAAAAGGACGCCCTGTGAGCTCGCCGCCATCCTCCTCATCCGCTGCCAGCGTCGCCAACCCGGGAGGGTTTAAAGGACGCGTGCTCGTGGTGGATGACGAAGCCAATGCTCGCAATGCTTTGGCTGAGCTTCTGCGCGACGAAGGCTACGTCACCGAGGTGGCGGCCGACGGCAGTCAGGCCCTACGCGTCTTGGAATCGTTCGATCCTCACGTCGTGCTAACCGATCTGAAGATGCCGGTGCTCGACGGCCTATCACTGCTCGAACAAGGGAAACTCTTAGTACCCCATGCCGCCTTCGTCGTGATGACTGCGTTTGCAAGCATCGACACCGCCGTGCAAGCGATCAAGCGCGGAGCGGAAAATTACCTGACCAAACCCCTCGATCTCGACGCCGTGTCCGCACTGGTGGGACGTGCCTGCGAAAAAGCGTTGCTTTCGCGCGAGATGAGCGAGCTGCGACTCCGGCTCGAGCAGCGCTTCAGCGTGGGCAACATTCTCGGCGATCATCCTTCGATGCAGCGGCTCCTCAAAAGCGTCGCGCAGGTGGCCCCGAGCCGCGCAACGGTGCTCATCCACGGCGAAAGTGGTACCGGCAAGGAGCTTATCGCGGCAGCGATCCATCAAAACTCGCCGCGCAAGGATAAGGCTTTCGTGCGCCTCAACTGCGCAGCGCTGGCCGAGAGCCTGCTCGAATCGGAGCTATTCGGCCACGAAAAAGGCTCCTTTACGGGGGCGGTCACACGTCGCGAAGGTCGCTTCAAGCAGGCCCACGGCGGGACGCTTTTCCTGGACGAGGTCAGCGAGATTCCCCTTTCGCTGCAAGTCAAACTATTACGCTTCCTGCAAGAAAAGCAGTTCGAGCGCGTGGGCGGCAACGAAACCCTGACGGTCGACGTACGCATCGTCGCCGCCAGCAATCGCGACCTCAAAGAGCGGATGAAAGACGGTCTGTTTCGCGAGGATTTGTACTATCGGCTGAACGTGGTGCAGGTAGATGTTCCACCCTTGCGCGTTCGCAAGAGCGATATCCCGCTTTTGGCACAGCACTTCTTGGTCCGCTTTGCGGACGAAAATGGCCGCGACATCACCGGCTTTAGCGACGCAGCGCTGCGCCTGATCTTGTCTTACAGTTGGCCTGGCAACGTGCGCGAGCTCGAGAACGCGGTCGAGCGCGCAGTCGTCATGTGCGACGGTGAGCAGATCCAACCTGAGCATTTGCCGATGCACGGCCAGGAGACCATCCGGGATACCGAGCTGCTCATTCCCGGCATCACCATGGCCGAGCTCGAACGCCTAGCGATTCTGCAGACGCTGGAGTCGGTGTCCGGTTCCACGGCCAAGGCGGCGGAGCTGCTCGGCATCAGTCGCCGAAAAATCCAATATCGCCTACGCGAGTGGGGGATGGGCGAGAGCGGCGACGGCGGCGAGGTCACCCATGATCAGGATAGCGCTGACGCGCTCGAATCAGGAGACGACTGAGCCGCGAGCCGCCCATCGCCCATGGCAGAGCACAAGTACGGTCGGCCGTAGTCATGCAGAATCAACACGTGGTCGGTATCACGTGAACACGTAGTGCCGGTGGAGCGCTGCTGCCATCAGCTCGCCGCGAAAGCTTGGATGGGCAAGCGCGGCCAGGGCGTACACGCGCTCGCGAACACTCTTGCCCCATAAGTCTGCGATTCCGTACTCGGTCACCACATAGCGAACATCGCCCCGTGTGGTCACTACCGCGGAACCTTCTTCGAGCGCCGCTTGAATGCGACTAACGCTGCCGCCCTTGGCCGTGGAGGGTAGCGCGATGATCGCCTTACCACCCTTGCTGCGCGACGCGCCCCGCACGAAGTCCACTTGCCCGCCGATGCCCGAGAAAAAATGACCCAGCAGCGTGTCAGACACCACTTGTCCTGTCAGGTCCACGGCCAGGGCCGAGTTGATCGCGATCATCTGGCTGTTGCGTGCGATCACGAAAGGGTCGTTGGTAAAGTCAGAAGCGCGGAGCTCGATCGCGGGATGATCGTCTACCCATGAATAGAGCGCCTGACTACCCATCACGAACGAAGTCACCATCTTATGGGGTAATAATGTCTTCTGCTTGCCGTTCACTACACCCGCTTCAGCCAGGCGCATGACACCGTCCGATAGCATCTCAGTATGAATACCGAGGTCATGATGTTGTGCGAGCGCAGCCAAGACCGCGTCTGGTATTTGTCCTATACCCGTCTGCAAGGTGGCGCCGTTCGGCACAAGACTCGCAACATGCGCACCAATCGCGCGCTCCACGTCGCTCGGTTCGTCGCAGTTCGCGATCAAGAGCGGGCGTTCGATCGGGATCAACCAATCGATATCCGCCACGGCCAAGAAAGAATCGCCATGCGTACGCGGCATGTGAGGGTTCACTTCCGCGATCACCAGCTGCGCCGTGTCCACCGCGGCGCGCACCACATCGACCGAGACACCCAGACTGACGAAGCCGTGTACATCGGGCGGACTGACCTGAATCAACGCGACGTCGATGCCGACTCGCCCGCTGCGAATGAGCTCTGGGATCTCGGACAGGAACACGGGCATGAAGTCCGCGCGGCCTAGGTGCACGGCCTCCCGTACGTTCGCGCCGATGAAGAACGCGCGATGTCGGAAGCGCGCGGCAAATTCAGGTCGCACGTAAGGTGCGGGACCGAGCGTGAGCAGGTGAACGATCTCGTTGTCATGCAGGTGGTCGCCTTGCTCTACGAGCGCGTTGACGAGGCTTAGCGGTTCCGCGGCGCCGGAGCCGATCATGATGCGCTGTCCCGCGCGCACGGATAGCAGCGCCTCGCCGGGCGTGGTCACCTTGGATCGATAGGTCTGCTGCCAATCTGAGTCTTTCACGTATTTGTGCTCTCCTGCGGATCAATCGTCGTGTTGGTGCACGGAGCACGCCAAGGCAGTGGTCACTCGCTTCCTAGTCCCCGTTCGTCCGGCATCCGTAGGAAAGAACGCGGCCTGCGCAAATCCTGCGCCCAAAGCCGCGCACCGCGCAAATCATGCCAATATCTGCGCAAACACGAACATTGCGGGGCGACACCTGGCTTGCGCTTTCCGGTCGCACCAGCGTGTCTATCTCCAAGAGATGGTCATCGTTTACGGTACCGATCTATCCACCCAGTCGCATCTCGTGGCCAGCGCTGCCGCCGCGCTCGCCGTGCGCCTTGCAGCCACAGAGCTTTTCCTGGTGCATGTGCTTGAGAACAATCTCATCAGTCGCTTAGATGGTCCGCAGCTCGAGCTGCTAAAAGCTCAAACGCTTGAGCGCCTGACGCAAGACGCCACGCAGCTCGCCACAACCTTCAAGCTTGCGCGCGTCGAGCCGGTTTTGCTGATGGGAGCGCCGGCGGAGCTTCTGCCTCGTTTTGCCCACTCGAAGCAAGCGGCCCTGCTAGTCATGGCTTCGCAAGGGCATGGTGCAACGCCTCTCTACCGGATAGGAGGCACGTCCGAACGCGTCGCCCTCAGCTCGGAGGTACCGGTGCTCGTGGTGCGCGATGAGGCGCCATTTCGAGCGTGGGCGAGCGGCGAACGGCCCCTGCGTATCTTAGTAGGGCTCGACTTCACGACGAGTAGTGACGCCGCTGTGCACTTGGCCAAGACCCTCAGACGGGCGGGCACCTGCGACCTTACGTTCGCACATATCCACTATGGATACGATGCCGCACGCCGGTACGGTATTGCGCCCCTGGCCAGCGCTTCGCTCGTCGACGCAGACCGTCAGACGGACGACTTGCTCAGGCGTGATCTTGCAGTTCGTGTCGGCGAGCTACCCGGTGAGGGCGCGGTCACCTTCCTACCGCGTACCGGCTTTGGTCGGCTTGGGGATCACCTGCTGGAAATCGCAGAGGCCGAACGCGCCGACCTTATCCTAGTTGGTACCCATCGGCGTAGTGGAGCGCGCAGGCTCGCCTCTGTCTCGAGCGTGGTGTTGCACTTTGGCCATGCTGCGATCGCCTGCGCGCCGCCAGAAATGAGCGCGCCGCCGGAAGGGCGCGCCGTCCGTCATGTCCTTATACCCACCGATCTCTCGCCCTTTGCCAACTACGCAATCGCTCAAGGCTACCGAATGCTCGCCGAAGGTGGTGGCGAGGTACACCTCATCCATGTGCTAGATCCCATTTCGGCCGACGCTCGCTCTCCGATTGCTCGAGCAGAGCTAGTCCACCAGTTGCGCGCCCTAGTACCCGATTGGGCGGCGAAACACAGCATCGTCACGCGAACAGACGTGGTAGTTCGGGGTGATATCGCGGACGCCGTCCATGAAACGGCGGCTCGCATGGCCGCAGATATGATCTGCATGGCTTCGCACGGCCGTTCAGGCATACGGCGTGCGGTCTTAGGTTCCATCGCGGAGCAGGTGATCCGTGGTAGTCACATCTCCGTATTGGTGGTGCGTCCGCCCTCGCCATAAGAGCGAGGGAGCGCGACTAAGGGGTCGCGCCTACGAGGAACCATCGGGGTCGCTCAGTGGTGGTCTGGAAGTAGACGAGTCCCTCATGTTACTCGCTTGGCATGCTTGTTGAGTGTGCGAGGAGCATCGTCGATGCGAGGATAAGTATGGAAAGACTCAGCGGACTGGATGCGACTTTTCTCTACGTGGAGACGCCGACCATGCACATGCAGGTCTCGTTGCTCGCACTCCTGGATCCTAGGGAAGCGCCTGGAGGCTACGACCATACCCGACTCGAAGCCTTGCTCGAACAGCTGGCCTACCAAACCCCTAAGCTACGCCGCAAGCTCGTGCAGGTACCGTTGGGACTCCACCACCCGGTTTGGGTCGAGGATCCTCACTTTCATCCAGTCCACCATCTCAAGCGGATCGCCTGTCCGCTGCCAGGTGGAACGAAGGAGCTTGCAGATCTGTGCGGTCGCATCAACAGCACTCCACTCGATCGTTCACGCCCCTTGTGGGAAATCTGGGTGATCGAGGGCCTCGCACAGGGCCAGTTCGCTCTGCTCGCGAAACTTCACCATTGCCTTGCGGATGGTATGGCCGGAGCTGGGCTGCTCGCGAGTTTGTTCAGCATGACGAAGGAACCGGCCAAGAGCGCACCCGTGGCATCAACACTGACTGCGCACGACGGGATGCCCAGCACGCCCAAGCTCATGCGCGACGCGCTGCTCGATCGTTTGACAGCCTCGCGCCAAATCGGCCGCATCTATGGGCGTACGGCCAAGGCCCTCGATCTGATTCGAAGCAGACGAAGCGACAGCGAATACCATGCCGGCGCCACTCCCATCTTGGATGTTCCACGCACCCCCTTCAACGCTCCGATCACTGCCCAACGTTCTGCCGCTTTTGCGCGCGTTTCTCTGGAGGAGGTGCGCGAGATCTGTAAGGTATACTCCGTGAAGGTCAACGACGTGGTGCTCGCACTGTGCGCCGGTGCGCTGCGTCGCTATCTCGAGCCCAAAGGCGACCTCCCCCTCGCTCCGCTTGTCGCAGCCTGCCCCGTCGCAGTACCCAGGAGCGACATTCACGCGCACGGTAGTAACCATGTAGCCGTGATGTTTACCTCCTTGGCCACCAACCTGGAGGACCCTGTGGAAAGGCTCCTCGCCATCCGCAGCACGGCAAGTGGTGCCAAGGAAGAGCTCCGCACCTTCGGGAACGAGACGATGGGCGACTGGGCCGAGCTTTCATCGCCGGTCCTCTTTACGGCCAGTACCCGGGTCTACTCTAAGTATCGGCTATCGAGCCTGCACCGTCCGCTCCATAACGTCATGATCTCGAACGTGCCTGGCCCGCCCATGCCCATCTATCTCGATGGGTCGAAGCTTACCGCCGCCTACCCCATGGGCCCTGTGATCGAGGGTGCAGGGCTCAACATCACCGTCATGAGCTATGTAGGGCACCTCGACTTTGGGTTTCTTGCCGCTACCGCACTGGTGCCGGACCTTTGGCGGCTTGCGGATGCGATCGCACCGAGCTTGGCGGAGCTGCTCGATAGGTCCCGTGCGCGCGTCGAGGTCGACGTCAGCGTGTGAGCACGTGGATCCAAACGCGCACTCGCAAGTCTAGCGCCTGAATTCCAAGAGTAAGGTCAGCCGGCTTCGGCGTCTTGCGCTATCAGGTCGTCGCACAGCAAACTTGGGTGCAGCAGCATTTGCTCCTCGATGTCCATGTCTTGGCGGAAAGTCGTGATCAGGTGCGCGAGCGCTGCTGCCATGGCCGCAGGTGGCTCCGACGGCTCGTCGAACTGGGCCACGATCCGTTCGAGCGATCGCCTTTGCTCAACGTGCTCGGCGATCAGACGATCAGAGCGCACCTTCCCGAACGCGTCCAGCGCTGCAAGCGCGGGCGCGAGCAGGCGATTTTCGAGCTCCATGTGGCGACACAGACCCGTGTAGAGTTGGTAAGCGATGCCTCGCAATGACAGGACCTCCTGATCGCCAAAGCCACCGCCCGAAAGGATGCGCTGCGCGTGTTCTTCGGAACGAAGAAGCAAGGCTCGGATATTGACGTGCTCGCTCAAAATCACACTGCGGACCTGGCTGGGTGTCATTTGCAATGATTCGGGCTGATCCGCCTCGATCAGCTCGGCCAGGACCCTGATCGCGTCGTTCTTCGTGAAGAGGCCGACGAGACGCTTGCCTTGCATCACAACCGCGCAGTCGGCCTTGTGAGCGGCCATGGCACGCGCCGCCCGTGCCACGGGTGTGTCCTCGGTCAAGGTAAGCGGTTCGGATGTCAATACCTCCTCGATGGTAACCTCTGCCAAGTCCAAGTCGAGAGCGCCCACCAACGTGAGGTCGTGCTCCGACAGCACTCCGCTCAACACCCCTTCCCGGACCACGGGCAGGTAGCAGATCCCGAGCTCACGCATACGGTGGGAAGCAGCTTCCAGGGTCTGCTCGATGGGGATCGAGTGAGGGGCGAACGTCATGTAGTCTCGCACTTGGTATTGGAGCGGCATAGGTTCCTCCTAACGTGACAAGACGACATGACAAACGGGTACCATGACCTTAATGAGCACGCGCCGTGCCAGCGGAAAAACCCGCTGAATGTCGCAGGGTGGCGCAAGATTCGCACAAAACTTTTTTGCCTGGAGCTTGCGTTGGCGCAAAGCCTTCGTCTCGCTTTGCCGAGCACGCAAAATGTTCGCCGCGCATCGCTCGGGGAGCCATTGTCTCATACAACGGGACAGTTAGTTTTCTCCAAGATTCCCCTGTCCGGTCCCCAATCCGAGTGTACTTACCTCGGGTCGCCCGAGACTTGCTCGGAGCGATAGTAGGCGGCGTTGGGACTTCGACGCGCGCCGGCAGCGGCTTTCGCGCACGCGGGGTTTTCAGTGAACATTCGAGCTATTAACGTAGGGTTTGGGCTGCTTTGTGTGGCGCTGTGCAGCGCCTGTGCTGATGACGGCAAGAACGGCGCAGCGTGCTCAGTCGCAGAGCAGAGCGATGGCAGCGTTACCATCGCTTGCGCCGACGGCAGCACCAGCACCTTAGTGCCGCCCCGCCCGGTGGATGGCGGCGTGGCCGGGTCTGCTTGCAGCGTGGAGCGCGACGCGAATGTGGTCACGATCCGTTGCCCCGATGGGTCGAGCGTGACCCTCGATGCGGCGGCGGCTGACGCAGGCACAGGCACAGGTGGCGTCTGCAGCGTGACCCAAGCCAGCGACGGCAGCATTGACATCGTCTGTCCCGACGGCAGCCATGCAACCTTACCTGGGACTAAAGTGGTGGCCGCAGGGGCCAAGGTCGGCGCGGCGACGGCGAGCTGCGGCACTTGTCACGATTCCGATCAAGCAAAGGCGCATTTTACGGTGATGACTGTGCAGCTCGACGCGGGTCCCCAGGAGACCTGTGGCACCTGCCATCGTGAAACCAGTTTGGAGCCGGTCTCGCGCGTGCATAGTCGCCTCGAGCTGGGCCTGCCTGGACTCAAGGTGCAGATGATCAGCAGCGAGATCGACACGGTGACGCGTAAGGCGCGCGTGCGTTTGCAGCTCAGCGACGGAGCTGGCGCACCGCTAGCACGCACGGGTGTATCGTTCAGCTTCACGCTCGCGAAGGTCAACACGATCAGCAATGCGGCGGGCACGGCGCAGCTGGCGGGGCCCTACCAGAGCTATTTGAATCGCACCGTCACGCAGCTCGATTCAGCGGCTTATCCACTGGGTACAAATACGCCGCGAACAGTCCAACAGCCAACCACGGAAGCCGGCACGGGCACATTCACTGCCGTGTCGGACGGCGTGTATGACTATACCTTTTTCTACACCTTGCCGGTTGGCTACGACGCGACCGCAAGTCATGTGGTGGGGTTATACGCGACGCGCACCTTGGACGGCGTGCGTTTTGTTGCCAACGCCGAGCGCTTCTTCGTACCGAACGACGCGAACGCGACGCCTCGCATGCGCGACGCGGTCAAGACTGAGACCTGCAATAACTGCCATAACCCGCTTTCGGCCCACGGGGGCGCACGACAGGACGTGCAGCTATGCCTGACCTGCCATTCCCAGGGCGCGCTCGACCCCGAGAGCGGCAATAGCTTGGATCTGAATGTGATGATTCATCGCATTCACCGCGGTAAGAACTTGCCTAGCGTGCGTGCCGGCACACCGTACAGCATCGTCGGGCGCGGGCTGAGCACGGCTGATTTCTCGCGCGTGGGTTACCCCCAGCCGATCGAGAATTGTCAGAGCTGTCATACCAAGAGCGACGGCGATCGTTGGATTACCAACGGTACGCGCACGGCTTGCACGTCTTGTCACGACAACATCGACAAAGCGCCAGCGGCCGGAGGCCACCCATTTCAGCTCAACGCCGATGCGACCTGCGGCACCGCGGCCTGTCACGCTCCGGGCGGTAACGTTCCCGATGCTTTCGAGGCGCACAAGACGTTCTTGAATCTCGACACGGCCAGCGTATTCGAGCTCGAAATCCTGAGTGTCTCCGTCGTGACTGCAGATAGTGCCCCAGCAGTTCGCATCAGGGCGCGTACGGGCACGCGTGCCACAGGCGCGATCCTGCCAGTCACGAGCGTCGACAACCTGTCGCTGCTGAGTGTGTTCATCAATGGTCCTAACAGCGGCTACGGCTTGAGCGGCAACACCATCGTGCCCATTACCAAGGCGGAGCTCGCGGCTCTCACCATGGATGCCACGCATCCGGGCGAGTTTACTTTCGCGCTACCCAAAACCTTGCGCGAAACCGTAGGCAGTCTTGGCGACCCAGAGCTTGACAGCTACACGCTCAGCCTGCGCGGCGCTTACGATCCTACGCCTGGGATAGCTCCGGATAACGATCGCACCGACATGCTGAAGAATCCCGCGGCCGCGTTTACAGCCAGCGAGGAGCTATTGGTGCGACGGCCTGTCGTTGAGACTGCCAAATGTAACTCCTGCCACGGCGACCTGCGTGGTCACGGTGGCGGCATTCTTGCCAAAAACGTGGAGCAGTGCGTGATGTGTCACACGGGCACGCTCGACACTCGCGTACGTCAAGGCGCGAACAAGGTTGCGGGCGCCACCACCTCCTTACGCTTCTCGACGTTGGTGCACCGCATCCACGGCAAGGGCGTCGCGAAGCTGCCCTACTACGCGTACGGATTCAGCGCAGCTGCGCCGTTCCCAAAGCTAGACTTCTCGGCGGTACCGTTTCCAGGTGACGTGCGCGACTGCGCAAGCTGTCACGCCGCGGGGACCTACTTCTTGCCGTTGCCCGAGGGAGACCCGCCGACTCAGACCGCCATATTGGATGCCGAGGGGAAGGTTACCGGACCTTAGTCCCATGGACCTCGACTTCCATGCCATGGTGGCCCGCATAAGACTTACGGCGCTGGTGCTCACGTGCGCGTGCCATTTCTACGCGTGCGAGGGGCCAATGGGACCGCGCGGGCGAACGGGCCAAGCGGGAGCTGCGGGGCCCGCGGGCACTCGCGATGGCGGCGCAGTACTCGATGCTGGCAAGTCTGACGCCGCGACCGTAGATGCGGGCGCAGCCTTCGACGGCGTATTCGGGCTCGTACGCGACCGCGCGGGGATGCCCGTGGTGGGGGGTCGCGTCTTTCTCGTGCCCGCGCAACGCGTCGCGGAGCTTGCGACCATGCCCATCGACCTTACTGTGTCCGCGGAGCTTTCGTCCCGCGCAAGCCACGATGAGCCCCTCGAAGACATTCTCGATCTCGAAGCTGACATGCTGCCGAGCGCGCTCAGCGATCCCCAAGGCAACTACCGTTTGGCGCCCATCCCCGAAGGCGCATTCTTTGTGGTGTATAAGCCTGCGCTCGAAGATGGCGCGCATTTGCCCGGCGGCGATGCCGGGCGAACGCCGCGAGCTGCGGAAACCTTACGCGGCGCACGGTTAGATCTGGTCGTCAGTAGCGTACCCTCGGCTGAGGCCCGATACGTAGGCTCCTCACCGTGCGTGACTTGCCACGCTCGGCACTCGAGCTTTGCGAGCGCCCACGCGCTGACGCTGCGCGTGCCAGGACAAAGCTCCCCCATGCAGGACACTGCCCCCGCACCGCGCATCGACGAAGCACTGCACGCCTTCGAGCGGGGCACGATCTTATACTTTTACGATTGCGCGGCGAATCGCGCACCTTTGCCCGCTTGTCGCGTGAGGAGCACGGCACCGGCCGATCTAAGCAGCGTTCGGATGCGTGCCCGACTGCTGCGCGATCGCACCTTAGCGGAGGGGACGCTGGGCGCGTTTTACGTGGAGCTCGAAACGCCGGACGCCAGCACAGTCGCGCGCTATCCGGTCGTGCTCACCCTGGGCGGTGCACTCTCTTATCAGCAGTACGTGACTCGCGTGGCACTGCCGGCCGGAGGCTTCACCTATCTCATCTTACCTTTTAGCTACCAACTGGCGGGCGACGACACATTACCTTCCTACCGCGACTTTCGGTGGGTCGCATATAGAGCCGAAGATTGGGTGAGTCTGGCTCAAGGTAGCCTTTCGCAGCCGGCCTTCACGCAGGCCTTCGACCGGCAATGCGCAGGTTGTCACGTGACCGGCCTTTCCCTGCGGGGTGATGCGGCAGAGGGTTTCAGGGCCTCCGCTGTGGCGGAACGCGATGGCGTGTTTGACTTGGATGGGGATGGTCGCAAGGAGCTCTTAGCAGTGGGCTGCGAGTCCTGTCATGGGCCAGGCTCCGAGCACATCGAACGCAGCCCGCGCGGCCAACATATCGTGTCGCCGCAGCTGCTCACGCCAGAACGTCAGACGATGCTGTGCGGCAACTGTCATGGTCGTCATCTCGGAATCGGCGGCGCCCTCACGCCGCTCGATCAACACATGCACATGCCGCGCGCAGGCCTGCGGCGCAGCGAGTTTCTTGCAGGCCACGTGTCGGCGATCGAATCCGGCAACGACGTGTTTTTTGGCTCCGGCGACTCCCGTCTCGGTCGCCAGCAATACACGGATTTTCTACAGTCTACTAAGTATCGCAACGGTAACCTGTTGGCGACTTGCAGCGATTGCCATGCTCCCCACCGCGAACGAGATCTCCCCTTCGATTTGCGCTATGCGAGCAGTGATTCAAATGGCTGCGTAGGCTGTCACGCGGCAGCCAAAGACCTGCATGCACACGCGCTCGCCAAGGTCGGCTACGATCACGTGCGTGGGGTGGATCAAACGCAACTCACTTGCGCGCGCTGTCACATGGTCAAGACCGGCGCCGCCGGTGCACACACAAGAGGCCTGCTCGATCAGGCCGTGCCTGGGCAAAGCGCTGCGTACTTCATGGGGGATCGCACAAGCCACCGTTTCAGGTTTGTGAGTCGGGCGAAGCAAGCGGAGCAACCCACGGCGGCCACGGACGGCTGCGCGTACTGCCACAGTGCGATTTCGAACAAGCCATGAGTCGTCTAGCCCGCGCACGCCCTGATCACCGAGCACGCCAATCAGCGAGCGTCGCGCGCGGCGGTCGCCTTGCCGGCTTGCCTTGCCTGCAGCTGCGCCAGCACGACTGCAGCGCAGTAACAAAGCAGCGCCAAGGTGCCGACCGCCTGACCTACGCTCATCGAGATGATCACAGGAAACGGTGTCGGATCGAGCACGGACCAGCACATCAGTCCCATCGACAAGAGACTCGCCACGCAGGAGGCACGCACCATCTGCGCAACACTCAGGCGGCGAAGCCCGCGGGCGGGGTTTGTATCGGATGGATCAGACGCGGGAGCGCGCGCAGCAGGGCTCATGGCGACACCTTTCTATCTTGCGTGGGGACCTTAGCTCCGGCGGCTTTCTTCTTCGCCTCTTCTCGGGCTGCCTTAGTGAATGGGTGGGCATAGCCATGACAACCGGCACTCGCGCAGCTTACCTCCCCTCTTCGCACCTGCGGCAGAGCCGACCCGTGGTCGGGCACGTCGAGCCAAAGGCGGGTGGTCGTGCTGTGGCAGTGCATGCAGTTGGTATTGGGGAGGGGCTTATACAGCGCGAGCTCGGGCAAGGTCTCTTGGAGTGTCTGCTTACGGTACTTTCCCAAGTATTCTTTGACGTGGACCATACCGTTCAACTTGGTAAAGACCGCTCCAAACATGCCGTAGTCCGCGTGGCAGGTGTAACAACTCTCCTCGCCAAAAGCGGGGTTGCGACTATGTCGGGCCGCAAGCGATTGACTGTGAGGATCTTGCGCGTCGCCAGTGTGTGCCAGCATCACGTGGCAGGATCCGCAAAACTGCACTTCCTTGGTGGCTTGCAGCCCGGCGGCGTTGCCACTGAGTGCGCTCAGGATCGGCAGCACCCCCAAGCCAAGGAAAAGCCAAAGCTGGGTTGCGAAGTGAAAGGTCGGACGCTTGATCAAATAGACAAGCACGATCAACGCACCGAGCGCTGCACAGACGAGAGCTACGATGCCGCTAGTAGACATGCTTTCGCGGTAAGTACGCGCCGCTGCCGCGATGTAAAGCACAAGCGGGCAGGTGCATGTTAACGCGCTCCAACCTCGCGCATAAGCGGCGAACAGGCCAAGCGACCAGGCCGACCAGGCAGGTGCGCACGGCGTCGCACCGGGCATGCCTAAGCCTATGGATAACACTCAGCTGGCTTTGCGGGGAGACCAACAGCGCACTGGCCCAGCCCCTTACGTTGACCCTGGAGGGATGGGGACAAACTTATCAACCCGCGGCGCTCGTCAATCTAGAAGCAACCTCCAAAGTCTATCCGTGGCTGCGTATGGAGACTCAGATCTGGACCGGACAGTCGCCATTGCCTGCTGGCTCGCCCGGGGATGTGGTGGTGCTCGCAGCGGTGGTGCAGGATCCGACCGGCCACCTGCAAGCGCGGGCGGGGCGCTTCGTGCTGACCACAGGTGCGGTGCGTCCGATTCACATGGATGGCGGCTCGGTGCGTCTGCAAACACCTTCAGGTTTCTCCGCAGAAGCATTTTCTGGCTCGCCCGTGGTGCCGCGCTTTGCGAGTCGCAGCTATGATTGGTTGGTGGGCGGTAGGCTCGCTCAGCGCTTCGGTCGCTGGGGAGCGCTCGGTGCTTCGTATGTCGAGCAGCGCGACAGGGGCCGCAGCGCCGATCGAGAAGTGGGAGCAGATGCCGTGCTCTATCCTATGGCGCGCACCGATCTGAGCGGACGCTTTTCTTACGATTTGCTTTCGGCAGGCATGAGCGAGGTTAGTGTTACCGGATCCATGGGTAGCATCGACCGGCGAGCGGAGCTGTTTACCACCTTGCGCAATGCCTCGTTGATCTTACCTGCCACCTCACTGTTCAGCGTACTTAGTGATGCGCCCAGCTTGCAGAGTGGAATGAGTGGTCGCATCCGCGTTGCTCCGCGTTTGCGGCTCGAGGGGCTCGCTGCGTACCGCGGGCTCGACGGCGCACACGGCGCTCGCCTCAAGCTCGCTGCCAGGTTGTGGCTCGACGACGAGGGCGCAAGTGCGATCGAGGGCGCTATCACACGCGACGGTGTGACCGGGCAACGTTGGACTGGTGCGCGCGTGCTCGCCTATCGCGACGTCGTGCAGGCGATCCGTCTGACGGCCGAGCTCGAGCTAGTGGCGCCCGATGAGCCTGCGATGCGCGGTCGACTCTGGCCTTGGGGCAGACTGTCCAGTCGCTATGCAGTCAACGATGCCTGGCACCTTAGTGCGGGAGTAGAGGGCAGCTCCTCCCCGCAATTCGTGCGCCTGTTTCAAGCCTTGCTACGGGTAGCTTACCATGTCGGCGCGACATGAAAGTCGGCACGCCGTTGTTGCTTCTGGCCGCAACCATGCTCGTGGCGTGTGCGGCCATGCTCGGGATCAAGGCTGTTGGTGACAAACCGTTTGAGCATCGCGCTCACGTGCTCCAAGGCATCCACTGCTTTCAGTGTCATCAGGGCGCAGAGGTCGCCGGCGAAAGCGGCGCCATGCATTTGCCTGACACCCAGGACTGCGTGAGCTGTCACGAGCAGCCCCATAACCCGAGCGCCTGCAACCAGTGCCACGGTTCACACACCTTGCGTCAGCAAGCCGTGGTCGCACGCGAGCACCTCAAGTTCGAGCATCCCGCGCATGTTGATGCGGCCAAGGGTAATTGCATTCGCTGTCATATGGATGTGGGCACGGGGGATGGTCCATTACGTCCCAGCATGGCCACGTGCTTCACCTGCCATCGGCATGAGAAGCAGTGGCAAGTTACCGACTGCGATGGTTGCCATGTGGATCTGCAGGTCGAGCGCAGTCTGCCCGAGAGTCACGTGGTCCATGGCCCGGACTTCATGCGCGAACATGGCGTGCGCGCTGCGAGCGAAGGGCAGCTATGTACTACCTGCCATAGCGAGCGCACCTGTGCCGCGTGCCATGGCACCACGCTACCCGCCCTACCAAGCCGACTGCACTTCGACCAACCTGAGCGTGCTGATATGCACCGTGCGGGTTTCTTGGCGCGGCACTCCCTCGAGGCGCGCTCCGATCCTGCTGCGTGCGTGACCTGCCATAGCGAGTCCTCCTGTCGCTCCTGCCATAGTCGGGAGAAGGTGGCAGCCGGAGAAGGCCGTGCCTCGCCTCACCCCCAAGGTTGGGTGGGATTGCCAGGGGAACCCAATCCCCACGGAAGTGCGGCGCGTCTCGATCCCGTGTCATGCGCTAGTTGCCATAGCGGAGCGGGCGAGCAGTTGTGTGTGAGCTGTCATCGCGTGGGAGCCGCTGGTGGTAACCCACATCCTGCAGGCTTCAACAGTCAGAAGGCATGGACCGAGATGCCATGCAGACTGTGCCACCAGGGGCCGTTATGAAACGCGCCCTCTTGGTAAGCCTTACTATTTGTGCTCTGGGAGCTCTCGCGTGGGCCGCCGTGTATGCACTGGAGCTGCGCGCGGCCACGGCGCCACCCTCCCCGACAGCCTACGTGCAGGCGACCTGGGCCGTGTATCGCTTCGGGCCAGGACACCAGACCCACGTGACGGACCTGAGTCTTGACTGCGATGGCTGCCATCAGGAAGCCGAACAGCATTTCGATCGCCCCGGCCCCACGGCATGCGTCAACTGTCACGAGCACGAAGCTAAGATAGATCACGCCCTGGTCGCGGTGGACGAGCAGGGGCATGCGCTCGATCCTCACACGTCTAGCGACCCGAAAACGGTGGCGGAGTGCGTGCGCTGCCATGGCTTTGGGCCCGACCCCAATGTAAAGGCAGATGATTGTCTGCGCTGTCACAGTAAGGCACAGGCAGATGTACCGGCTGTGGTGGTGCACGCGGAGCAGGCTTGCACCACCTGTCACGATGTACACGACAACAGCGTATCAGCCATCGCATGCCAGACCTGCCATAAGGTCATGGTCGAGCATGGCCATCGCGACGTGCCAAACGCAAGTCAATGCCTCGATTGCCATCGCGTGCATGCGGCCGGCGAGAACGCTCAGACCAGCTGCATCGAGTGCCACAACGAACACAGTAAGGTACCCGTGCCCGCCTCCGCCGCTGCCCATGGTGGTGCACACAGTTGTGGTGGTTGCCATGCTCCCCACGGCTTTAGCAGGGCCGAGGTACAACCCTGTCAATCGTGCCATTCAGGGCAGCGCGCGCTGCCAGGTAAGGGGCACGCCGAATGCAGCGCGTGCCACGCGCCCCACGCAGCCGGCGAGTCAGCGCGGCTCGGAAACGTATGCCTGAGCTGCCATCGTGACGTACAGCTCAAGCACGATCCGAGTGTCGATGCACGCACGGCCTGTACGAGCTGCCACGCTGCTCATCCCAAGTCGAGCAGCACGCAACCCGCTGACTGCGTCGGTTGTCATCGCGAGATAAGCCACGATCAGAAGTCTGCGCATGCGCCCGGCGTGGCTTGCACTGGTTGTCATGCTCCCCATGCTTTCAACCCAGCGAGTCACGCTCAAACTGCGTGCGCGGGCTGCCACGCCCAAGAGTTGAGTGCTGTCAGCAAGCAGAAGGGACATGCTCGTTGCCAGGGGTGCCATACTTCGCTGCCCCACGGAGGGGTGGGCGCACCGCTGCCTTGTGGCAGCTGTCACCGTGAGCAAGCGAGTGAGGTCCATGCTGGACACGCTACCTGTACCAACTGCCATGATGCACACTCAGGTGCTCAAGAGGCAGGCAACTGTGCCAGCTGTCACCGCGAGCAAACTAGCCACCTTAGCAAGAAGCATGGTCCTTGCCAGAGTTGTCATGAGCCCCACGGTGCCACGCCCAGTAAGGCGGTCGCTGATTGTTCCAGCTGTCACAGTAAGACTAAGCTTCCAGGGTTGCATGAGGTGCCGCAGCACATGAGTCGGTGCAACAGCTGTCATCAGGTGCATGCCACAGAAGCCCCCGGTGCGCGCGAAGGGTGCTTGACTTGCCACAAGGAGCGAGTGGATCATCAGCCGACGGCCACGCGCTGCGATGGTTGTCACGCCTTTCGCAGTGCGCCCAGTCCGCGGAAGTCGCCATGACACGTCATCATACTATCCGCTTGCTTCTGATGGTTGTGTTGTGCGCAGCACCCTTCGCGTGCCGAGAGCGACGGGTGCTCGACGAGGACAGCGGGCCGACCTTTGCAGATGTGAAGCCTGTGCTGGATGCGGAATGCGTCAAGTGTCACAGCGGCCCACAGCCTGCAGCAGGCTATACCCTTAACACATATTATGGGGCAATCGGTTGCACGAAGGATGGTCGCGTGATGACGGCACCTGCCGGTTCCACTGCGCCCCTGATTGCGGCGCTACGCAGTGCCACCCACCGCACCTTACTAGATCAAGAACAGGAACAGCTATTGGCGCGCTGGGTCCGCGCTGGAGCCCCTGCCAGGCCCGGACAGGTGCACGCAGCAGGCATCAGCGATCCACGCAGCCAAGGCTGGCACGGCACGCTGGCGGCGAATGATGATTGGGCTCCCCTGCATAGCCCGGCCGCGCCGCTCGTCTGCGGCGCATGTCACGCAGGCGCTCCTGTGCGCCCGGACGGGGTGCGCTTCGCAGCTCCAGGCGCGCCCGACTGCACAAGCTGCCACGACACTTCCAATGGCGTGCTCGATTGCGCCACCTGTCACGGTCAAGGACAGCGCGCGTATCCACCCCGCGATCCATGCTATTTCGAACAAACGGCTCCGGGCGCGCACGCTGCCCATCTCGACGCCTTACAGTTCCGCAACGCACCCCTGCCCTGTACCACCTGTCACGAGCTGCCCCCCCGCGATCTTTTTTCCGGCGCTCATGCCAATGGTAAGATCGACGTGCACTTCGATTCACGACTGGCCGGAAGCGACGCGACCTACGACCAGAAGAGTATGCAGTGCAGCGTGGGGTGTCATGCACGGGGCGGTACACGCGCGACGCCCGCTTGGCAGGGACAGAGCACGGATTCGGGCGAGCCCGCGGTGCTCGATTGCAACAGTTGCCACCAAAGCCCACCTCCTGCTCACTACGCGGGAACTTGCGACTCGTGTCACAGCGAAATGGGTGAGCAGGCAAACACGCTGACACCCGGCCCGCTACACATCAATGGTAAGGTCGACATAGGGAGCGGCAACGCCAGCTGCGGCTCCTGTCACGGCACCGGAGAGAATGCGTGGCCCGCGGACGCAGTGCATCAGCTCCATCGTACGTCCTTGGTCATGCGTGCGGTCCCCTGCACTAGCTGCCACGCTGTACCCGCATCTTTGGATGCGGAGGGGCACCTCGATGGGAAAGTCTTGGTTTCCTTTTCAGACCAAGTTCCGGCAGATGGATTGGCACCGCGCTTTGATCTAGCGACGCGCAGCTGTCAGGACGTGGCCTGTCATGGCGCAGGTCTAAGCTCGGCCGCGGTCTCTCCCCGCTGGGCAGAGCCTCCCAGTGACCCTGCGCCTTGCAACAGCTGTCATAGCGTGCCTCCCCCTGCTCCCCATGTTCAGCTTAGTAGCTGCGGAGGCGGATTATGTCATGGCGCCGAAGTAGCGCAGAGCAGCGATGGTTATCGCATCACGGCCAGCGGCCGCGAACGCCACATCGATGGCGTCGTTCAAACCGGCAACTAGACATTAATGGTGGGTCGCACGCAGCGCGGCGTGAGCCGCAGCCAAGCGTGCGACAGGAACGCGAAAGGGTGAACAGCTCACGTAGTCCAGGCCGAGCTCGTGACATAAGGCGATCGAAGCCGGATCACCACCGTGCTCACCGCAGATGCCCACGCGGAGTGCTGGCCGTGCCGCGCGGCCCTCTTCGACGGCGATACGCATCAAACGCCCGACGCCCTCGGGATCGATATGCGCGAAGGGATTTTCCGCCAAGATGCCTTCCTGCAAATAGCGCACGAGAAAACCGCGTTCGGCGTCATCGCGACTAATGCCATAGGTGGTCTGGGTAAGATCATTGGTACCGAATGAGAAGAACTCCGCGTGCTTGGCAAGCTCCGAGGCTGTCAAGGCAGCGCGTGGAATCTCGATCATCGTGCCAAAGGAGTACTCGATCTTAGCCTTACGCTCTTCGAGTACGGCCTTGGCTTCGGACTCGAGCAACCTGCGCTGACTCGCAAGCTCGTTCGCATGGCACGTTAGTGGGATCATCACCTCGGGCCTGACTACGATGCCCTCCTTGCTCACGTCGCAGGCCGCTTCGAAGATCGCGCGGACTTGCATGCGAGTGAGCTCTGGAAACAGGATACCCAGACGCACGCCGCGTGTGCCCAGCATAGGATTGGCCTCGCGCAGGACCTCGACGCGTTTCAGCATGCGCTGCTCGCTGGTCACTTGCGCGAGCAAGCGATCGAGCTCTTCGAGATTACTGGCGTGGCTGAGGCGGATCTTATGATCGGTCAGCGCAGCCGATAGCGCATCGTGATTGGGCAGAAATTCGTGCAGCGGCGGATCGATCAGGCGGATGATCACCGGCAGATCTCGCATGACACGGAACAAACCCGCAAAGTCAGCACGTTGGAAGGGTAAGAGCTCCAGCAGCGCTGCCTGCCGTTCTGGGGCGGACTCAGCCAAGATCATACGTTGCATGATCGGTAGCCGTTCCGCCTGGAAGAACATGTGCTCGGTGCGCACGAGACCCAGCCCTTCCGCGCCGTAGGCTCGGGCGCGCGCAGCGTCGACAGGATAGTCAGCATTCGCGCGTACACCCAACCTGCGTACTCCGTCGGCCCAGGTGAGCAACTTGGCCAAAAAGGGATCTTCGAGATTGGGTATGATGGTGTCGAGCTTACCCAGGAACACCTCGCCGCTCGTGCCATCGACGGAGATCCATTCACCTTCACGCACCACGCGATCGCCGACACTCATGGTGCGTGCGTGCAGGTCCACCACCAAGGCGTCGATGCCGACCACCGCGGGCTTGCCGAACTGACGGGCCACGAGGGCGGCGTGGCTGGTACGACCGCCGCGACTCGTCACAATACCTTCGGCCGCCAGCATGCCATGTACGTCATCGGGCTTGGTCTCTGGCCTGACCATGATCACTTGCTTCTTCTCCTGCTTCACCCACGTCTCAGTAAGATCGGCATCGAACGCCACCACGCCCACCGCTGCGCCTGGCGATACGTTCAAACCGCTGGCCAATTTAACCGCAGATGCCCGCGCCTCCACCGTCAGCTGAGGATGAAGAAAGAAATCGATGTGCTCGGGCCTCACGCGCAACAACGCCTTTTCGCGCGAGATAAGCCCCGCTTCGGCCATGTCCACTGCAATACGCACAGCGGCTTGGGCCGTGCGCTTACCGTCGCGTGTTTGCAGCAACCATAGCTTTCCGCGCTCGATCGTGAACTCCATGTCTTGCATGTCACGATGGTGGGCCTCGAGCTTCTTGGCGGTTTCACGCAACTGCTCGTACATAGCGGGCATGTCTTTTCCAAGCTCCGCGATAGGCTTCGTGGCGCGAATGCCTGCCACCACATCTTCGCCCTGGGCGTTGATAAGGTAGTCTCCTTCGAGCACGTTTTCGCCGGACGTGGCACTGCGCGACATGCAAACGCCGGTGGCGGAATCATCACCCAAGTTACCGAACACCATGCATTGGATGTTCACTGCCGTGCCCAAGTCGTGAGCGATGCCCGAGGCGTTGCGGTAGTCGACGGCTCGCTTACCACCCCAGGAGCGGAACACCGCTTCGATCGCCATGCGCAGCTGTTCTTTGGGCGAGCTTGGAAAGGCCGGAACCAACGCACTGAAATCAGCGACGACTTCCTGGAGGTCCTGCGCACTCAAGCCGGTGTCAGCAGTCACCGAGCGGCGCTTACGATAGCCACTGAGAATGTCTTCAAACAGCTCGTCGCGCAGTCCAAGCACGACCGAGCCGAACATCTGGATCAGGCGCCGCTGGGAATCGTAAGCGAAACGCTCACTGTCGTTTGAGCTTGCGAGGCCTCGCACCACGTCCTCATTGAGACCGATGTTGAGGACAGTATCCATCATACCGGGCATGGAGAGCTTCGCACCGGAGCGACATGAGACCAGTAAGGGTTTGTCCGCGTTACCGAACTGCCTACCGCTTTGCTCCTCGAGGCGGGCAAGCGCTTGATCGACCTGCTTCCACAACTCGGGAGGTGCTTTGCCTTTCGCAGCCAGGTATGCATTGCACGCACGGGTTGTGATGATGAACCCAGGTGGCACAGGTACTCCCAAGCGACTCATGTCCGCAAGATTGGCGCCCTTGCCGCCGAGTAGGCCGCGCACCGAATCCCAAGTTCCTCCCGCATCTTTCTCGGCTGTCGAGAGGTCTTCGAATCCGTACACCCAGCGTTCTGAAGCCATGTTGATTCTCCCGGCCAAGAAATCGTTGCTAGTGGTAGGTCGCCGAGAACAGCGCAGAACCTCCGAAGGAATTGTAGATCACGTTCGCACCGCTGCCTTCGTCATCCGCGACGCGCGCGTAGAGCACTTGGACCCCCACACCGATGGCAAGGCCCCTCGCGACCCACCATTCCTTGCCGACCACGACCTCGTTCGCAAAACCAAAGTTGGACCAGCCGACCGTCGCCCCGACATGATTGTTGTCGTGAAAGCGCAGCACCGAGAAGCCTAGTCCGGCGCTGTACGATAGATAGAGGTTGATCGGATAGAAGTGGTAGGTAAGGCCTGGTCCCAGGCCTAAAATGCTGAGCGACGTCTTGGCGCTACCCTTGATCTTCTTACCGTCTTGGGTGACATCGGGATTATAAGCAAAGCCACCAAAATACGTGGCATGGACTGCTAGGTTCTTATAGACGGTGATACCTGCTGCCAAGTCCCAATATGCGCCCACGTGGCCGAGCTTCAAACCCACGTCTTCGTGGTCGTTCTCGAGCTTCACGTAGCCAGGGCCGAGAGCTCCACGTGCAAAGAGCTTGGGCCCTGAGCGAGGTGCGTCTTGTGCGTGCGCCGGACCGGCGCTCCCAAGCAGAAATAGCCCGAAGATAACGAGTAAGCGCAATAAGAGTTGGCTGTTCACGGTGCCTCCTAGATGTGCTGAATCGACGCCATGGAACGCCTGCACTCCACTCAGAAAGTAAGGTTGCGGTCTATCGCTCCAGTGCGCGATGCACTTAGCCTCCCCTAGCCTGAGCAATGAGTGGGCCAACCAGCAGATTCGGCGCGCGGAGCTCGGCAATCGCAACCAGTGCGTCGCTGTAGAGGCTGAAAATCGGCCGGAAAGCCTGGGCTAGGCTCCCGCATGCGCAGGTTTTGCGCCGACCGACCGCCGAGCGTGGCGAGCGACGCGGTTCTTGCGCGCAATCGAACTGCGCTTGGCGACGCATCCGGATTCTGCTCCTCCTCGAGGAGGGGCGCACTCTCGCGGCCACCGGCGACGCAGTGGATGGTAAGCCG